>JAJEAC010000086.1 GCA_022824315.1 Silicimonas sp.
ACGAATCTCGCTGACCTCATAGAGGCTCATCACCGAGCCTCGGATGGCTTTCAGGTAGGCTTTGGGAATGGCTTTTTCGTTCCAGCCGCGGCGCTTGAGATAAAGATCAACCACATTGCCATCTTCGGTGTCCCGGCTGAGGAAGTCATTCATGGCCATCTCATTCAGGACAGAGACCCAATGCTGGCCGATTTTGTCAGCCATTTCTTCGAACGTATCGAGATCATGCAGGTCACAATAGGCATGCAGATGATCGTCTATCGCGTCTTCGAAGTGCTCAGGCCAAGGCCCGCGTACCATCCATTTCACGAGGCCATCGAATGCGGTTGCCGGAATCTTGATCGTCACTCTTTCATTTCCTCTCACAAGTGTCCCAACGTTTTGATCGGGACATGCCTTAATGCATTGTTTTCAAGTCAACAATTCCTCATTTTCCGCGTTTCCGACTTGAACGCCACCTGAGCGAGCCATACCGCCACGCCGTTCGACCCCATCAGAACGGAGTCTGGCCATGTACACTGGAAAGCTCGTTTTCGCCCAGGTCATGGATCAACTTCCGTGGCACAGGTTCCACCGCGTCGTCGACCAGTACAACGGCAATCGCAAGATCAAGTCGTTCCCCTGCAGCGACCAGTACCGGTGCATGGCGTTTGCACAGCTGACCTACCGTTCGAGCCTGCGTGACATCGAGACCTGCCTGCGCGCCCAAGCAGGCAAGCTCTATCACATGGGCATCCGCGGCGGCGTGGCGAGAAACACGCTTTCCAATGCCAACAACGTCAGGGACTGGAGGCTCTACGCAGCGTTCACGCAGCACCTGATCCATGCCGCAAGGCGCCTGCATCACGAGGAGGACCACGGGCTCGATCTCGACGGCACGGTCTACGCGCTCGATTCCTCCACGATCGACCTGTGCCTGTCGCTCTTTCCCTGGGCGCGGTTCCGCAAGACCAAGGCGGCCGTCAAGCTGCACACGCTCCTCGACTTGCGCGGAAACATTCCGGCATTCATTCACGTCACCGAGGGAAAGCTCCACGATGTCAACATCCTGGACATCATGGCCCCGGAGCCGGGAGCCTTCTACATCATGGACCGCGCCTATCTCGACTTCGCCCGCCTGCACACGCTGCATCTCAATTCGGCGCGCTTCGTGCTGCGGGCGAAGAGCAACACGAAGCTCAGGCGCCTCTACTCGAGGAAGGTCGACCGCACGACCGGGATCATCTGTGACCAGACCGTGGTGCCGGACGGCGTCACGACGCCGAAGCACTATCCCGACAAGCTGCGCCGCATCAAATACGTCGACAGGGAAACCGAAAGGACCCTAGTGTTCCTGACCAACGACTTCATCCTGCCGCCCCTGACCATCGCCGAACTGTACCGTTCGAGATGGCGGGTTGAACTTTTTTCAAGTGGGTCAAGAAAAACCTGAGAATCAAGTCGTTCTTCGGCACCTCGGAGAACGCCGTGAGGAGCCAGATCTGGATCGCCGTCTCCGTTTATGTCTTCGTGGCGATCATTCGCAGGCGCCTCGGGCTGGCCATGAGCCTCCACACAATCCTGCAGATCCTGAGCGTGACGCCGTTCGAGAAAACACCTTTGGATCAACTGCTTAGCGCGATCCCGCTGCAAAAGTCACAGCCCCATCCCAATAACCAGTTGAAACTATTCGATTAACGTAGGGACACTAGTGATTTCCTCTGCCAAATCCCTTCAAACCGGCCTGCGGCCGTGCGTGTGTAATGTGCGATGACGCCTACTCCATCTCGGGGGAGCGGGACTACCTGCTGCACCTGCTTGTCCGCGATGTTGCCGACCTCGAAGACTTGCTGATCCGACGTGTCTTCGAGTTGGAATGCGTCTCCGGCACGGCGACGATTTGCGCCCTCCGCCGGATCAAGCACACCAACCGCACTCCGACTTGACGCCACGCCCTGCCGGCGTGTCTGGGCGTGATGTGCATTGGATGAACTGCGTCAAAGGAGAGCACCGCCTATCTCGCGCACAAGATAGGCGGTGCTCTCCTCCATTGGCCACTTCCAATTCATTCACTGGCGCACGCTCACACCAACTCGGGCCTCGGTCCTCGACGAGAACATGCCGCCAATACTCCGGTGCCTAATGCGAAGCGTCGACAAGGAAACCGCCAGGATCCGGACCTATCAATGTCCCACACTAAAGCGTCAATAGGTCCTGACCGATCGCAATCGGGCCGGCAAAATGCCGGCGTATCTGCTGGTGCAGGTTCGCAGGCACTGAGGCGGACAACATGTGCGTCGTCACACAAAGTCGCGCTTGGGCCTTCGCTGCTATCCGGCCAAGCTCTTCCGGCGGCGTATGCGCATACTGCATGTGATCGCTCCTGATGTCTGTTGCGGTCCACACGCCGTATTCGACGCACTCATGGATCAGAACATCGGCATTCTGCGCATTCTGAATCAGGTTTTCATTCGGACATGTATCGCCGGATAGGACGATCTTGTGACCCGCCGCCTCTACGCGATAGCCGAAGGGTTGCTCGATGGGATAATGCGTCACGTCAAACGGGGCGACAGTCAGCCCCTGATGCTCGAACACAAACCCTTCTTCAATTTCGGTCACGTAGATCTTGGGTGGCTCGACCGGTTCAGTCCGTATTTTGCGACGGTAATCAATGTCTTGTCGATGAAGGACCAGAATATTGTCGACAAGGTTCTGCAGACCAGCCGGACCAAGCAGGTTCAGCGGCGTGCGGTTTCCCCCAATCCAGCGGCGGACTAGAAACGGTCCAAGATCGGCCCAGTGGTCCAGATGAAAGTGGGTAATGAACAGGTGGTCGATTTCGGCGGCGTTCGCGCCCGCCTGACCCAGACGCAGTAAAGCGCCAGGGCCACAATCGATCATGAATCGGAAGTCGCCGACGCGGAACAGATAGGACGCCCCGGCACGATTCGGGTCCGGGGCGGGTGTGCCGGTGCCGAGAAGCGTGACACCAAACGACATGGATTCGCTCACGCGCCAGCCACCTGTACTTCCGGCCCTTCGACACCCGGGCTGAAGACCGCAGTTCTTCGCATCACCCGGCGTTCGGTCGGGTTTGCCGGGCGGCCCCTATGCAAGGTTGAGCGGTTGTCCCAGACGATGATGTCACCGGGTGTCCAGCTATGCGCGTAGACGAATTGCGGCTGCTCGCAAAATTCGGTCAACTCCGCCACCAGCGCCTCGGCCTCAGCCTCGGTCATCCCATCGATGGCGCTGACATGACTGCCGAGCAGAAGGGATTTCCTCCCCGTCACCGGATGGGTTGTAACCAACGGATGCGGTACGGGTGGCGTCAGCTTGTAATCTTCTTCGGTGAAATCGGTGAAACCGCTCTTGATGCGGGAGTGGAACCGGTCATGGGTTGCAGTCAGCATGCCCAGCCGGTCTTTTTCGGTCTGCGGCAGGGCATCATAGGCAGCCTCAGTACTGGCCCATTCGGTTTCGCCGCCTTTTCTCACTGCTTCCAGCGCATAAAGGATGGACTGTGCCGCCCAGTCCGCCGTGTAGGAATAGTCCGAATGCCACATCATGTTCCCTTTGGAAAAGCGGAGCATGTCGTTCGAGGGCGGCACGATTTTGCCTTCGGCATCAATGTTGGAGATCTCGACAATCCCTGGCGGGCGTTTGGAATCCCGGGCTCGGTTCACGCGGAGTATCCGGATTCGGCCAAAGATGGAGGTGAAGTCCAGTTGCTCTTGTTCGCTCAGGGACTGGCCCGGAATGTGGACGATCCCTGCGGTGTTGCCGGCTTTGATGATCTCGTCCCTCTCGGCATGCGACAGGCTCTTGACGTTAACGTCTTCGATCTTCAATCCGAAGGCCGGGTGAAGTGTCGTGACCTTCATGCTTCCTGCTCCTTCTTCACAGCCATCCGTGCAAGCTGGCGGGCCTTTTCGACACCTTCATCGACATGAATGAACACGAGGTCCGCGTCCGGATTGTATCCGATGTTTTCCTGCGTCTGGGTCAGGATCACGACATCCTGGTTGAGCGTCTCCACCGTGGAATCCCAGATCTGGTTCAACTGTTCCTCATCCAAATGGCCGCGATAGCAATGCATCGTGAAGTAGTGGCAGCTGGTCTCGGTTTCCGGAGTGATGCAGGTATTGCCGCGGCTGACTGTTTTCGCATGGTCGGGCGCATCCGCCTCAGCCGAGATGAACTCAAACCCGTCCGCGCCATACATATCCGGCCCCATCCCTTTGAACGTGCGCATATGGCAAGGTGCGCGGAACTCGATGATCTGCCAACGGTCAACTTGCCCTTCGATCCCGTATTTCGCAGCATAGGCAGGCGGCGGCGGGCGGTTCCGCGTCCAGCGCCGGACGGTTACGTGTTCATCTGTTGCAAACGTGTCGATTTCGGCCTCCTCCCCATCCAAAGCCGAACCGATGGTCGTCTTGTGGACGTAGCCCACGTGGGAAAGGTCCATCAGGTTATCGACCGACATCATGTAGTGGCAGGGGATGTTGAAATAGCCGCCTTTCGTGGTCCAGCCGTCATCCTCGACCCAGCGCCAGTCAGGCACACTGCTTTCATCCGCTTCCGACTCCTCACCACCCCAGATCCAGATCATGCCATAGCGTTCGATCACCGCATAGGCGCGGACCTTTGCATGTTCCGGCACTTCCACCTGACCGGGAATATGGGTGCAGGCACCCTTCTTGTCGAAGCACAGCCCGTGATAGGGGCATTCGATTGTGTCGTCGAGCAACCGGCCCGCCGAGAGCGGGGCGAGGCGATGGCAGCAGCGGTCCTCCAGCGCGACTGCCTCACCGTCCCTTGTGCGGAATAAGACAACCGGATCGTTCAGGATGATCCGGCGCATTGGCTCGCGGGTAACCTCCTCGGCCATCGCGGCGGCATACCATGCGTTTTTCTGAAAGGCGTGAGTCCGTAGTTTCATGGCTTTCTCCCAAATCTGAACCCGGCGGCACAAGGTCGCCGACAGAGGTTGTTTCTTGTAGTCTTTCCGTGCGGCAACACTCATCGGGCATGGCTCAACTAAGCAGGCAACGTCGGTCTGGGTGTGGCGTTCAACAGCGGGTTTTCCGCTGCCGCCGTCGGGCTCACCACTGGTAAGGCTAACCTCTGAACCAGACGCGACTACATCCTCGTCAAGCAGCGCCAGCGAGATCCAGCTTCGCACATTGGACGTGTAGACCGGGTAGTGCGAAATTCCGACAGGCTTGTCGTCTTTCGTAGCCAGGTTATGCGGGCAGGTCGCGAAGTGCGAGGCCGGCATGTCTATGAACTTGTACCGATCGCGATCCCCGGGCTGCGAGGCGAACAACTTGACCACGTCATCCGTCGCCCTGCGTAGAGTACGCTTCTGGCGATATGGTTTTTCGGCCATTGCATCCAATGCAGCGCGCCCGATGATTTCGCGATCGAATTTCACGATATGGCCATAGCCGAGGTCATAGGGCGTCAGGTAATAGTCCTCGGCATTGTCGCTGACCATTGACCCGCCAAGCGACAGGCCAGCCATGAAGCTGTCAGCGCCCAGCCATTCGCGGAAACTCTTCATCGTGTTGACGGCGAGGTCTTCCATAAGGCGCTTCACGTCAGGCCATCGATATAGTGGTCGGTCACGTGATAGGACTGATCGAACAGAACAGCACCGTGGCGCAAGGCAGCCTGTTGGTCGCGCCAATTGGTAAGCTCTGCCTTGCAGTGGCACTGATAGGGACCGGACCGTGCGTGTCGTGTCATGTCGACCGAATTGCCGATGGGATTGATCTTGTCTTCGAGTGTCTTGATGGACATTCGCAGTCTCCCTTGAGCGCACTACACTGATAGCGGACCTCTTCGTGACTTCTGATGTACTAGTGGGCAGAAATTGGGCAGGATCGCAAGCAGAAATTGCAAGTGCCTGCAATTTCAGCAAATTCAACGGAGAATCGCACCGCTGAAATGGAGATATAGTGCCCGACATCGAAGATCGCTTGAACGAGATGATCAAGCGGCTTTCAGATGCGGAGATCGACACAGTTGATGCCAAATCCGAACGGTTACGCGTCGTAATCCAAGAAGTGACCGATGGCGATTGCTTCGTCGACGGCGTGCCTATCCATATGCCCAATGAGAATTAGGCCCGACAAAACTGTTGCTTTGCCCGTTTAGTGGGCACATAGTGGGCAGAAATGGGGGCGTGCGAATCCCCGTTTGATGAATTCAGGGAGAAATTTTCATGCCGCATGATGTGCGCATTCCCGAATACGTGATCGGGCGGATCATGGCGAAGCAGGGTAAGCTTGAAGCATTTGACAAGTTCGAGGCCGCGAAAACGGCCTTCGTGGTCATCGACATGCAGAACTTCTATGTTGCCGAGGTCAATACTGCGATTTCCATCGTGCCATACGTCAAACGCATCGCTGCAGCCTGCCGTGACAAGGACGTGTCGGTGATTGGGGTGGTCATGAAATGCGCCGAGAAAGAGTGCGAACCCAGCCAGTGGCCGATCTATCGCAAGTATTTCTTTACCGAAGCAAAGGTCCAGAACCATCTGACCAAGCTCAGCCCCGGTAATGAAGGGCATGAAATCTATCCTGATCTGAAGGTGAAGCCCGAAGACAAGATCTGCGCTAAAAGCCGGTTCTCGCCGTTCATTGTCGGTGCCTCCGATTTGCACGACATCCTGCAAGAGTTGAGGATCAAGAACTTGATCGATGCCGGGACCGCCACCAATATGTGCAGCGATTCGACGGCGGGGGATGCCATGATGCTCGACTACAAGGTCTTGATGGTCGAGGACGCCGCCGCAGCGCGGTATGACGATGACCATCTGGCTGGATTGACCTCGTCTTCCCAGTCATTCGGTGACGTGAAGGCCACCGACGACACAATCGCAATGATCGGCTGACACCATGCCTAACCAGGCGCCAATCACGGTTTCGACGGAAGAAGGAGTGGGCATCAACCGCTTCGCCCGAACGGAGTCGCGGAATGCGCTGACCGATCTGATGTTGTCGGAAACCCGCGCCATCGGGGAGCGGCACGCGAAAGAACTTGCCTTCACCGGACGGCCCATCGGCGCGGAGGAGTCGATGGTGCTCAATGAACTGTGCCCTGTTGTCCCGGCAGGTACAACAGGTGCCACAGCTCTTGAAGTCGCGGGCGAAATCGAAATCAGCGCGCCATTGGCTGTCATAGCCAGCAAGCAGACCATCAACCGCTCCGCCTTGCAGACCTTCGAAGAAACCTTGGGCGCGAGTGACGACCTGTCGACGCTCTTGATGACTTCTGAAGACCGCAAAAAAAGTATCCGCCTCCTTCGTCAAAAAGCGCAAAGCGGAACTGAAGGGAGCGTGATGCGGAAGCATGTCGCTTTAGTCATCGGTGGTGGCCATTGCGGCATGACCTGCGGAGCTTACTTGTCTCGTGCCGGTAAGAAGACCCTCGGTCTGGAGCAAAAGCCCTTTGTGGGCGGGGCGAGCGTCACAGAAGAGTTCTCTCCCGGCTTCCGTGCCACGACCTACTCTTTCATCATGGGGCATCTGCATCCCAAGGTGACCGAAGAATTGGAACTGGTGAAATTCGGGTTGGAATACTACCCGCAGCCCAATGTCTTCAACCCGACCGAGGATGACGGCATTGTCTATTCGAAAGACCCAGCAAAAACCCGTGAACAGATCGCACGGTCTTCAAAGAACGACGCCGAGAACTACCCCCGGTTCTTCGCACGCCTGCAATCGACCATCGAGATCCTGCGCAAGCTGCAACTGGAATCTCCCACTAATCCGATTCGTATAGACCCAGCCGGGATCATGAAAACACTGGCGTTTGCCTGGCGTTATCGGAACACGGAAAACGAATTCTACAATTTGCTGCATGCCCTTTCGATGAGTGCGCATGACTATGTCAGCCAATGGTTTGAGAACGACCTTGTCAGGGCGAAGTTCATGTTCTGGGCGACCATCGGCGGTAATGTCGGCCCCTATTCCCCCGGTACGGCCTTCAATTTGGTCACACACCTGATCGGCCAAGTCGGCATGAGCTTCTGCAAGGGCGGGATGGGTTCGATTGCCGAGGCGACCCGCAAGTCCGGCGAGGCGCACGGGATGGAAGTCCAATGCGATGCGTGGGTGGACGAAGTGTTGGTCCGTGACGGCAAGACTTATGGCGTACGGCTGCGCTCTGGCGAGGATATCCACGCGTCGCGCGTCATCTCAAACGTCAATGTCAAGCGCACCTTCCTCGACTTGGTGGACGAACGCCACCTGCCTGAGGACTCCTTAGACGAGGTCAAGGGGTGCCGGTCGCGCGTCATGGATCGTTTCGCGCCAGATTTCTCCGATAGCGTGGTTGACCACAAGCTGATTACACCCAAGGATATCGAATCCGATATCAACATGCCTGGCGGCATCAGTCAGCACGGCGAGCTGACACTGGACCAGATCTTCTTCATGCAGCCGGTTTCGCGCTCTGCCGACTATCGAAGCCTTGTAGAAAATCTCTTTCATTGCGGCGCCTCCACCCATCCGGGCAGAGCCGTCTCCGCCATCCCGGGACACAACGCCGCCGGAGAAATCCTGAATGATTGGAGGTGGCGGGTGTGATCCACAGCACAATCTCTAAGCAAACGGGAGAGAACCTGTCGTGATATTCGAGGCGCTGCTCTCCGGATTGATGCATGTTTTTAGCTGGCCGGCTATTGGCTATCTTGGATTGGGCATTTTCCTGGGCGTCTGGCTCGGGGCATTGCCGGGTGTCGGCGGGATCACGGGCCTGATCTTGTTGCTCCCGTTCACCTACACCATGGAACCGGTCTCGGCCTTCGCACTTATGCTCGGAATGTTTGCGGTAACGACAACCAGCGACACGATTGCCTCAGTGATGCTGGGAATACCAGGAACGGCAGCCAGCCAAGCCACAGTGATGGATGGCTATCCTCTGGCACAAAAAGGTCAGGCGAACAGGGCTCTTGGCGCAGCCTATACGTGTTCGGCTTTGGGCGGCATTTTCGGGGCGGTAGTTCTGACGCTTTCGATGCCGTTGATCAAGCCACTGCTCACCACATTCTCGACCCCAGAATACTTCATGCTTTCGCTTCTCGGGATTGCGATGGTGGGGTCCCTTTCTGGCAATTCGGTCGCAAAGGGATTGGTCATCGGACTTTTTGGCATGATGCTGGGCACGATCGGCGAAGGCACTTTCAACGGACAACCCAGATACTATTTTGGCATTGAGTACATGCTGAACACCCCGCCGTTGGTGGGCGTGGTCCTGGGACTCTTCGCCATCCCAGAACTTTTGGAACTGGCTACAAAGAACACCTCGATCAGTCGTGTGAGGTCCGACCAATCCAAGGGTGGCGGCATGTTGCAGGGGATCAAGGATGCCTTCGCTAACTGGTGGTTGGTGATCAAGAGCTCTACGCTGGGTGTCTACATCGGCATGCTTCCGGGCCTGGGCGCGTCCATCGTGGACTGGGCTGCCTATGGAATGGCGGTGCAAACAACCAGGGGGAAATCCGAGTTCGGCCGTGGCGACATCCGTGGCGTCATCGCGCCTGAGAGCGCCAACAATGCGCAGCGCGGCGGAGCGTTGATCCCGACACTGACATTCGGCATTCCCGGCGATTTTGCGATGTCGATCTTGCTGGGCGCATTGCTCATCCAAGGGCTACGCCCAGGTATGCAGATGCTGACGACCGAGCTTGATATCACGTACGCGATGGTTTGGACGCTGATCATCGCAAATATCGTTTCGGCCATGCTTTTGATGGTCCTTGGGCGTCAGGTTGCAAGGGCGATTTTCATCGACGGACACTTGCTCGTGCCGTTGGTCATCATGTTTGTCTTTATGGGGTCTTGGCTTGGTGCGCAGTCGATGGGTGACTTGATCCTGATGCTGTCAATGGGCGCCTTGGGGCTGTTCATGAAGCGTTCGGGCTGGCCCCGTCCGCCATTGATTATCGCGTTGGTGCTTGGGCCCAACATGGAAAATTCGCTGGTGATCTCGAACAGGATCTACGGAACACTCGGTTGGCTAGAACGTACGCCGTCGTGGATCATTGGGATAATCATAGTCATCACAATTGTTGGCACCGCTTCGGGTCTTCTAAGGCGGAAACGGAGCAAACCAGTGGATGATCCAAATCTGAGTGCCAAGCTCTCCATTGAAGGGGGCGAACGTAACCCGATCATCGCCATCATGCTGGCGACGTTCTTCGTGGTGTTCTTCGCAGCCGCAGCAGTCCTTGCCGTCGACTTCCATCCTACCAACCGGCAATACCCGATTGCGGTCTGCACCGCGGCCTTGCTGCTTTTGGCAGCAAGTCTCTGGTCCGACTTGAAGGCGGCCCGCCTTTCAATTGCGGAGAGTAGTTTCGCTACGACATGGCGAGACTCAATGACGGACGGAGACATGCAGCGAGGCTTGACCTTCATCCTTTGGGTCGCGATTACGGTCTTCGGATGTTGGCTGATCGGTCAGAAGTTTGCCATTTCCGCATTGGTCTTCGCTTACCTAATTTTCTGGGGCAAGCGACCGCTTTGGTTGGCGGCGGCCTACGCCGCGTTCATCTTCATGTTCATCACGGCGTTCTACGATTGGACGATGCACATCCCGTTCCAACGGCCGTTCATTGACAAATTGTTCTAAATTAGAGGCACAAGATCTGCAGGCAGAAACAAGTAGAGGAATAAACCGAAAATGGTCCAAAAAAGGAGAATTGACCATGAAACTGTTCAGAAAGACTCTCGTGGCAGCGACTGCTGTCACCGCGATGTGGGGAACGGCGGCTTTAACTGATGACTTCTATGCCGGCAAGACGATCACTTGCGTTGTACCCTATGCGCCTGGTGGCGGGACTGATGCATTCTTCCGCGTGGTCGTGCCACACCTATCCCGAACCATCCCCGGTAATCCGGATATCATCATCAACAACATGTCAGGCGCCGGTGGCCTTAAGGCCAACAACTACGCCGGGAACGAGATGCCGAATGACGGTTCGGAAATCCTCTGCGCGCCGTGGCTGTCAGTTGCACAGATGACCCGTCGGGAAGGCGTTCGCTTCGACTATTCGAAAATGCGTGCCGTAGGCGGCGAATCCGCGATCAACACTGCGGTCGTGAACAAGAATATCATGATTGACGGCGACCGCACCACAGCTGGTCAGGGATCACAGCCGCTCGTCGTGGCAGGGCTTGCCCCGTCTTCGACGCTCGATCTTCGTCAGCGCCTCGGGCTCGACATCCTTGGCATCGAATACATATACATTCCGGGCTATCGCGGTCAGGCAAAGCAATTCCCTGCCTTCCTGTCTGGTGAGATCAGCCTGATCGGCACAAATTTCGGCTCGTACTCGGCGACGGTCGGCGAAGCGCTTGTCGAACAGGGCCCGGGTATGTTGTGGGTCGAGTATTCCAATACCGATGCCGACGGCAACGTATTGCCGCGGGCGAGCCAACTCGAAGAACTGGGTGTGCCCACCTTGGTCGAGCTTCACCAGCAAATGCATGGAACAAATCCGTCTGGCGAGTATTGGGAGGCATACAAGACTCTCAACCTGCTGACCGCGATGGGGCTCTCGGTCTGGATGCCTGAAGGCACACCTGATGAGGCCTTCAACGCCGTGAAAGCCGGCTGGGAAGCCCTACCGAACGATCCAGAATTTATCGCCGCGCACGAGAAGGCATTTGGCAAACCGGTCGGTTTTGTTCCCTATGAAGCAGTTGCCGCAGCCGCAGCGAGTGTCGGAAGTGTCTCCGACGAAATGGTCAAGTTCTATCAGGATTACATCGCCGAAGGTGAACAGTGATTTCTGGCGCTTGTCGCTAAGCTCAAGGAACGCCGCCGACCTTGCCCGGTCGGCGGTATTCGCTTTGAGCGGACATGTTGCGGAATTAGATACTGTGAATTGCTAGACGGATCTTCATTTGGGATTCAAACAGGAATCCCTCGCAAATCAAGGGGCCGACGGCGGAATCCGACGGTTTCAACCTGTCACTTACATGGCAACGTCCTTGGCAGGGTCGATGACGCAGTGGAAGCGGCAATCATTGATGGCGCATCGCGATGGCAACGGCTGCGATATGTTATCATTCCGCATCTTATGCCGCTTGTGATTTTCCTGACGCTTATCCACCTGATGGACGCCTACCGGGTGTTTGAGGAAACTGTCGGCTTTTCTGCCTCGGCCCACGTCACTTCGCTGCAATGGCTGACCTACGAATTCCTGCTGCAGGACGGCACCGGCGCACGCGCGATCAGCCGGGCATCGGCCAGCGCGATCCTGACGATGATCGGGATCGCGGTCTTGCTTGGTATTCCGCTGCGCCGGGTCTGACGCGAGCAGAGGGGAGGCTAGCGTAATATCGAGCTCAGCCCAGCGCCAGCCGATGAGCTTGAAAGCCCTTTCGAATGGGTTCCTGGCGTTCTGGTGCTTCGTTGCGGCATTCCCGATCATCTGGATCGCGGTCATGAGTTTCAAGACCCCCGTTGACGCCTTTGATTCAAACCCGGTCCGAGTGATCTTCGGGCCGCACACGCGTGCCAACATCGGGTGACTGTCAATCATCGACATCCTCTTGGGTCTCGCGCTTGCCTGGATACTGGTCCGGTAGGCGATCCTTTGGCTGCCCGGCAAGGTCGCCGAATACGCGCCCGATGGCCGAGCCGGATTTCCGTGGCTGATAGGCGGCGGAGTCTATGCCCTTGCCTCGCTGGCATTGCTGGTTGTCGTGCTGCCCGCTGCACTGGCCGTGCTGAACCCGCTGCTAGGCCCGCTTGGAACCAACATTCTGGGCTTGACGACGGGGCACTACGAAGCTGTCTGGATCGACCGGGGCTTCACTCGCGACTTCGCCAATTCGATGATTGTGACGACAGGCGTCGTGATGGTTTCCCTGACCGTCGGAACACTTGCGGGCTACGGCCTCGCGCGGTCGGATTCCGCCATAGCTTTCTGGCTGCTGGTCGTCGCGCTGGTGTTCCGGGCCCTTCCGCATTCGGTTCTGGTATCGGGCTACTTGCCGTATTTCATCACGTCGGCGGAATGGCTCGCCCCGATCTTCGGCGACGCGGCCCCGACGTTCTACGGCAAACCTTGGGCGATCATCGCCGTTCTTGTTGCCATCAATCAGCCGTTCACGATCTGGATGCTGCGATCGTTCTTTCTGAACATCCCTGCCGAGCTGGATGAAGCAGCACGGGTTGACGGGTGTTCGCATTTCGGTGCTTTCCGGCGAGTCATCCTGCCGGTCATGTGGCCCGGCGTGATCACCACGGGGCTATTCAGTTTCCTTTTGGCCTACATTGATTTTCTTGTGGCGTCGCTGCTTCAGGATGCCCAGAACATGACCATGGTGCCCGCCATCGCCAACATGTTCAATCGAGAGACCACGGCATCGGACGAAGTCCAGGCCATTGCCGCCGCGGTCTCCATAACCGCACCACTGTTTGTGCTGGTCTTCCATAGACAAATCGTGTCAGGGCTGACCGCTGGTGCCGTCAAGGGGTAGTTGGCGCAGGGTACCAGGACAAGCCGGTCCTCGCTCGATGAATTGGCGGAGGTGCGCGAAAGCGCTCCCCTTGAATGCATTTCCAAGTGTCTGATACGAAGTCACCCAAGGGCATGGAGTTGCCTTCCGTCATGTTGCAGCCTTGACACCATCAGCATGCGGGGGACAGTTGCAAGTCCGATCCGGCCTCGAGAACCACCCGGTCATAGGGAGGAACCGTATGACTGCAATGATTGAATGAGGCTCAAACAAGTGGAGGAATCAAATGCATAAGAAACTCGCTGCCGCGGCTGTCGCCACGCTGATTGCGCTACCAGTGCACGCCGAAACCTATGGCGTCCTGATGAAGACGTTGGCCAACCCGTTTTGGGGGGCGATGGAACTTGGCGTTCGTGAGGGTGCCGAGGCCGCCGGTGTAGACTATTACCTGCAGGCAGTCGAAAGCGACCAGGCAGCCGAGCCCCAGCTCAACGTTTGCAACACGATGCTGGAGCGTCAACCAGACGCAATGATCACGGCCGCGATCAACTCGACCATCCTTCTGCCGTGCCTCAAGCGCGCCAACGAGATGGGCATTCCGGTCGTCGACCTCGACGGCAACCTCGACCACAAGATCGCGGCAGATGCCGGCGTAGAAATTGCCTTTTCGATCGGTTCGGACAACGTTGCCGCCGGTGGTCAGGGTGCTGAATGGCTGGTCAGCCAGCTGGGCGCAGACGCGACCGGCCCTGTTCTGGTGATCGAAGGCCTTTCGGGAAACATCACCGGCCAGAAGCGGGCCAGTGGCTTTGCCGACACGCTGGCCGAACTGGCCCCGGGCCTGGAAGTCGTCGCCTCGCTGCCCGGTGACTGGGATCGCGGCAAGGCGGCCAACATAACCAATGACATCCTGACTTCGCATCCCGATCTGGTCGCCATCTTCGCCGCCAACGACGGCATGGCGCTGGGTGCCGTGGAAACCGTCTATGCCGCGGGCAAGGGCGGCGACGTAATCGTGATCGGCGTCGATGGCAACTCCGACGCGGTCAAGTCCATCAAGGCCGGCCGGTTGAATGCCTCGGTGGCACAGCTGCCCTATCTGGTCGGTAAACAGGCGGTCGAGATGGTCAAGGCTGGCGGTGACCACGAAGACTGGATCTTTGTGCCCACGATGGTACTGACCAAGGAAATCCTGGATGCCGGCACCGACCCGATGCTGGAATACGTCAAGTAGACCAACGCGGCGGCCCGGCATTGCCGGGCCGTCAATCTTCGGGCGGCGCAAATGCTGAAACTCCTGGAACGGACCCATGTGCGACCTGAATCTCTTGCTGTCCTTATCGGGCTGGCCGTGGTCATGGCGATCCTTTCGCCGGTCACCGGCTCTGGCGTGCGGGTCTTCCTGACCGCGAACAACTTCTTTAACATTATCCTGGCCTCGGCGACCTTTGGCATTCTCGCCATCGGCGCGACTTACGTGATCAGCGCCGCCGGGATCGACCTGTCCCTGGGCTCGGTGCTGGGTCTCGCCTCTGTCAGCGGGGCGGCACTTGTCGTGACACTGGAATGGCCGTGGTATTTCGCGATCATCGGGTCGCTTGGCGCGGGGGCTGCAGCGGGGGCGGTGAACGGATTCATCGTCACTCGCGGGCATGTGCCCGCCTTCATCGTCACGCTGGGCATGCTGGGCGTTGCCCGCGGCTTGGCACTGATAATCTCGGACGGACGCGGAATCTATGGCCTGCCGCCCGAGATCCTGTTCCTCGGTCAGGCTCGTCCCTGGGGCATACCGACACCGGTCTTCATACTGATCGCCGTGGCACTGGTGGCACACTACATCTTGGCTCACACACCCTTCGGTCATCATACCCTGGCCTTGGGTGACAACGAAAATTCGGCGCGCGCCACTGGAATAAATGTGCGTCGCCAAAGGATGATGCTCTACACGATTTCGGGTTTGATGGCCGGAATTGCCGGGCTGATATTCACGGCGCGGGTCAATACAGGAGACCCCACGGCAGGGCTGAATTATGAACTTCTGGCCATCACGGCAGCAATCATCGGCGGCACAAACCTGTTCGGCGGAAGGGGGTCAATTCTCGGCACCATGATCGGGGCGCTGATCATGGGCGTGCTGCAGAACGGGCTGAACCTGATGGCCGTGCAGGCCTATTACCAGCAGATGGCCATAGGCGCGGTTCTGATTGCAGCGGTCTGGCTCGACCAGATTCGGACAAGGGGGAGGTCTTTGCAATGAGCCTTCTCGAACTCACCGGAGTCGAAAAGAGCTTTGGGGCAGTGCAGGTGCTGCACGGGGTCGACCTGACCGTCGATGCCGGTGAGGTCCTCGGTTTGGTCGGCGACAACGGCGCGGGCAAGTCGACGCTGATGAAGTCGATCACCGGGGTCTATTCCACCGACAAGGGGCATGTCAGTTTCGATGGCACTGACGTCACCCATCTGGATCCGGGCGAGCGGCGCGAGATGGGGATAGAGATGATCTATCAGGACCTCGCCCTTGCCTCGCAGCAGGACGTGGCCAACAACATCTTTCTTGGACGCGAACCGACAAAGCGGATGTTTGGCCTTATCCCATCCTTCGTGGACAAGAAAAAGATCGACAGGCAAGCGCAGGAAATGCTCGACCAACTGGGCGTGCATGTGCCTTCCGTGCATATTCCAGTCGGCATGCTTTCGGGCGGACAGCAGCAGACCATCGCCATAGCACGTGCGCTGACCTTCAAGCCCAAGCTGGTGATCATGGACGAACCCACGGCGGCGCTGGCGGTGCGCGAGGTCGAAAGCGTGCTGAAGCTCATCGACCAGATGCGCACCGAGGGCATTGCCACAATCCTGATCAGCCACCGCCTGAACGACGTCTTTGATGCTTGCGAACGGATCGTCGTATTGCGTCGGGGCAACGTGATCGCCGATCTCAAGCGCGACGATACGGACATGGCAGAGGTCGTGTCCTATATCGTTGGTGCCCATGGCTAGGGTGTCCTCATGCCAAGGCTAGGATTGCACGGTCTCGCCTTCACCCCGCTTTGGAACCCCGAAGAAGCGGACGCACTCTTGCCGCCGATCACCGCTCTTGGGGTTAGCGTAATCGAAACGCCGCTTCTGGATCCGCAGAACTACGACAGTGTCGGCACCCGTCGTGCCGCGGAGCGCAGCGGGGTCGAAATCGTCTGCTCGCTGGGCCTGCCCGCCGAAATGGATGTGTTGACCCGACCTGACGAAGTTGCGGATTACCTGGGTTTCGCCCTGAGGGTAGCTCGCGATGCCGGAGCCGGGGCGCTCTCCGGTGTAACCTATGGAACGATAGGCAAGCGCTCGGGAGCACCGGTGACCACGGCGGAACTCGACGCGATCTGCCGCCTGATCGAAAGGGTTTCCGGCAAGGCGCGTGACCTGAACATGAAACTCGGGATTGAACCCTGCAACCGCTATGAGACCCACCTTCTGAACACAGCCAAACAAGGCGTCGAGATGATCGAGCGCGTAGGTGCCGAGAATGTCTTTGTCCATCTCGACACGTATCACATGAACGTAGAGGAGGTCAGCATGGCGCAGGGTTTTGCCGATGCCGGCGAGCACCTGGGCTACGTACATCTCTCCGAGTCCAACCGCGGCGTCCCCGGACGTGGGACTCTGGACTGGAAGGGCACTTTCGAGGGATTGAAGGAAGTTGGCTACGACGGCACAATGACACTGGAGAGCTTCGTCCACCTCGCCCCGGAGATCGCATCGGGCCTTGCCGTTTGGCGCCCGGTGGCCGAACGACCGGCAGACGTGATCGAAGTCGGCCTGCCGTTCATTGCCGAAAATGCACGGGATGCAGGGCTCTACATGTCGTAAGCGCCGTCTACAAGCCAGTTTCTGTCGAATTGCTCTGCGAACTGGGAACTGTAATGCACGAACACGGAGCTTTTCCGCAAATGTCGTGCAGCCGGGATTTGAAATCCGACTCCACTTGCTCGTGCCGGTCATTCACGGGAATATTGCATCAGGGCTGGACGATGGCACTGTAATACGGCACTCGGCCCAACCGTAAATCGTTGCCCGTCAGCGTTGGTCCAACTGGCAAGACCACGCCGCAGATTTCCAGCGATCACTCTTGCCAATCAGGTGCTGGAAGTGCCCGCCTCGCGTGGCATTGATCTGTGGATGTCATCGACAGGGCACTTGGCCGTGAATCAAGCGGCTTTCACGGCACGAGGCTCCAACGACACCAGCGAAGCACACCAGGCAATCGGGGCATCCGCTCTCTGGGATCATGTGCCTCGGCCCCAACTTCGGTGTCGCAGTTTGGCCGTGCCTGCTCCGGCGCCTTTGCCGAGCGCAAGGCGCGGGGGGTCGGTCTCCGGCATTGCCTACAGGGAAAGACGATTCTTCTGGACGACGCGGGCGCATACCTCCTCCATCACTCCAATGAAGGACTGGTCCAAGTGCCAGAACGCCGGGTGATCGCCTCCCTTCTTGGCCAGAACGGCAGGCGTCGGCGGGGACCCACTCAACGCGTCAACCGATGGCAGCGGATGATCACCTCTCCAGTATGATTTGAGGTCAATGCCTGCTGCTGGCGTTACCTGCGGATCCGTGTAGCGTTTGGTGGGAAGTTCGTAGAATCCGTCTTTGTCGGTCTGTTCGTCGATGAGAGCCTGCCCGAGGAGTGAACCTGCAAGCTTCTCGCGAAGCACAGGAAATTCCAGGCCACGCAGTTCGAACAGGAGCATCGGGTCGCGATCAAGCAACGATGCGATCTTGTAGTATACGCCTGCAACGTGCTTGCAGGGCGAGGCCCAGTCCGGACACGAGCACTTGCTGACGAGATCATTCTTCGAGCGCGGCAGCAGGGTCTGGCCCGACTCCGAAAGGGCATCCTCGATTGCCGTCGGCATTTCGTTCATGAGCAATTGGGACAGACAGGCGGCATTGTTGGAAATCATCTCCGAGATCCTGTTCCAGTCGGTCGAAGTGAACTGTCTCAACTTGACGGTTACCTTGTATCGAGGCTCCTCGTAGACACCGAAATAGTGATTGATGTTGCCGCGCAACGTGGCCGTGGCCACGCCCTTGTTGATTGAGAACTTCAGCAACCGGTTCGGGCCGGAATAGGCCCGACCGCGCTTGAGCCGTCCTTCGTCCATGCTCATTGCCAGGACATCCAGAAAGACTTCACCCCACCAGGTCCGGGTCATCTTGGCCATGGTCAAGTCTCCATGATGGCTTGGCGATTCAGTGCAATCAGCTTCCGGAAGGAGTCGTTGTCCATTTCCGTCAGCCAGTTCTCGTCGGTGCCGACGATGTTCTCGGCTAGTGCCCTTTTCGATTCGATCATTTCGTCGATGCGTTCTTCAAGCGTCCCCAACGTCACCATCTTGTGTGCGAACACCGTCTTCTGCTGGCCGATCCTGTACGCGCGATCCGTGGCTTGATTCTCGACCGCCGGGTTCCACCAGCGGTCGAAATGAAAGACATGGTTTGCCTGCGTAAGCGTGATTCCGACTCCGCCTGCCCGCAGCGACAGAACAAAGATCCCGGCCGGCGAATCCGGATCCTGAAAGCTCTCGATCATCTTCTCCCGCCGTCTTCTGGTGGTGCCGCCATGCAGGTAATGCACGGGACAGGAATGCCGTTCCCGGAACTGGGTTTCCAACCGCTCCCCGATTTCGGTGAACTGGGTGAAGACAAGAAGGCTGGCGGATTCCAGCAGGGCCTCCTCGATCATTTCGTTCATGCGGGCCAGCTTGTGCGAACGACCTTCGTCAAAGGCGCTTTCGTCCTGGAGGAATTGCGCAGGGTGATTGCAGACCTGCTTCAGCTTCATCAGCGTTGACAGAATCAGCCCACGTCGGGCCATGCCCTCAGACTCCGCGACTCTGTCTTCCACGTCTTCGACCACGGCCTGGTAAAGCGATGCCTGCTCCTTCGTGAGGTTGCAGTAGACCTTCTGTTCGACCTTGTCAGGCAGATCGTCGATGATGGACTTGTCGGACTTCAAGCGACGGAGGATGAATGGCTGAACCAGCTGCTGCAGTTGTCGAGTGCGGATCTGGTCGTTCTCCCGTTGGATCGGAAGTTCGTAAGCGCGCCTGAACTGTGCTTCCGTGCCGAGGTAGCCCGGGTTGAGAAACCGGAACAGGGACCACATATCCATCAACCTGTTCTCGACCGGCGTGCCCGTCATGGCAATGCGGTGGTTCGCAGGAAGTGCAAAGATCGCCTTGGCTTGCGCCGATTTCGGGTTCTTGATGTTTTGCGCCTCGTCTACCACGATGCGTCGCCATCGCACGGCGCCGAGCGTCTCCTTGTCCGAGCGGGCCAAGTTGAAAGACGTTACGATCAGGTCGTGGCCCGAAACAAACTCGGCGAATTCAGCATGGTCACGAACCCGGTCCGGGCCATGATGAATGTGGCATTTCAGGCTTGGCGCGAACTTGTCGACTTCCTTTTTCCAGTTGCTGAGCACGGAGGTAGGGGCGACAAGCAGCGTAGGCTGGTTTCCGGAGCCCGGCGTGGCTCCCTCGTGCTGCCGTTCATGAAGCAGCAACGCGATCATCTGGACGGTCTTGCCGAGGCCCATGTCATCGGCCAGGCACGGATTCAATCCAAGCCGTTCCTGCCTCGCCAGCCATGCAAGCCCGGCTTTCTGGTAGGCTCGCAGGTCGCCACGCATTCCGGCAGGGTTGTCCATCGGCTCAAGGCTTTCCAGATTCCGCAATCCCTTGAGGACTTCGCCCAGGACGTCATCGAAGACAAACTCCTCTGTGTCGGGGTCGGCTTCAGCCATGTCCTTGATCATCTGGCTGAATTCAACGCCGTCGCCCTCCTGCCGGTTCCGCCAGAGTTCAAGCGTCTCGGACATTTGCCGGTGGTCGATCTCCATCCATTCGCCGCGGAATTTCACGAGAGGCGACTTGGCTTCGAGCAGCGCCTTCCACTCGTCTTCGGTTACGGATTCGCCGTCTATGGAGAGTTCGTAGTCGTACTGGACCAGTGAATCCAGGTTCAGCAGTCCTGAAGCGGGGCTTGACTGCTGGGACTGTCCGCCCGTTCCGCTGGCCCGGACGCGAAGTCGCGCCCGTCGGCGCCCTTTCGGTGTCCACCAACTCGGCAGGATGATCCGGTATCCTGCCGATTCGAGCACAAGCGCATCGTCTTTCAGGAATTCGTAGGCCGTGTCGAGATCAATATCGACTCCGGTCGGCTCCGCGGTTTCCATGCCCTGCCAAAGCAACGGGCAGATCCGTCCTGCTTGCCCAAGACTGACAAGCAGATTGCGCTCGAACTGGCGACCGAAGCGTTTCTGCCAATCTTCCTTCCTGCGTTCCGGCATCGGCCACCATTCCGAAAGGTCCACCGAGAGAGAGGGGTCCTCGTTGCAGGACACGACAAATCCGATACGCCAACGATTTTCGTTGCCGTCATCCTGGCTCAAGCGAAATCCCAGCGAGAATCCAGAGCGCCGGGCTTGGCCAAGTATCTTCTTCTGCCATGCGTACCAGTGGGCGACATCCGCCTCGCCAGGGCTTGGCGGCTCGATTTCCGCCGCAATCCGGCTGTCTTGGGTCTGTGCCAATGCGCCCGCGAACCAACTGCCCTTAAGCGGCTTCAGGAACGACTTCGTGAAAGGGGTGCCGGAAACCAGAAGGTCGATCTGTTGTTCAGAAAATTGCCGCAGCAGGTCTGTGCGGTCCAGAACCGACACTGGCGCCTTGCCGTTCGTCCGCGCTTGCCCCGCCTTGCCCACCAACGTGCACACTGCGGGCATCGCGGCGGCGAAATCGCGCAGGCTGCGTTCGTACAGGCTGTCGGCCGGGGCCCATCCGGCAACGTAATTCGGTTGCGACCGGCCTTTCTTCGGCTGGGAACACTTGATGACGGGCAGGAACTGGTGCTGACGGACCATTGCGCGCAATTGCTGCGCATACTGGATCCAGAACTTCAGGTCTTGTCCGATACGGAATTCGGCTCCGGCAAAGCCTGAAATGAACTGCAGCTCGCGAAGGAAGGCAAGCGGATGGCCGATGGCGATTCCGTTGATTTCCCATTCGCTCCACTCGAACTTGTCGGGCAGGTATTCGCCGGACAGTTGGGCCATCTCAAGACTGGGCAGCGGCATTCCGTCGGCGCTCGGCATTGTCAAACTGAACCCGCCGGGTTCGGGGCTTGCGGCGGTGACGGCGGCCGCATTGAGCTTCAGGTCGGAGGCAAGGAAACCCTCCAGTCGCCCGGCATCGGAGAGATGTGACGGGTGCAAACCCGGCTTTAAATTCCCCTTTCCGTTCACCGGGGTTTCAACCCAGAAGACGAACTGGCCGGCGTTGTCGAATCCCTTTGCGGGTCGGGGAATCCAGGTGCCGCGATAGATTTCGAGTTGAGGCTCCATTCGATGTGTCCCCCGGTGAAGCTGCGACACGGCCAGTGACTTGAGGCACGTGCAGGTGACTTGAGGCACGTACAGGTGAGAATCCAATACTGATGTTTGTCGGGACTTGTAATACCTTATTTGGCTCAATTCCGACCTTGAACCACAGAATGTTGCAGTCAGGCTGGCGACAACAATTGTTCCGCCAATCACATGCCAATTCGGCTCTGGTCCTGCCCGCATTGCGGCTCCAGATACTTCGATTGATCGAGAAGAGAACGTTCGCAACGCGTAGCGATTCGTTCGAATTCACTGTCCCATCAACGACACTGTCTGGCGACCACGCCGGACCGGATGGACATGCAATCCGGATTTCGATCATGATTCGCCAAACACGAATCGGCTCTGCGGTGCGCGATGAATGAGGACAAGGTACTGAGGGCGAAGCTCGCCAAGCAAGTGGCGTTGTTCCGCCGAGCGGGCAGTCCGGGAGAGAAGTCGGCTGCGGGTGCCGCGATTGAGCGGCTTCAAGGGCGCTTGGCAGGTCCGGGCGAGAAATCGGAGCCCGTGGTCGAACTGCAGCATTCGCGGCCCGATATCTGGTGCGTTGATCTGTTCTGCGCGGTTTGTCGTCAGCATGGCGTGCGACCCTTCCGGTACAAGCGACAGCGCCGCATCACCGTCATGGTGCGCGTCCGCGAAAGGGAGTTCTACAGGGAGGCATGGCCGGAAAACTGCCAGCTTCATGCCGAACTAGCCGATTACTTCAATGACGTGACCGACCACCTAATCTCACACGTCATGGGGGCCGGAGGCAGCAGCACGCTCGATCTGAAGTAGAAGGAGTGCCCTGTCGATGAGCGACGGCCTGAAAGATGACCGGATCGATGAATCGGTGCTGGCATTGCTGTATCTCAACATCTGCGAACGCCCTCGCTTTGGTGCCGCGCGTGCATGGAAGTCCCTCAATTGGGACGCCATGAACAGACTTCACGAAAGTGACCTTATCTCCGATCCGGTAAGCAAGGCAAAATCCGTTTACCTGACCGACGAGGGACTGGCCCGGGCCGAAGCTGCCTGCCAAAGGCTATTCAGGGACGAGACTTGACCAGCGGTCTGCACATATTCGCATCATCGCTCACGGAGGTTCGCAATCGGCCATTAGATGTTGACGGCCACCGAAAGCAAGACTAGTTTTACATCTAGTTTGGAGAAGCTGCATGCGCGAAGTTGGTGCCTTTGAAGCAAAAACTCACCTTTCTGCACTGCTGAAATCGGTCCAGCTGGGTGAGCAATTCACAATCACCAAGCGCGGGAAACCCGTCGCCCAATTGATGCCGGTAAATCAGGTTTCGATCAGTGAGCGTGCCAATTTGGCCTTGCGTATGGAGAAATTGCGAGCCCGCATTGCTGCCGAAAGCGGCATGTTCACGACAAGGGATGTTCTTTCTGCCAGAGATGAAGGGCGAAAGTAGACGACCCGTCCCTGAGAAAGAGGCATTCGTCGGAACAAGCAGATGACCAACCATTCGGCCGTAGTCATTGATGCCTCGTACACCGCATCCTGGTTGCTCCCGAGTGAAACCGCGGGTACGCCATTCGAAGCCCTTGGATCATCGGAATTGCACGCACCAATGCTGTTTTGGGCCGAGATGCGCAATGTTCTGGTGATTTCGGAGAGATGTCAGCGGCTGACGGTCGAGGAGCTGTCTGAAGCACTATCGATCCTTGATGCGCTTGCGGTGAACCTTGACAATTCACCCGACGGCGGCAGAGTCATTCAGTTGGCCCGGAGCCATCAACTCACGGTCTATGACGCGCTGTATGTTGAGTTGGCATTACGGTTGCAGACACCGTTCTTGACACTTGATCGCAAGCTTGCGGACGCCGCTCAGCGGGAAGGCGTGCACGTACAATAGGACGGACGCATGGCAGGATATGAGAGCCGACTTGGCCTCGGCCGATGATCAGTGGCGCAAATGGTGATCGGCTTTCGGCGGCAGATTCCGTGCTTTACTACGTCGGTCCTGATACCTGCTGCGCTGCGGACTGCACCAGTCGGCACACCTTCTGTCCTTCTGGTTGTCTTCGTGCTCCATGATCGCGGTCTGATCAGATTGCCCTGACAAGCTGACTTTTCGGACCTGTGCCGACGCAATTCGCTTAACATGATTGCCACTTGCTTGGCTCGATCAGTGAATGGCACCTGTGAGGTTGGCGCCGAAGATCGGACAGGCAGATGAATGCAAGGTGCCATTGAAGGGACGGGCCAACCGCAAGGGCACTTCATCTCGCAACGTGAGTGCATCTTCGAACAGCCGTTGACACGGGAAACCAAGCATTTACCTCGGCGCCATGCCAGAGCCTCGCATGCAGATTCTCTCAGGCGCACCAGAAGGACTTGACGCCTCGCTGGTCCTGCGTGAGTTGGAAGCCACGCCAAGGATCTGTCATGTCGCGAGAGACGACAAGCGCATGGCAGCCATGGCGGAGGCACTTGCATTCTTCGCGCCGGATGTCCGGGTTCTCAGATTCCCCGGCTGGGATTGCCTCCCGTATGAGCGTGTCTCCCCGAATGTGGACATTTCGGCAGAACGCATGGGAACTCTGTCGCGCCTGGTCCACGATGCTCCGGGCTCCTTCATCCTGCTGACGACTCTCAACGCGGCAACACAGAAGATTCCGCCCCGTGAACTCGTTCGGGCATCCAGCTTCAACGCCAGGGTCGGCGAGGAGGTGGATGAGGCGGCGCTGAGGGAATTCCTGACCCGCATGGGATTCGTTCAGGCCCCGACCGTCGCGGAGCCCGGCGACTACGCGGTCCGCGGCGGCATCATTGACATATTTTCGCCCGGCGAGGGCGGGCCCGTGCGACTAGACCTCTTTGGGGACGTGCTGGAAGACGTGCGGCGCTTCGATGCCGTCACGCAAATGACCGTTGCGCAGCTTCCGGCCGTCGATCTCGCGCCGGTCAGCGAAGTCATCCTTGACGAGACATCCATCTCCGAGTTTCGGCAAAACTACAGGCTGGAATTCGGGGCAGGCGGATCCAGCGATCCGCTGTACGAGGCGATCAGTTCGGGACGACGGCATTCAGGCATCGAGCATTGGCTGCCATTCTTCTACGAGCGCCTCGATACGGTCTTCGACTACTTGTCCGATGCAACGATCACGCTTGATGACCGGACGACGGCCATGCACGAGGCCCGTTGGGAAGCCGTGAACATTCAATACGAAGCGCGCCAGGAAGCACGGCTTGCCGTCAGCAAGATGGACAGCGTCTACAAGCCAGTGCCGCCCTGCGAACTCTATCTTGATGGTGCTGCGTGGCTAGCTGCTACCAAGGGAAGCAAGATCCTGCAGCTTGCCGTGTCACCACAACCGGAGGAGTCGGGGAGCACGGACGCAGGCGGACGTATCGGTCGCGACTTCGCCCCAGAGCGCCAGCGGGATTCTACGGACCTCCTGGAGGCTCTCGCCGGCCACATACGGACCAGGGCATGCTTGGATCAGGTGGTCATCGCGTCCTATTCCGAAGGCACGCGGGAGCGCCTGCAGGGCCTCATTGCGGACCACGACATTCTGGGTGCCGTTCCGATTTCCAGTTTCAGCGACATTCCCGAAGGCAAGGGGGGCGTCTTCTTGGCCGTATGGGCCCTGCAGCACGGGTTCGAGAGCGGCGAAGGCCTCACGGTCATTTCCGAGCAGGACATTTTTGGCGATCGCCTGACTCGCCAGCCCAGAAAGAGGCGCCGTGCCGAGAATTTCCTGACGGAAGCCCGGTCACTTAGCCCTGGGGATCTGATTGTTCACGTGGAGCATGGCGTCGGGCGCTACAACGGCCTTGAGGTCGTAGAGGCTCTTGGGGCGCCACATGAATGCATCCAACTCGAATATGCTGGCGGCGACAAGCTCTACCTCCCCGTCGAGAACATCGAGCTTCTCAGCCGATACGGTCAAGATGAGGGCCTTCTGGATCGTTTGGGAAGTGCCGCCTGGCAGGCTCGGAAGGCAGGGATCAAGAATCGCATTCGCGAAATCGCCGGCAGGCTCGTTCGCATTGCCGCCGAACGGCATCTCCGGACCGCGCAGGCCATCGTGCCACCGGACGATCTTTGGGATGCATTTTTGGCCCGGTTTTCCTATCAGGAAACCGACGATCAGCTTGCCGCTATCGCCGAGACGCTTGGTGACATGGCATCTGGCAAGCCGATGGACAGGTTGATCTGTGGCGATGTGGGCTTCGGAAAGACCGAAGTGGCTATGCGCGCGGCCTTCGCCGCCGCCATGTCGGGAGCGCAGGTCGCAGTCATCGCCCCGACCACGCTGCTCGCCCGTCAGCACGCAGCAAGATTTGTCGATCGGTTCCGGGGATTCCCGCTCGAAGTTCGGCAACTGTCGAGATTTGTTCCAGCAAAGGACGCCGCAAGGACACGCGACGGACTTGCCGACGGCACGGTGGATATCGTTATCGGAACGCACGCTGTTCTTTCAAAGTCCGTGCGTTTCCGGAATCTCGGATTGCTGGTCGTCGATGAAGAGCAGCATTTCGGTGTGACTCACAAGGAGCGAATGAAACAGCTTCGTTCCGACATCCATGTCCTTACGCTTACGGCGACACCCATTCCTCGCACGCTTCAAATGTCGCTGACAGGCGTGCGCGACTTGTCCGTCATCGGGACTCCGCCCGTCGACCGTCTTGCCATACGCACTTACGTGAGCGAATTCGACAGCGTGACGCTCCGGGAAGCACTGCTTCGCGAACATTACCGGGGCGGACAGTCGTTTTTCGTGGTTCCCAGGATCAGCGATCTTCCCGAAACCGAAGCCTGGCTGTCCGAGCAGGTTCCCGAACTCACGCATGTCGTCGTCCATGGGCAACTGGCGGCAGGCACGCTTGATGATCGAATGAACGCCTTTTACGAAGGTGCGTTCGACGTGCTCCTGGCCACGACGATCGTGGAATCCGGCCTCGACATTCCAACTGCCAACACCATGATCGTCCACCGAGCGGACATGTTCGGGCTCGCGCAACTCTACCAGATTCGGGGGCGGGTAGGGCGCTCGAAAGCCCGCGCCTATGCCTACCTTACGACGCGGCCCGATGCCCGGCTCACGGTGCAGGCAGAACGACGTCTGCGAGTTCTCGGCTCCCTGGATTCGCTTGGAGCAGGGTTTACACTTGCATCCCAGGATCTGGACATCCGTGGAGCCGGCAACATCCTCGGTGAAGAACAGTCGGGACATATTCGCGAAGTGGGCTTTGAGCTCTATCGCTCCATGCTGGAAGACATGATTGCAAAGATCCGGTCTGGTGAAACCGAAGGCCTCAGCGAGGCCGAAGACCAGTGGTCGCCGCAAATCAGACTCGGTGTACCAGTCCTGATCCCGGAAAGCTACGTTCAGGACCTCGATGTCCGTCTTGGTCTATATCGCCGCCTCTCGAACTTGTCGTCCAAGGTCGAAATAGAGGGCTTTGCCGCCGAGCTCATTGACCGGTTCGGCAAGTTGCCGAAGGAGGTGAACGCCCTGCTCGTCGTGGTACGCATCAAGAGCGAATGCAGGAAAGCCGGCATTGCGCGCCTCGATACCGGGCCGAAAGGGGCGACGATCCAGTTTCACGAAGACCGATTCGCAAATCCGGACGGTCTCGTGGAGTTCATTCGCGATCAGAACGGTCTTGCAAAGTTAAGGAACAACAAGCTCGTCGTGCGCCGGGATTGGCGAAAAGCACGTGATCGAGTCCAGGGCGCATTCGCTGTCACGCGTGAATTGGCTTCAAAAGCACGCAGTTAAGTCCGATTCCGGCAGATCTGCGACAAAATCAGGCACCTCGAACCCTGCAACACGTCTTGCGCCTTGGGTCGGCAATGGCCTAAATGCGCCGAAGTGTGCCCGAGTGGCGGAATGGTAGACGCAGCGGATTCAAAATCCGCCGGCAGTAATGCCGTGCGAGTTCGAGTCTCGCCTCGGGCACCAAGAAGCGCCAAGATCTCTCGGCAGGTGCATTGAGGGACAAAGTTGGACAGGAAGCGACCTCAAGTTCACATGAAACACGCACTTGCCACTTTCGTTCTTGCATGTTGGGCCAGTCTCGCGACGGCAGCCGACGTGACCGTTGCCGTGGCATCGAATTTCGTGACGACTGCCTTCAAGCTCATCGCCGAATTCGAAGGCGAGACCGGTCTCTCCGTCGCCGTCGGACATGGCGCCACCGGACACCTCTATACGCAAATCGTGCGCGGTGCCCCTTTCGACGTGCTTCTTGCAGGCGATGACGCACGTCCCGCGATGCTGCTGGCCAACGGGCGGGCGGCAGAGACCCGCGCCTATGCGGTGGGTCGTCTTGCATTGGTGTTACGAGAACCCTTGACTCGAAAGTCCGCCGCCAAGGTCCTGGAAGGCAAGACCGTTGCCTTGGCCGACCCCATTGCCGCTCCCTATGGCAAGGCATCCACGAGAGCGATGGAACGTTTGAAGCTGGATACCACCAGCTTTCGGACTCTCCTGGTCATCAATGTCGGCCAGGTAGCCACCCTCTTCGAAACCGGCAATGCCGATGCCGCTTTCGTGGCAGTGTCACAAGTTCCGTTTCTTGATGCGCCCGAGGTGTTCGACCTTGAACAGCTGGTTCCCGGCATTCCACAGCATGCAGCCCTTCTCACCCGCGCCGCTGGGAACGAGGCCGCACGTGCATTCTGGGACTGGTTGGCAACGGACGACGCACAGGACCTGATCGCGGAATCGGGTTACGAACTCCCGGCAAAGTGAATGCTCTGCGCATTGGGGAGGGGGCTTCCTGATTCTCAGGCCATTGCGGGCATGTGCACGTCTTGTGCAAGCCTCCTCAGGCGGCCCGCCTTCATCTTCAGGATGCCCAGCCATCTGTTGTTCCAGGCGACGTTGACACCGCGGTCATGTTTCAGGTCCCAGGTGCGGCATTTCCAGTGTCGCACTGACGGAAGCAAAACGTGCCCTCTTCCTGTTCGCTCCAATCTGCCGGCAATTGGAACGGGCAAGCGCCGTTGATTTTTGACTTGCAACTGTCGGCGCATCGTCATAATTCGCGCCAACTTCACAGGCAGGGCTTGGGCCGTCGAGGGATGCATTCTCGTCAGGTCCGCCGGTTGGGAGAGATCTCTGACGTCCTGCCGAGGCGCAAACCGGGAAAGGAAATGGACATGGCGCTCCCTGAATTCACGATGCGCCAGCTTTTGGAAGCTGGCGTGCATTTCGGTCACCAGACACAGCGGTGGAATCCACGCATGTCGGAGTTCATCTATGGTGAACGCAACGGCATCCACATCATCGACTTGACCCAGACCGTGCCCATGCTGGACGCGGCGTTGAACACCATTCGTGAGACGGTGGCAAAAAACGGTCGCATTCTGTTTGTCGGCACGAAGCGGCAGGCGCAGAAGCCAATTGCCGAGGCGGCTGAGAAGTGCGCTCAGTATTACATGAACCACCGTTGGCTCGGCGGTACGCTGACGAACTGGAAGACGGTCTCGCAGTCGATCAAGCGCCTGAAAGAGATTGACGAGCAGATGGCTGACGGGGCGGAGGGCCTGACAAAGAAGGAACGCCTTGGCATCGAGCGCGAGCAATCGAAGCTTCAGGCGTCGCTTGGCGGAATTCGCGAAATGGGCGGCGTTCCGGATCTACTCTTTGTGATCGACGTGAACAAGGAAGACCTCGCGGTCGCCGAGGCGAGGAAACTGGGGATTCCTGTCGTTGCCATCGTTGACACGAACTGCACGCCGGACGGCATTGACTACATCATTCCTGGCAATGACGATGCGTCGCGGGCGGTGGCGCTCTACTGTGACCTTGTAAGCCGAGCTGCGCTTGATGGCATGAGTGCCCAGCTTGGCGCAGCCGGTATCGACATTGGAGAGATGGAAACGGCTGCGGAGGAGCCGGCTCTCGAAGCAGGGGCCGGCACGCCGACAACCGAAGATGCACCGAACGTTGTGTTAGTCGCCGAGGCTGCGCAGACGGACGAGTCAAAGGCCAACGAAGCGCCTGCGCAAGAGGCACCGGAGCAGAATGCGGTTGGCGGCGGTGCGGACGCCCCGGAAGGAACGCCAGACAGGAAGGCTGATGCAGTTGAACGGATGGCATTAGCCGAGTCCGTAGCTGCAGCGACGACTGCAACCCAGGATGCAACTTCGGCAGACGAACCGGAAGCCAAAGGGACGGCGGCGGCGAAGGAGCCTGCCAGCATCGAAAAAGCTGGCTGAAGCCCAATCAGGCAGATGGAAATCAGGGTGCGGCAATCGTGCCCGGGACGAGCGGTCAAGGAGAGCCAGGATGTCAATCACTGCAGCACTTGTGAAAGAGCTTCGCGACGCAACCGGCGCAGGCATGATGGATGCCAAGAAGGCGCTGACGGAAACCGACGGCGACATGCAGGCCGCCGCGGATTGGCTGCGAACGAAAGGGTTGGCGAAGGCAGACAAGAAGTCGGGGCGCACGGCCGCCGACGGCCTCGTGGCCCTCAGGACAGACGGGGGCAGGGGCGTTGTCGTTGAGGTAAACTCCGAGACCGACTTCGTCGCCAAGAATGAGGAATTCCAGTCGATGGTCGCGAATCTGGCCACGGCTGCTCTCGCCGTCGACGATGTCGAAGCATTGAAGTCCGCGGACCTAGGAGGGAAACCTGCCTCGGAAGTGATCATTGATGCCGTGGCCAAGATCGGAGAGAACATTCAGCTTCGCAGGATGGCCAGCATGGACGGCGACCGCGTTGCATCATACGTACACAACGCGGTCGCCCAAGGCGTGGGAAAGATCGGGGTTCTGGTGGCGTATTCGGGTGCCGACTCGGAGCTTCCGAGGCAGATTGCCATGCACGTGGCGGCCATCAATCCCGCCGCGCTTGACGAGGCCAGCCTTGATGCCGCCACGGTCGAGAAGGAGCGCGACATCCAGATGGAAATTGCGCGCGAGAGCGGGAAGCCCGAGGCAGTGATCGAGAAGATGATCGAGGGCCGGATGAGGAAGTTCATTGCCGAATCCACGCTCCTGAATCAGGCATTTGTCGTGAATCCGGACCTCACGGTTGGCAAGGCGGCGGCAGAGGCCGGGATCGAGGTGACAGGTTTCGTTCGTCTCGAAGTGGGTGAAGGCATCGAGAAGAAAGAAGAGGATTTCGCGGCCGAAGTCGCGAAGGCTGCCCAAGTGGTGCAAGATCCCGCGACACATGACGAAGAACCCGATGCTTAACGGAGCATCTGGCCCCATTTGACGGATTCCCCGGGGTTGCAGGAACTTCAGGCGGGCATACGTGACTGTATCGGGATTGCTGTCTTCGCTGAGCTTTGCCTTCGGCATTGAACGGACCGCCCATTCGCGCAATTACTTGGACAAACTACCTGAATAAATGGCAGTAAGCATTTGATTTAAAAAGTGTATGTCGTTTGAGCTTGCGCCGGAAGGTCCGTGCAGTTTATTCAGCAGCTCGGCAAGATGCTGTCCGGAGTTGTGGCATCCGTCCGGATGCGTGCCCTTAATTTAACATAATGCGCCTTATGCGCCTTTCGGATCAGCCCAAGGCATAGCCCGCGCTGCGAACGGTGCGAACCGGGTTGCTCCCCCCGTGCTTGCACAGCGCCTTCCGAAGCCGGCCAATGTGCACATCGACCGTTCGCGTGTCCACGTAGATGTCCCGACCCCAGACGCGATCAAGCAGTTGCTCCCGCGACCAGACCCGGCCCGGCTTGTCCATGAACGCCGCCAGCAAGCGGAACTCGGTCGGGCCGAGCTTGATCGGCTTCTTGTTCCGCGTGACCTTGTGCGTTTCGGAATCAAGCACGATGTCCTCGAATTCCAGCCGCATGCCCACGGTCGTCGGACGAATGCGCCGCAACTGCGTCCTGACCCGCGCCATCAGTTCAGCGACCGAATACGGCTTGATGACATAATCGTCCGCGCCGATCTCCAGACCGCGCACACGATCCTCCTCGTCCGAGCGAGCGGTCAGCATGATGACCGGAATGCCCCGCGTTTCGGTGCGCGACTTAAGGCGACGACAGATCTCGATGCCCGACACTCCCGGGAGCATCCAGTCGAGCACGATAACGTCCGGCGGAGCTTCCGCCACCAGAAGGAGCGCGTCATCGCCGCTTTCCGCCCCGGCAACTTCATAGCCTTCGGCCCGGAGATTGTATGCCAGGACCTCGCGCTGAGCGGCCTCATCCTCGACAATCAGGACGCTGGGCTGATTGGCGGGCATTTCCTAGGCCCCTTCATTGATGTAAGGAGTCCGATCTTTCTTCGGTCTCGAATCATCGGGAAACTCGCCGGTGGCCATGTAGACCACCTGCTCCGCGATGTTTGTCACGTGATCTCCCATCCTCTCCATGTTCTTGGCAATGAAGTGGAGATGCATGCACGGCGTGATGTTGCGCGGATCCTCCATCATGTAAGTCAAGAGCTCGCGAAAGATCGAATTGTACAGTTGATCCACGTCCCCGTCGCGCAGGATGATGCGCTCAGCCAGATCGGTATCGCGCTGAATGAACGCGTCCAATGCGTCCTTGAGCATGAATTGCACCTCGCGCGCAATTCGCCTGATCGACACGTCCGCTTCCGCGACACGCTGAGACTCCGCGAGAACCTGTGTCCGCTTGGCAAGGTTCTTTGCATAGTCGCCGCAACGCTCGAGATTGGCGCTGATCCGTATCACGGTCAAAACGGTTCTCAGGTCGCTTGCCGTGGGCGCCCGAAGCGCGATTATTCGGGTCGCCTCATCATTGATCTGTTCCTCAAGTTCATCGATTGCCGCGTCCCCTTCCCTGACCTTCCTGGACAGTTCGATGTCGCGCGCTTCAAGCGATTTGGCGCTGTCAAGGATCGCGCGTTCCACCAAACCGCCCATCTTCATCAACATCCCTTGGATCGCTTCAAGATCGCGGTCGAAGGCGGAGGCAATGTGTTGCTCGTTCATTTCCACGTTCCTGCCCAATCCGGCAAGTGATGCAGCTTTTTGTCCAGCTGCGTTCGGGGCCGGCGAACATCTTTCCGATCGCGCAAGACTCCTCGAGCCCGCCAAGATGGAAAAGAGCAATCTTCTGCCCCGCCCTGACCGCTTGCTGAATCAAGTGCATGAAGATAGCGACCGAAGAGTTCCGCTTCAACTCGCCGATGGATCCATCGAGCCAGCCGGTAGAATCCGGATCGAGATTCAAGCGATGTCTGTCCGCCAGCAAGGCAAGCCCCGGCAGTGATCGATGCCAAGGGCAACGGCATCATCGATTCCGCGACCTGAACCCGGTTGCAGGCAATGGCTGCAGCCGATGACGTTGCAAGACTTGCCGCGGCAGGGGCGGTCGCATTCGCGTTCATTATAGAGCCTTCTCCTGGCTGATCCGGGCCGCACCACGCAGCCCGGTGTATCGTCTCTTAGGTGTCGCTGTCTGCGCTTTTGTTACATCTCCATAAATGTTTTATGACAATTCGTCCGGACTTTCATGTGGGACGCGGGCCTCGTCGCGTGGCAAGACGACCGAAAAGCGGCTTCCTCTGCCCATCTCGCTCTCGATGCGGAGCCGACCCCTGTGCCGATTGACGATGTGCTTCACGATCGCAAGCCCGAGCCCCGTGCCGCCCATTTCGCGCGACCGATGCGAATCGATCCGGTAGAATCGTTCGGTCAATCGGGGAACGTGATGCATGTCGATGCCAGCACCGGTGTCAGACACGGTCAGGAGCGCTGCATCTCCCTGAATCATCGGATGGGCGTCCGTGGATTGCACGGATACGTCCACGGTGGCGCCCGGCCCCGAATACTTGATTGCATTCTCGACCAGGTTCGTCGCCACCTGAGACAATTGATCGACATCGCCCGGCACGGCGAGGTCGGCATCGAGACCTGAAGTCGTCACATGCACATCATGCTCGTCTGCCAGCGGTCCAAGAGCACTGACGGCGGCTCGAACGACAGCGGGAAGTTGGACCTGATCCGTAGGTCGCAACCTCTCTTCCGCTTCGACCCGGCTCAACGACAGGAGGTCGGCCACCAGGCGGTTCATCCGGTTGGCCTCTCGTGCCATTATGCCGAGGAACCTTTCGCGTACCTGCGCGTCGTCGCGTGCCGTCCCGCGCAGGGTTTCGACGAATCCAAGAAGCGCCGTCAACGGTGTCCGAAGCTCGTGGCTGACATTTGCCACGAAGTCACGCCGCATCTGCCCCGCCTCCTCCATCGCGGTGCGATCCTCGAAGCAAGCCAGCACATGCCCCGTGCCGCCAACGGGAGTGCATGTCGCTTCGAACGCGACATCACCGCGCTCATTCGCCGCAAGAAACTGCGCCGAGGTCGTTTCACCAGACGCCAATGCCTGTTCCAGCGCATCCAGGATCGACGGCTGCCGCAATGCGGCAATGTAGTGGCGTCCGTTGATCTGATCCGAGAAGAGTCGCCTTGCGGCCGCATTGGACTCGCGGATGCGACCATCCTGGTCAACCAGAATTCCGGGGATGGGAATCGCTTCGACGACGCTGTCCCACATGTCCATGACCCGTTTGTGCCTGTCCTGTCCTGTTAGCGCATGCGGCAGCAGGGTTGAAGTCGCAACCCGGACGCAAGTGCCTTGCGCCAGTGCACAACCTGCCTTGCTGCTACAGGTCAAGTCTCATGCTGCGGCGGATCCGCTGGCAGGTCCCCTGCCCCAGTGTCGAGGCGGCGCCCGGTCGCATCGATTGCGCGATTGCTCGCCAGCTTGGGGAAAGACGCCCGGCAACACGGGGTTCCGGCGGCAGATCTTCAGCCGTTCATCACAGCCAGGCCAGCACGGTATTCCTGCTGGCGCAGCTGGTAGTGCTCGGCTGCCGCACGGATCATCTCGACGTGGCGCACCTCGACCTGGCGCACGACCTTGCCTGGCACTCCAAGGACAAGCGACCCGTCGGGAATCTCCTTGCCCTCCGGGACGAACGTACCCGCTCCGATGAGGCTGTTCGCCCCGATGACCGCGCCGTTGAGTATTGTCGCGCCCATGCCCACCAGGGCATTGTCCATGATCGTGCAGCCATGAAGCATGGCCTTGTGCCCGATCGTGACGTTTGCGCCGATCCGGCAAGGAAAGCCAGGATCGGTATGGATCACCGTGCCATCCTGCACGTTTGAGCCCGAACCCATCACGATCGGCTCGCTGTCGCCCCGAAGCGTGGCCGAAAACCAGATCGAGCACTTCCGGCCAATCCGCACATCTCCAATGACATTTGCATCCGGCGCGATCCAGAAATCGCCATCGGCCGGCAGGGACGGATGCCTCTCACCGAGGGAATAAACGGTCATCTCCGCGCCTCGAACTCGGCCCGCAGCCGACGCACGTGATCGGCAAGTCCCGGCTGCTGCACGCGCCGCAGGCGTTCGGCCAAAATTATGTTCTTGAGCTGGTCTTCCGTCGCGTCGAGGTCGCTGTTGACCAGGACGTAGTCATAGTCGGACCAATGGCTGATTTCGTCCCAGCTGTTCGTCATCCGCTGTGCGATGACATCTGCGCAGTCCTGTCCGCGCCTCTCCAACCTGCTGCGCAGTTCGTCAATGGACGGCGGCAGGAGAAAGATCGACAGGACGAAGCGTGCAAGCTGAGAACTCGTGATTTGTTGTGCGCCTTGCCAGTCAATGTCGAACAGAACGTCAACTCCTGACTTCATCGCCTCTTCCACGGGTCGGCGAGGAGACCCGTAGCGGTTGTTGAAGACGTTCGCATGCTCCAGCATCCGACCATCCTCGACCATGCGCTGGAACTCGTCTTCGCGCAGGAAGAAATAGTCCACCCCGTCGGTCTCGCCGGCCCGCGGTTTCCGCGTCGTCGCAGAAACCGAAAACTGGATTTCTGCATCCCACTCAAGCAGGCGCCGGGCCAGGGTCGACTTGCCTGCCCCCGACGGCGACGAAAGAATGATGAGCAGTCCAATGCGGTTGGGACTCATATGCATCGCTTGGCTCATGTCAGGCCGCGAAAAATTTCGCGCCAAGCCCGTCTTCCATCGGAAGACTCGGCGATGTCAGGGACGTCCGAGCCCCGTTCCGCATGGTCACTGCCTCGCACTTCCCCGCACGTGATGTCACCCCGCGATTCGCGCGTGCAGAGCCCCGCTGCCCCCAGCGACGCTCCTTCTCCATCATTGGCCGCATCCAGGGCACATGCCGCCGGTCCGGAACCGACGGCGTCCCCGGACACGCGCCATCGAAACGCTCATACAGCGGCAGCGCTGCCCGCGCTTGATCGGCGCGCAGAAAGCTCCTCGGCCACAAGGAAGGCCAGTTCGAGCGCCTGGCTTGCGTTCAGGCGTGGGTCACAGGCCGTGTGATATCGGTCGGACAGGTCTTGTTCCGACACTGCCCTTACGCCGCCTGTGCATTCGGTTACGTCTTTCCCGGTCATTTCGACGTGGACACCGCCCGGAATCGTTCCCTCGGATGCATGGATCTGGAAAAATTCTCTCACTTCGCGCAAGACCGCGTCAAACGGACGTGTCTTGTATCCGGTCGAAGACTTGATGGTATTGCCATGCATCGGATCGCTCGACCAGACGACCTCGGCACCTTCCTGCTTTACGGCCTTGATGAGCCGCGGCAGGTGAGTGCCGACATTGCCTGCACCAAAGCGCACAATGAGCGTCAGGCGTCCCGGCTCATTCTCGGGGTTCAATCGTGCCATCAGGCTCCTGAGATCGTCCTCCGTCATCGACGGGCCGCACTTGAGGCCGATCGGGTTCTGGACCCCTCGTGCGAATTCGACATGGGCTCCGTCGAGCTGTCGCGTGCGGTCACCGATCCAGATCATGTGGCCGGATCCCGCCAGCGGCAACCCGGTCGTCGAATCGATTCGGCAAAGCGCCTCCTCGTATTCGAGCAGCAGTGCCTCGTGGCTTGTGAAAAAATCCACCGTATCCAGTTCGTGGGCTCTCTCGGAAGTCAGGCCAGCCGCGGCCATGAAGTCCAGCGTGTCCTGAATGCGGTTCGCGATGTTGCGGTATTTCTGCGCCTCGTCTCGATCGGTGAAGCCGAGCGTCCACGAGTGCACGTGGTGAACGTCAGCAAAGCCGCCCTTCGAAAAGGCGCGCAGCAGGTTCAGCGTGGCAGCCGCCTGCGTGTACGCCTGCAGCATCTTTTCCGGCACGGGCGTGCGCGCATCCTCGGTGAACTCGATCTCGTTGATGATGTCGCCGCGATAGGATTGCAATTCCACGCCGTCCACGGACTCGGTTGGCGCTGAGCGCGGCTTTGCGAACTGTCCGGCCATCCGGCCGACCTTCACAACCGGCACCTTTGCGCCGTAAGTGAGCACGATTGCCATCTGGAGAAGCACCTTGAAGGTATCCCGGATGTTGTCAGCCGAGAACTCCGAAAAGCTCTCTGCACAGTCCCCGCCCTGCATCAAAAAGCCCTCTCCGCGAGACACGGCCGCGAGCTGCCGCTTCAGGGTCCGCGCCTCTCCGGCAAACACAAGCGGCGGATACTTTGCAAGCTGCCCCTCGACGGCCTTCAGTCGAACGTCATCCGGATAATCCGGCATCTGTACCCTGGGCTTCGATCTCCACCCGGTCTTTTGCCAGTCTTTCATTTTGGGTTCCTCAAGGTTCCGTGGTTTGCGGACGACACCTATATCTCCGGGCTATCTGGAAGGAAACCGCCACGACACAAAATTCTGGACGCTTGATTCTTGCCAAACGTGCCGATTCGTGGTCCGTCTGAGCCATGCGTACCCGCCCGAAAGGGATAGACATGGGCGACACTCCGGTTCAGACTGTCAACGTAGCGGCTTCGAACTCTCCGCGGCGCTTTGTCTTCGTGCTGCTAAACCAGTTCACGCTCCTTTGCTATGCATGCGCGGTCGAAAGCCTTCGCATTGCCAATCGCATGGCCGGCCACACGCTTTACGAGTGGAGAGTGACAGGTGAAGGCGGAACATCCGTCACCTGCTCCGCCGGAACAGCCTTTGCGCTCGATGGAGGTCTCGACGAGGTTGCGCGCGACGAAACGGTTGTGCTCTGTGGCGGTATCGACGTTGCGTCTGCGACGACGAAGGCGCTTCTCAACTGGGTCCGGCGCGAGTCCCGTCGCGGAGTGTCCATGGGAGGTCTTTGCACCGCGAGCTATTGCTTGGCAAGGGCCGGCCTTCTGTCGGGCAAGCGAGCAACGATTCATTGGGAAAACCAGGACAGCTTCCTGGAGGAATTTGACGACATCACGCTTACCAAATCGGTCTTCGTCGTGGATGGCAGGTACTTCACGACGGCTGGCGGCACGGCCTCGATCGACCTCATGCTCAAGTTCATCGCCGACGACCACGGCGAAGAGCTCGCCAGCGCCGTTGCCGATCAACTGATTTACACGACGGTCCGCACAGACCAAGACACCCAGCGTCTTTCCGTGCCGACCCGGATAGGCGTCAGGCATCCGAAGCTCTCTTCGGTCATCCAGATGATGGAAAACAACATTGAAGAACCGAAGAGCCCTTCGCTTCTCGCCAAGGAAGTCGGCATGTCCACCCGGCAACTGGAAAGGCTCTTCCGTCGCTATCTGAACCGAAGCCCAAAGCGCTACTACATGGAACTGCGTCTCCAGAAGGCACGCAACCTGCTTATGCAGACGGACATGAGCGTCATAAACGTGGCCCTTGCCTGCGGGTTTGCATCACCGTCGCATTTTTCGAAGTGCTACCGGGCGCAATACAGCATCACGCCGTATCGCGAACGTGGAGCGCAGGCCACCCGACTGGTGGTTTGAGGCCGGCCCGTTCGGCGCGGTTTCACAAGCGATGCCAAACCCCCAATCGTCATTCGGGGCGCCGTTTGCGCCGTGGCGGGCCCTGCCCCGCCAAGCACATTCCCAATGGACGTTGGCGCCTCCTGGCCATAGCGTCGCGGCATGAGCACGTCGCAGCACGACAGCCCGTATTCTTGGCTCAGGCTCGCAATGAGCCTGGGCCTTTCCATCGTCGGCAGCATCGGCATGTGGGCGACAGTCGTCGTGTTGCCGGACATGCAGGCAGAATTCGGCGCCAGCAGGGCGATGGCCTCCGTTCCGTACGTCCTGACCATGTTTGGTTTCGCTGCAGGAAATTTCCTAATGGGACGCGCCGTGGACCGCTGGGGCATTACTCCTGTGCTCGCCGTTTCCGCGCTTTTTCTCTTCTCCGGATTCGCGCTGTGCGCCTCGGCATCCTCCATGCTACCAATCGCGTTTCTGCACCTGCTTCTCGGCGTCGGCGCGGCGGCGAGCTTTGCACCGCTGATCGCGGATGCATCGCAGTGGTTTCTCCGTCGGCGCGGCATCGCAGTTGCCGTTGTCGCAAGCGGCAACTACCTTGCCGGGACTGTCTGGCCACCGTTCATCGCGGCAGTGATGATCGATCACGGATGGCGCGGCGCCTATCTTGCATTGGCCGGACTGGCCATCACGGTCCTGTTGCCGGGCTCATTGCTCCTGCGTAGGCGCATTGATGCGTCCTCGACTGCGCACGCCACCGCGAACGCAGCAGCGCAGGCAGAGGCGATTGCGCTCTCGCCAAGAGCCCTTCAAGCGCTTCTCGCGCTCGCCGGAATCGGATGCTGCGTGGCCATGTCCATGCCCCAGGTCCATATCGTCGCACTCTGCATTGACCGCGGCTTCGGCCCTCAGGCCGGCGCGGAAATGCTGAGCCTGATGCTTGCTGGAGGAGTGGTTTCCCGACTTGGCTTTGGTGCATTCTCGGACCGTTTCGGCGGGTTGATGACGCTCCTTGTCGGCGGCACATTGCAGATGATCGCCCTGTGCCTGTTCCTGATCCAAGGTGGCCTTGCATCACTTTACCTGATCGCTCTTGTCTTCGGCCTGTCCCAGGGCGGCATCGTGCCGAGCTACGCGATCACCGTGCGGGAATTCATGCCTCCCCGCGAGGCCGGCAGGCGCATCGGGATAGTCATTGGCGCCACGATCACCGGTATGGCTCTGGGTGCCTGGATGTCCGGTTGGCTCTATGACCAAAGCGGGAATTACGCGCTTGCAATCTGGAACGGCATCGCGTGGAACGCGCTCAATGTCGGAATCGCACTTCTGCTGCTTAGCCGTGTCGGCGGGCGCCGTGCCGTTAGGGCAAACGCGCACTGACGGAAATTTCCGTGCGATGCCGACCGCTTGATCGGCGCGCCCTTGACGACAGTATCTCTCTCGGAGCCTACCGTGAACATGATCCGACGTGCATATGACTGGACACTGAGCCTTGCCGGGCATCCTCGTGCGCTCGGTGTGCTCGCCGTCGTGGCCTTCGTCGAAAGCTCGGTCTTCCCGGTTCCGCCCGATGTCCTGATGATACCGATGATTCTTGCAACGCCGTCGCGCGCCTTCTTGATCGCGGGCGTGTGCACGATGGCGTCCGTGCTCGGCGGCCTCTTCGGCTACTTCATTGGTGCTGCCCTATACGACACCGTGGGCCTGACCGTACTCGACTTCTACGGACAGGTGGCTGCGGCCGAGAGCTTCAGCGACCGGTTCAACCGGAATGGTGCATGGGCCGTGCTCATTGCGGGAATGACGCCGTTTCCGTACAAGGTCATCACGATCATGTCAGGATGGACGGGCTTGTCCTTGCCCGTCTTCGTGGCATCCTCGGTTGTCGCGCGCGGTCTCCGGTTCTTTGTCGTGGCCGCGCTTCTCTGGAAATTTGGAGCGCCCATGCGCAGATTCATCGACGAGTATCTCGGTCTTCTGTTCACCGCCTTCGTCATACTGCTGATCGGAGGCTTTGCGATCGTGGGGTACCTGTGACCCGACGTGCCACGATGCTCTTTGCCGCCGCAGGGTCGGTCGCGCTTCTCGCGGGCGCATTCGCATTTCAGATGCTTGGTTATGCGCCCTGCGAGATCTGCATATGGCAGCGCTGGCCACACGGCGTGGCAGTTGCTGCTGGCGCGGTGACTCTGATTGCCGGACCCGCACTGCTTCTCGGTCTCGTCGGCGCCATTTCCGCCCTCGTGACCGCCGGAATCGGAGTCTATCACACCGGAATCGAGCGCGGATTCTGGGATGGACCAGCTTCCTGCACCGGGAGCGGTGGCGACCTCGCAGGTCTTTCCGGCAACGAGCTCCTCTCCCTTGATGTTGCAGGTGGCATTGTCATGTGTGACGAGGTCGCTTGGGCCTTCGCAGGATTGTCCATGGCCAGTTGGAACGCTGTTCTTTCGCTGGGACTTGCTTGCATCTGGATCCGGGCGATCCGAACGGCCTGATCCGTGGCGATCATTCCAGGCTTCGATCCTGGGCGACCAGGCCATTTCATGTCAGTGGCATTGGTGGTTGCTCGTTCCCTGATTCAGGAAGTCCTCGCCTGCGACCTGTAGGCTTGCCTCTGCAAAATTGACCGGGCGCTGGCCGACATTTGTGCGTGCCGGAACATCAGCATCCGCGCCAATTGGGGACATGACCGTATCGAAGAGCCGACCAGCGCGATCCAATGCAGCGGAACAAGGATTATGCAACCTGAAGTCTGGAAATTGCCGTGAAGGTTCAGTCATCGAGCTGTTCCCATTTGATGTATGCCTTGGTTTCGGTTTCCCATTTTTCGTCGATCTCTACGAGGACTGCGGTTGAGAGGCGCTCCAGGGCGTCAAGGTTTGGAAAGACCCTGACCTTGGATGTGCGCCGCTTGAGCTCCTGCTGGATAGGCCGTTCGATCCCGTTCGAGGTTCGCATGCGTTTGTGGTGCGCCTCTGGCAAGGTGAAGACCGCGAGTCCCTCTGGGACATTGTTTTCCAGCCAGTCAGCGAAGTCGGGATGCTTGTCGCGGTAGCTCGCCACGAGGGTGGCCAGTTCAGCCTCGGCGGCTTGGAGCGAGGACGCATTCCAGACGGCTCTGAGCTGTTTCCCGATACGTTTTCTGATGTCGTTGTTTGGGCCGTGCTGCACGGCGTTCTGAGCCAAGTGGAATTGGCAGCGCTGCCAGGTGGCCGCCCCCAATACGGCGCGGCGCGCGGCTTTCAGCCCCGCATGATCATCGGAGACGATGAAGGTCGTACCGCGCATGCCACGGGTTTGCAGGCTTTCCAGGAAGGCCCTCCAGTGAACCTCTGCCTCGGAGAGCGCCACAGAGAGGCCCAGAACGTGTCTGCGCTCATCCAACCCCACCCCGATGGCCGAAAGCACCGCTACATCGCGCACAACGCCGTCATGCCGGGCCTTTTCGTAGCGCGCATCCAGAATGAGGTATTTCATCTGGTCGAGGGGGCGGTTGCGCCAGGCGGCGAGTTCATCATCCAGCAACTTGGTTGCGCGGCTGACCTGAGTTGACGACAGGCTTTCGATCCCGAATTCGCGCATCACGTCTTCGGCCTGTCGCGTCGAGACGCCTTTGATGTACATCTCGGCAACGGCGAGCATGACGGCGCGAGAAGACCGCTGGCCGCGTTCAAGCGACTGAGGATAGAACGGATCGTTCCCGTGACCGGCCGTCTTGGGCACCTGAATGGTGACAGTCCCGGCTGGGGTGTCGATCCGCTTGGGCTTGTAGCCGTTAGCGTAGCCCTGCCGTTCGGACGTCCGCTCGTAATGGCTGGCGCGCAGGTGCTGCTCGCGCTCGATCTGCATCGCGAGTTCGAGGATCTGGCCAAAGACCTGCACCAGATCGGTCGCCCCGTTTGCGATCAGATGTTCCAAAACTGCCTCAATCGTCGTAGTGTGTCGTAGGTCCACTTGCTTCCTCCATGAAGGTTTCATTTCCATGGGATAGCACGATGGCGCTGCGTTTTACCGGGGGGCATGCCCCCCGGTAAAACGCCTCAAAGCGCAAACCTCAGACAAATTTCCAGACATCAAGTTACAGTACCGGAACAAGACCATCCTGCTCAATGCGGCTCTTCCCGGCCGACATGCATCGGACGCGCATATGAAATCGGTGTCATTCCGAAATATGCGCGTTCAAGGGCCCCCGCCTTCACAATGCTTCAACTTGGCCCATACAAGAGCACACCCCGGGCGCTTGCGAAACGCAGAGGCGGAACCGGGGGGGTGCAGACTGAAAGGTTGTTTCTTTGCTGGCAGATGTCAGCACTTTTTGAGTGCTCGAAAGTGCATTTTCTCGCGAGCGAATGCAAACCCACCTTGATGCAGCGCATGGGGACCACGCAATCGCTCTGCAGCACTGCACCCGAAACGTACAACTTGGGGCCGCGTTTCGCGGACCCTTGCAAGCGCTTGAAGTTACTGTGCGAAACACGATGCATGGTCAGCTAGCAACATGTTACGGCAGCCATTGGTACATTGAACCTGCTCCGGGCGTCGATAGTCACGCCAGCAAATTCCATGGACGGCCTATTGAGGCATAGCACAGGTGCGCCACACCCGGGCAGTTCGTGGCATCAATGTCGCTGGGATCTTGGCTTCGGCTTCTCGGCCGCGGCGATTATATCAATGGCGGCAGCAAGGCTGACCACGAAAGGACTCTCTGGCACCCGGCACTATTCAAGGGGGTTCCGGGCCGCCAGCGACGGGCAGTGCAGCAAAGGCTGGATCGACTGCGACAGCTTCGAAACCGAATCGCGCATCACGAGCCAATATTCGACCGGAATCTGACGGAAGATCATGAGCTACACTTGGACGCCCTGGGCTGGGTCTCGGCAGAAGTCCGAGCATGGATTGAAACGCACAGCATTTTGCCAGAAGTGCTCCAAGCTCCGCTCCCCGATCCAATCCGATTTTACCAGGACGCCACATCATTTTCTGCATTTTCTGCCACGTCACGTGCTGCATCCACGGGACACAAACAGGGAGTCCTGTCGCCGCGTTCCGTGAATCAATTCCTGATGTTAGGACAACACTTCACAGAATTGAATTTCATGTGAGAATCGCCTCCGGAGACGGGATCGTATCTTGCGGCATTCCTGGCCTTCGCCACGCCGTTCACCTTGGGGAAAGCGTCGAAGCAAATCCGATGGCTCGATGTCAGCTATCGGAATTTCTTCGTGCATCGTCGAAACGTTCCTTCTGGCCGCATGCTTATATTGCTTGTAGTTTCGATCGCATGACAATCGAACCGAGACTGGACATTATCGGTGCGGCGCTTGCTGATCCCAGCCGATCGCGAATTCTGTGCGAGTTGATGGACGGGCGCGCGTTTACAAACAAGGAGCTGGCCAGCGCGGCCAGTATCGCCCCGCAAACCGCAAGTGCGCACCTGACGCAGCTGGAGATGGCCGGTTTGACATCCTCGTTGCGCAGCGGTCGACATGTGTATCACAGGATTGCGAGTGCCAAGGTTGCCAGTGCACTGGAAGGGTTGGCAACACTGTCGTCGACCGATCACTTGTCCCGAAAAGATCGACCCAGCACCGACACGCGACGAGCACGCAGTTGCTACAACCATATCGCGGGCAGGCTCGGTGTACTGATGACTGACCGCTTGGTTGCGCTCGGCGTGATGCAAGTTCGTAACGAATCCATTTCTCCCGCCTCGCAGTGTCAAACTTTCTTCAATGACATCGGGGTGATGATACCACCTGTCGCTCCAGGAAAGCCGCTGGCAAGGCTCTGCCTCGACTGGACGGAACGACGGTATCATATCGCGGGTCCGCTGGCTGTGGCGATTATGCAGAAGTCGATGGATGCAAAATGGCTCGAGAGTCGCAGTGGAAGCCGCGCCCTGACCGTCACGGACGACGGCTTTGATGCGTTTGGCCGCTGGTTCGGCCTGAGCAGAGATGTTCTTGAACGTGGCGATTTGAACTGAGTTCGGCCGTTGGCGAATTGTCATTTTCCGCAACACCTACGAACCGGGCTATCACTTGCATGAAGTAGCCTGAGAATCCAATGACACTGCCCGAGTTCCAAAACGACAGATTCGTCGCCGAAGAAGGTTTGCGGATTGTCGTCCAGGTGCCGGCCACGTGCGCGCCACGAATCGTCGACGCGATTCTGGCCGAAGACGCCCTGAAATACGGCGACTATGATTGCGTCACCTTCACGACCGCGGCAGGAGTGCAGCAGTTCAGATCTCTGGGAAGCGGTCGCAATTTAGCGACCGGGAAAGTGGTCGAAGTGCCTTGCGTGGAACTGTCGTTCTTTCTGAGCGGCGATGATGTGAGAGCCGCAAGGGTTCTGGCAGCGATCTATTCCTCACACCCCTACGAAGAGCCCGTCGTGTTCGTTGAGCCGTGTGCAAGAACGCTGCATGTCCGGGGGATGGATGAAGACAATCCCAACAGATTCTGGAACGGCGATGCCGAGGATTGGGTGCCCATGGAGCATCGGTAGAGGAACTTCTTCGGCGTGTTGCGGCAATCGCCCGGCAGGGTTCAATCGGTGAATTCGCTGCCCTTTGCATGGTCGGTTACCTTCGCAATAGGATGCATGTCAGCATTGAATGACAGGCTACATCGTCGACTCGTTGATTGACGGCGATCTTCAACAAACCATCGCGCGTGACCTTCGTTGGATCGGGCGGTTTATGCGTCGCGCACAAACCATGCTTTCAGATCACGTGCGCCCCGACCGGAGGGCAATTCTTGACCACGGATTCGCCGGAGAGCATGAAGACGTCGCTGGCGGGCTTGATTGTGTGCGGCCAAGAACGGGCACCTTCACCGGCCAGCCCAACTGAGCCGGGACAAACCTCAGCACTTGCTCGGGGCCTCCTCTCCAGAGGACAAAATGCGCCCCGGAATTCGCAAGGTGCAGAACTGAAGGGCGAAGCCGGTTCGGTTCTCTGGCCGTCTTCGTTCGTTGATGTGTTCAAGATCGTCGCAGGCCAGTGTGCAGTGCCGTAGCATGTCCGCTTCGTCAGTTGGGAGACCAAAGTGCGCCGAAAGCCGGCACCCGGTCAGAATGGTGCGATGCGGCACGGTTCTTTGCGTCTTTGAACGGTTTTGCTTACAGATGATTGCGACATGTAACGGGGAATGGCTGCGATGATCGAATTTCTCCAATGTGTCACAATCGTTCGATTAGGAAATTGGCAGGTATGACGCATGACGGCCAAGGCTGTGAACCTCTCCGAAAAACTCAGCGAGTTTTCCGAATACTGGTCGCCGAAAATCGTCTCACAGTTCAACGGCCACGATGTTATGGTGGTGAAGGTCCAAGGGGAATTTGTCTGGCACTCGCATGACGACACGGATGACTTTTTCCTCGTTCTGGATGGCATCGTGACGATTGAGACAGAACAGGGGAATGTCATCCTTGAGCCAGGAGAGCTGTACGTTGTCCCGAAAGGCGTTCAGCATCGGCCGGTCGCACAGGAAGAAGCCCATATTTTGCTGATTGAGCCAAAAGGGACACCCAACACGGGCGATGCCAAAACGGCGGTGCAAAAAGTCAAAATATAGCGCGGGCCGGCCATGCACATGTACGCAGGGCCGACGGCTGCCAGACGCTCGACCTTCAACAAGACGCATCGATTGGCGCCGGGGCAACCGGTGGCCAAATCTGTTCGTTTCAGGTCTCGGAGAAGAATGATGGAAGACCTGGATTGAAAGTTTGCCCGAGCGCCTTGCGTGAAGACGCTGAACTCGTTGCTTGGAAACTTGACCGCTTGGGCCGCAGTTGGCGCCACCTCGCCAGAATCGACCCTGTTCTTCCCGAGAGCACGGCGTCGGCGTGAATGTGCTCGCAGGCCAGGGTGCACAGATCGACACATCAATTGCGGCGGGTCGCGGTGACTTGGCATCATTGCCGCCCTCGCTGAATTTGAAGTCGAGTCGATCCAAGCGGAATGTTACGGGGTCACAAGAAACGTGTGCCGGAGCTTGGGGTGGCATTCCGCACCAAGCCATAGCAGCCCCCAAGGTCGGTCTGCGGCCAGCGATTGCCGCCCGGAAAGCGCGCATCGGACTTCACGACACCACGCTTCGAAACAAGTCTCCCATTGCACACAATCAATGGCGTCTGATATGAAGGGCGCAACGAGATATGGTCCATCGGTGACGAAAAGGCAACTCCTTGAGCGACATTCCCGAATCATCAGATGACGAAGTAGATCTCCCGCCTGCTCCGCCTGCTCCGCCGCGCTACGACGGCCCGACGGTTACGATCGAGGACGAGATGCGAACGTCGTACCTCGATTATTCGATGAGCGTGATCGTCTCCCGTGCCATTCCCGACCTGCGGGACGGATTGAAACCCGTGCATCGCCGAATTCTCTACGCTATGCACGAGACCGGGAACACGCATGACAAGCCATATCGCAAGTCTGCACGGCCGGTCGGCGACACCATGGGCAAGTACCACCCCCATGGTGACGGCGCCATCTACGACGCGCTCGTGCGCATGGCGCAGCCCTTCTCCATGTCGCTCCCGTTGCTTGACGGCCAAGGCAACTTTGGATCGATGGACGGCGACAACCCGGCCGCCATGCGGTACACCGAAGTCCGCATGGACCGGCCGGCCTCTGCCCTGCTGGCCGACATCGAGAAGGAAACTGTTGATTTTACGGACAATTACGATGGGAAGGACCAGGAGCCCACGGTCCTGCCCGTGCGCTTTCCGAACATGCTGGTCAACGGCGCGGGCGGGATTGCCGTCGGGATGGCAACCAACATTCCGCCACACAATCTGGGCGAGGTCGTCGATGCCACGCTGGCGCTCATCGATGATCCCGACCTGTCTTCAGAGCGCCTGATCGAATTCGTGCCGGGGCCGGACTTCCCGACGGGCGGCCTGATCCTGGGCCGTTCCGGTTCTCGCAAGGCGTATCTGGAAGGCCGCGGAAGTGTCATTACCCGGGCCAAGACCCGCTTAGAAGAGGTGCGCAAGGATCGTTTCGCAATAATCGTCGACGAAGTCCCCTATCAGGTCAACAAGGCGGCAATGATCGAGAAAATCGCGGAGCTCGTGCGCGAAAAGAGAATCGAGGGCATTTCTTCGGTTGCCGACGAAAGCGACCGGATCGGCGTGCGGGTGGTCATTGAACTCAAGCGCGATGCGACTCCCGAGGTCGTGTTGAACCAATTGTACCGTTTCACGCCGATGCAGACCTCCTTCGGCTGCAACATGCTGGCTTTGAACCACAGGCGCCCAGAGCAACTCACTCTCCGGGACTTTCTCTCTTGTTTCATAGAGTTCCGGGAAGAAGTCGTTGCGCGCCGCACTGCCTTCGACCTGCGCAAGGCGCGCGAGCGAAGCCACGTTCTTTGCGGCCTTGCAGTGGCCGTGTCCAACGTGGACGAAGTGGTTGCGACGATCCGGACCTCGGCAGACGCGGCGGAAGCGCGCACAAGGCTGATGGAGAGGCGATGGCCTGCCAGGGAAATTGCCGAGTACATTCGCCTGATCGACGACCCCAGCCACATGGTCAACGAGGACGGCACGTACAACCTTTCAGAAGCCCAGGCCCGCGCAATTCTGGACTTGCGCCTGAACCGCCTCACGCAGATCGGCGTCAGGGAAGTCACTGACGAACTTGAAGAACTGGCCGCAAGCATCAAGGATTACTTGGATATCCTCTCATCCCGCGAACGCATCATGGCGATCATCTCGGACGAGCTCCGTGACGTCCAGGAACAATTCGCAGTGCCACGTCGCAGCGAAATCATCGATTGGGATGGCGATCTAGAGGACGAAGACCTGATCGAACGCGAGGACATGGTCGTCACCGTCACCGCGGAGGGGTACATCAAGAGAACGGCGCTGGCGGAATTCCGGTCTCAGAAACGCGGCGGCAAAGGCCTGTCCGGCGGCTCGCTCAAGGACGACGATGTTGTCACCACGCTGTTCGTGGCCAGCACACATGCCCAACTCCTGTTCTTCACGACAGACGGGATGGTGTACAAGCTCAAGACTTGGCGATTGCCGTTGGGCGGGCGCACTTCCCGAGGGAAGGCCATCGTCAACATCCTGCCGATTCCATCGGGTGTATCCATCGCTGCGATCATGCCGACCGACCGTGACGAGGAGGAATGGGACCAATTGCAGATTTTCTTCGCGACTTCGGACGGCGACGTGCGGCGCAATGCCCTCAGCGACTTCACGAACGTCAAGGCAAATGGCAAGATCGCGATGAAGCTCCCAGATGAAGTATCTCTCGTAAATGTCAGAATATGCACAGAAAGCGATGACGTCATGCTTGTAACGGCACGAGGGCGCGCCATTCGCTTCCCGACAACCGCCGTGCGCGTATTCAAGGGCCGTGGCTCAACCGGTGTTCGCGGAATCAAGCTGGCTGACAGTGACCATGTCGTGTCCATGGCCGTGATCCGGCATTTCGAAGCCGACCCGGCCGAGCGGAGCGCCTACCTGAAACAGAGGCGCTTGGTGGCTGGCACGCCGGAAGACGAAGCGGACGCAGATGCAGATGACGACGCTCCCGGAGACGGTCAGCTTTCGACCGAGCGCTACGCGGAAATGTCCGCAGCCGAAGACCTGATCCTCACGATCACGTCCGGCGGGACGGGAAAACTGTCTTCCAGTCACGGCTATCCCGTGCGTCAGCGTGGCGGCCAAGGTGTCATCGCAATGGACAAGGCCCTCCGCGACGGCCCGCTTGTCGCGTCGTTCCCCGTGGACATGTGCGACCAGATCATGCTTGCGACGTCGACCGGCCAATCCATCCGCGTTCCCATCGAGGACATTTCGTTCCGGTCCCGCACGGCTGGCGGTGTCAAGGTCCTGAATGCATCCGAAGGTGAAGAAGTCGTCTCGGTTGCAAGAATCGCAGATCAGGGTGAAGCGGAAAGCGACGAACCAATTCCCGGCAACTGAGCTTTCGCCGGAGCCTAGATTTCGCCCCGTCGTCGCCGGCATCCTCGGCCATCCTGCGCATTTGGCGCCTGGGGTTGGCGGAAGGTCCGAAACAGCTTGCCGCTTGCCACCACATGCGGGACCGTGCGCGAATGGAAGGGAGGCCCCTCTTTCAAATCCGTGCAGCGGGCACTACATCGCGGGCATGTCGCATCCTCTTCATATCGTTGGCGGTGGCCTCGCAGGCTCCGAAGCTGCATGGCAGGCCGCCGAGCTGGGCGTCGAGGTTGTCTTGCACGAGATGCGGCCAGAGTGCGGAACCTTCGCCCACAAGACCGGAATGCTGGCTGAACTGGTTTGCTCGAATTCGTTTCGGTCTGACGACGATGAGCACAACGCCGTAGGTCTCCTGCACTGGGAGATGCGGCAAGCCGGCGGAATTGTCATCGAGGCAGGTGACCGTCACCGCCTCCCCGCTGGCGGTGCACTCGCGGTCGACCGCGAAGCATTTGCAGACGCGGTGACGTCGAAGCTGCTGTCGCATTCGAATGTCACGCTCGAAAGGGGAGAGATCACCGATTTGCCCGACGACGGCCAATGGATCTTCGCGACCGGCCCGCTTACCTCAAGCGCTCTTGGCGAAGCACTTCGGTCCGAAAACGGCGAGGAAAGCCTGGCCTTCTTTGATGCCATAGCTCCGATCGTTTACGCGGACAGCGTGGACATGTCCGTTGCCTGGGAGCAATCGCGCTACGACAAGGGCGAGACGGAAGACGAGCGCAAAGCCTATATCAACTGTCCAATGACGCGAGACCAGTACGAAGCCTTCGTGGATGCCCTGCTTCAAGCCGAAAAGACGGAGTTTCGCGTCGGGGAAACGGCACGGTATTTTGACGGCTGCCTGCCAATCGAGGTGATGGCCGAGCGCGGTCGCGAAACCCTCCGCCATGGACCGATGAAGCCGGTCGGACTGACCAATGCGCATGTACCGGATCAAAAGCCCCACGCCGTCGTTCAACTCAGACGCGACAACAAGCTTGGCACGCTGTTCAACATCGTAGGGTTCCAGACGAAGATGAAGTATGGCGCGCAAATTGATGTTTTCAAAATGATTCCAGGATTGAACAGTGCCAGATTTGCTCGTCTTGGCGGCATTCACAGGAACACGTTCATCAATTCTCCCCGACTGCTCGACGAACAGATGCGTCTTCGCTCAAAGCCACATATCCGGTTCGCGGGGCAAATCACCGGGGTCGAAGGCTACGTGGAATCCGCCGCAATGGGCTTGCTGGCAGGTCGTATGGCGGCCGCGACGATGACGGGTCGGTCACTCCCGCCCGCACCGTCGACGACAGCCATTGGTGCACTTGTCAATCATATAACCGGCGGTGCCGAGGCACGTACCTTTCAGCCGATGAACGTCAATTTCGGTCTGTTCCCGGCCGTTGATGCCCGAGGGGGTCGGCGCGGACGCCGTGACCGTTACAAGGCATACACGGACCGCGCCAAACGGGACTGGACGTCCTGGTTGGGGGCGAGCAGTCTTGGTGCCACTGAATAGCTGTTCACTCGTGCACCATACCCCGGATTGTCGTGGAGATCCCAAATGAGAGGCACATGCCATTGCGGACGCGTTGCTTGGACGCTCAATACGCCGCCAAAGTCTGCGACCGCTTGCAATTGCACCTTATGCAGCCGCTACGGCGTACTTTGGGCATATGGCTACATCGGCCATGACATCCACACGACAGGCGAAACGACGGGCTACCGGCGCGCAGATGGAGGGTCCATTGACTTTCACTTCTGCCCGACATGCGGATGCCTCAGCCACTATGTTGCAACATCTGCCGGAAATGACGGCCGACATTGGACAGCCGTAAACTTGCGACTAACCGATCCAGAAAGGATGGCGGCATTGCCAATTCGTCACTTTGATGGCCTCGACAGCTTTGATGATCTTCCCTCGGACGGTCGAACCGTGAAAGACATGTGGTTCTAGCAAGGTGGAGTACAAGGGTTCATCAGATGCCAAGGTCACCCGGTGTTCGTTGGCGCCAGGACAGCGAACCTGATCGCCTCAGAACATTTGGAGCCCGCTCCAATCTACAAGATGCTCGCGCCGACGCTCTTGCGGTCACATGTCCTCGCCATCATTGCAACGAGTTGCAAGAGGGAGAATTGGTCGAAGAGGAGGGTGTGGCGAACAACGCTCGGTTCGCGAAGTTGAAGATTGAGTTTCTGAGGGATGCCGTCATGTGCCGCCGCGCGTTGGCAATTGCTGCTCGAATGGCGCGAGGCTCAAAGGAGATCGCTGAAATCATGGCCCTCGCGCAGCTTCAAGCGGACGCGCTGGTTACAGCAGACGAGAGGAATTCGGAATCCGCAGTCGCTCGTATCCACCGCGTGAACAGACAAGCGGACTTTCGCAGTTCAATCCTAAACGGCAGCTTTGTCCGCATCATCCCGGTTCGGGCACCGGTTGCTTCGGTGTAAATCAGCACGTTCCTCAAAAGGTCGGGCGTCCGGTTGCCGCTGGCTTTGGATACGCGTGCATTGCCGAACAGCAACATTGTCATGGTTGCGCACATGTGCTCGGGACATCGGACGGACCCAAGCTGACATGCCTGCGGGGCAGTTCTCCGACTTTCTGCACCGGCTGACGATTTGTCCCGGCGTTTGTCGAGGCACAGAGTCCACATTTGTGATGCAAGGGAGGACCGCGTTAGGCTCCGTTGGCGGCCGCAATTTCCGTATGGGGCAGCATTTGGGGCCAATTGCGCCTATTGCTCGCGCCGCAGGCTAGAGGGCATGCAGAGCTTCGATCCCGGGTTGGTCACAAACTTCTACGGAGTATTCGGAGCAATCCCCGTTGCAAACTCTTCCTGGCCACGAGAAATAACGCCACAGCGCGATTGACACGCGTCGTTGCGACGAAGTGCTCAATGCGGCCGAGGAGAGCGAAATGGGACAAAGTGCTAAGGCCTGCATGGACGAGAAGTCTGATCCGGCAAGCTACGGTGTTGATGGTTGCAAAGGCGGATGGTTCTGGGTCGGGTTGAGACCTAGCGGAACGCCAAAATTTGGTGTTGCCGAAAGTCTCGCCAAGTTGGTCGACCGGGCCCGCGACACGGATCGGATCTTCGTGGACATACCCATCGGACTTCAAGCCGCACCTCGGAAATGCGACACGGTCGCCAGAAAATTACTTGGACGACCCAGAGCCAGCAGCGTGTTCCGTACACCTGCACGCGAGACATTGGACTGTTCGAGGTACAGGGATGCCAGCGAGCGAAACCACGCTATCACCGGCAAGAAACTGACGAAGCAGACGTTCGCCATCATGCCTAGGATCCGGGAGGTTGATGACCTCCTGCACGACAACCGAAGAGCTCGCAAGATCGTTCGAGAAGTCCATCCGGAAGTCTGCTTCAGGGGATTTGCCGGGCGAGCCATGGAATTCAAAAAGGATACGCCGGATGGGTACACGGAACGAATTGCCGTACTTAGGAGCATACGACCAGATGTTGCGCGGGAGATCGAGGACATGGTCACTCGGTTTCGAGGCCCCGACGTTGCGCGCGACGATATTGTCGATGCAATGGCTGCAGCGATCACCGCGGCAGCGGACCCTTCCCTCCAGCTTACGCTTCCGGAGGAGCCGGAACTGGACTCGCGAGGCCTGCCGATGGAAATGGTCTATGCGGATGCATCCCTGAATAGTCGGGCAACCAAGAATGCATCCGGGAACATCAAGATCAACCCGGAACCCTACACGCTGATTGAAGAAAAGCTGGATGAAATCGAGCACCAGAACTCCGTGCGGATCCTGCTCGCGGTAGAGTCAGGCAGTCGGGCTTGGGGGTTCCCATCGCCGGACAGCGACTATGACGTGCGTTTCCTTTATGCGCGGCCACGTGACTGGTATCTTTCGATCAATTCCCGTCGAGACGTGATCGAGTGCCCCATAGAGGGTGTGCTGGATATCAACGGCTGGGACATCAAAAAAGCGCTCGGGCTGCTGCTGAAGGCCAATCCGGTCTTGTCAGAATGGCTGTGCTCGCCAATCCGCTACAAGGAGAACCAGGCATTCACGCAACGACTGCGGGCGCTCGCCGACCGCATCGCATTCAAGCGGCCGGCGCGGTTCCATTACCTGCATCTCGGGAAGTCGGCGTACGATGCGAAAATCGGCAATCGCGAGACCATCGCGATAAAGAAGTACTTCTACGCGATCCGACCAGCGCTCGCGCTTCGCTGGCTGCGCGAACGCGAAGATCCCCCACCGATGGACCTGCCCGGATTGCGCGCCGGCGTCCAGTTGGACCCAGGCGTAGATGACGCAGTCGAAAGGCTGGTGATTGCCAAGTCGGAAACTGCCGAACTCGGAACTGGTCCGCGCATAGGTGATCTCGACAGATTCATTGAGGAGGAATTCACGCTTGCGAGCGCTGTCGACGTCCCGGATGGCGCCAGCAGTCCTGATCTTCTCGATGATGCGAACCGCCTGTTCCGAGAAATCGTTGATGGCGACCTCTGACCTTTGCACGGCAGGAGGTTGAGCGAACGAGGTTTGGCCACAATCCGGTCCATCCGTGCGCAACAGCATCCAGAGCGAAGCCGCTGGCAATTTTCTCGCGACCACGTCCTTCATCCTGGATTCATCCTTGGCGTTGTCATCCGGCAATCCGGCGTCGTGAGTGCAGCTTCGGCAATTGACGGGGTGCCCTGGCCGTATCCTGCCACATGATGAGTCCGGGGACGTCCAGCGCAGCCATGCCTCCAAGCGAAAGGTCCCTTCGCAACGTCCCCGTTTGATATGACTCAAGAGGCATGAAGAAGGTGCTGCGCTTTGCTTCGATCAGCGCGCTGCCGCCTTGATCCTTGCCTGCAGTACCGGGCAATGACCCACAAGCTGGTTCCGCCTCAATTCAAGTTCGGCCGGTCGCCAGGCGTCGCTTCTGCGCGTCCTCTTGTTCGACATATCGTGAAATCTCAGTCTTGCACCTCGGGATGCCACCAACGGCACCATGGTCGATGCTGAGCAGAATCGGGATGGATTCCCATGCAAAGTTCACGTAGCCTGCCCGAATGAGCGAAGGCCCTGAACACGACCTCTGGACGCCACACACGGTCGAAGAAACCCGGGACATCTACCGCAGATGGGCCAAGGAGTACGACAGGGACGTCTTGGGGTGGGGCTACGTCACCCCGACAAGAGTTGCGCGCGCGCTTCGCGCCGCCGGCGCGGACGTCAACCAGCCGACTCTCGACTTTGGATGCGGCACCGGATTGTCGGGACAGGCCCTGGCGGCGGAAGGCTTCAAGCTGGTCGACGGCACAGACATCTCGCCCGAGATGCTCGCCAAGGCCAAGAAACGGGACCTTTACCGATCGGTTTGGCAGGGCCGTCCCGGGAAATGCGACGAAATCCAACCCGGCGACTACGCGGGAATCGTGGCTGCCGGCGTGGTCAGCATGGGCGCTGCGCCACCGGAGACGCTTGACCTCCTGGTTTCCTTGCTGACTCCAGGAAACCTCCTCGCATTTTCGTATAATGACGCGACCCTTGCAGACAGCGGCTACATGGATGCCCTGGATACGGCCTGCAAGACCTCAGGCATGGCTCTCGTGTTTGAGGAGCACGGTCCGCACCTGCCGGAGAAGAAGGTCGAATCCACGGTTTACGTTCTGCAACGGACGTGAGAACGCGATTTGCACCGTCACCTACCGGGCCCTTGCACCTCGGTCACGCCTACTCCGCTCTGCGGGCCCATGACCTTGCCAAGGATGCGAGCGGAACGTTCGTCCTGCGCATCGAAGACATTGATCGGGGACGTTCCCGCGAGGAATGGGAAGCGCAGATCCAGGAAGACCTGCGCTGGCTTGGCCTCTCGTGGGAGACCCCGGTGCTCCGCCAGTCCGAGCGGAGAGAGGCGTATCGCGCCGCGCTCGACAGTCTTTGGCAAAGGGGCCTGCTGTATGCCTGCACATGCAACCGACGTGACGTTCTGTCCGCCGCCTCTGCTCCGAATGAAGGAGAGCCGCTCGTCGGACCTGACGGCATCGTGTATCCGGGCACTTGCCGTTCGAAACCGAGAGCGCACACGGTCCTGCCCGATGGCGTTGCGCTGCGTCTTGACATGTCTTTGGCACTGAATCAATTCCGGATGGAGCGATCCGGACACCGTGAAGCGGTGCCCGAGAACGACAGGTTCCGGGCATTTCAGGAAACGGGACGTGGTCCGAATGGCGAGACCGGGATCATCCACTCGTCATATGGACACCTCCAGAACAACATCGGCGACGTGGTTCTTGCCAGGCGGGACTTTGGCACGTCCTACCACTTGTCCGTCGTTGTCGACGACGCGTTCCAGGACATCACGCACGTCGTGCGCGGCGAGGACCTCTTTGACGCAACACTGATCCACGTTCTGCTCCAGCACCTGCTCGGTCTTGACGCGCCGATCTACGTGCATCACGAACTGGTGCGTGACGAGACAGGAAGCCGCCTGGCGAAACGTCACGATTCAATGGCGATCTCTTCCTACAGGGAGGCAGGAGCCACTCCTGCCGACATCCGCAGTCTTGTTGGTCTCTGAAGGTTCGGGCGACCTGCGCACCTTCTTGCGGCATCGCTGGTCAGGCTGAAACCACTTCGGGCGCCATGAGCTCCACTTCCTCGTCCTGACGGACAGCGGTGTAGAAGCAGCTCTTTCGCCCCGTGTGGCAAGCCGGTCCGTTCTGGCGAACAAGCAAAAGCAGGCAGTCGCGATCGCAGTCGACCCGGACGTCGACCAGGGCCTGCGTATTGCCGGAGGTCTCTCCCTTGACCCAATACTCTTGACGCGACCGTGACCAGTATGTCACCCGGCCCGTCGACAGGGTCTTGGCAACGGCCTCTGCATTCATCCAGGCCATCATCAGGACCTCTCCCGTCCGATCATCCTGAGCGACAGCCGGGATCAAGCCCTTCTCGTTGTATTCCAGACTTGCAGGGTCGAAAGTCATGCGCCAATCCTTTTGACAACTAGCCGCAGTTCCTAGATATGGCGAGACACGCAAAGGGAAGCAATGGCGGACAGCGATCTCATAAAGCTCTATTCGGGCAGGATCCTTGAACTTGCTTCAGACATCCCGCTGACCGAGCGTCTGGAGGCCCCTGACAGCACGGTCCGGAAACGCTCACCCCTGTGCGGTTCCACCGTCACCGTCGATGTCGCGCTGGAAGAAGGCCGGATCTCGGCCTTTGGCCAAGACGTCAAGGCTTGCGCGTTGGGACAGGCGTCGGCCTCGATACTGGCACGCAATGTCATCGGGCTCACGCGAGCGGAGGTAGAGCGCGCTCGCGACCAGCTCCGCGCAATGCTCACGGACGGAGGTGCGGTTCCCGATGCACCGTTTCAGGACTTCAAGGTACTTGTGCCCGCTGCAGAATTCCGAAACCGGCATACATCAATCCTCCTTTCGCTTGATGCCACGGCGGACGCTGTGGCCGAAGCCGAGACCGCGGCCTGCGCCTAGAGTAACGCCATCGCAGACGTGATGGCCTGCATTGAACTTCTGTCGGGCCCCTCGGCGTCCGTGGAGACTGGGCAACCCGCGAGACGACAGATGCGAGGCGACGGCCCGGGTTGCTCCGGAATGTCGGCATGAGACCACGAACAATGGCACAGGAAAGACAGGAGCGCCTCAGCGGACGAAAGCTCCGCCGCATCCGGCACTCGAACGACGAACGGGCAGAATTGCGCGATCAATCGCCGCACCGGAGGGCAGTGGAAGAATGCTGCCGCCCCGGTACCGGGACCGACGGCGGAACCACCTACGCGCTTGGCCGTGGCATGCCCGGCGGAGGCGCTGCGCACGGCGACCAGGAACATTTGGTGCGGATGCAATATCAGGGTTGATTGTCATAAAATTATTACCAATCCGTCATACAAGCTATGCGAAACGTCTTCAGTTTCCGCGCGAGGCCGCAAGGGGCGGTCTAAGCAGAATTCTCAGGAGAAACTCATGAAGACCATCAAACTGACCGCCTCTGTTTTGGCGATCACGGCCGTTGCCGCAACGGCTGCCTCTGCCCGCGACGCGATTCGCATCGTAGGATCATCGACCGTTTTCCCGTATACCCAGGCGGTTGCTGAGCAGTTTGCCAACATGACCGGAGCACCTTCGCCTATCGTTGAATCGACCGGCACCGGCGGCGGCATGAAAATTTTCTGCGAAGGCATTGGCGAGAACACCGCCGACATTACGGGCGCGTCCCGAGCAATGAAGGCATCCGAATACGAACTGTGCCAGTCGAACGGCGTGACCGACATCACCGAAGCCCTAATTGGCTTCGACGGCCTCTCCATCGCCATCTCGCGCGCCAACGATTTTGCATGGGACCTGAAGCTCAGCGAAGTCTATCTGGCGCTTGCCGCCCAGGTTCCTGTCGATGGTGAATGGGTCGACAACCCCTACACGACTTGGGACCAGATCAATCCCGGTCTGCCGGCCGTCGAGATTCTCGCCTACGGTCCGCCGCCGACCTCAGGCACCCGTGATGCATTCGTTGAACTTGCGATGCACGCGGGCTGCGAAGAACTCGAGTACGTAATGAGCGGCGGCTTCGACGGCGATTGGGTCGAAGAGAATTGCTCGCGCATGCGTACCGATGGACCTTTCGTGGAAGCGGGCGAGAACGACAACCTGATCGTGCAGCGCCTTGAAGCCGACCCGAACGCCGTGGGCATCTTCGGCTACTCGTTCCTGTTCGAAAACCTGGACAAGCTGAAAGCCGTGTCGATCGAAGGTGTCGAGCCGAACGCCAGCACGATCGCCGACAAGTCCTATCCGGTGTCGCGTCCGCTCTTCTTCTACGTAAAGAACGCGCACCGTGGCGTCATTCCCAACCTCAACGAATTCCTCGAAGAGTACATGTCGAACGACGCGCTCGAGCAGGGAGGCTACCTTGCCGAACGCGGGCTGGTTTCGTTGGCTGACGATCTCCTGATGAAGTTGCAGGATGCGGTTCTGAACGGCACGAACATGGAGCCCAAGTCGTAAGGCTCAGGCTCATAGAAAACCAAGGGCTGCCCGGCAGTAGCGTTGGGCAGCCCGTCTCTTTGGGCCTGAGGGGCAGATGACAACCATCGTTTTTGTTACGCTGTTTTGCATCAGTGTCCTTGGTTACGTGCTGAACAGACAGGCCGCGACGAAGTTGCGGGCAGATGGAACAAGGCTGCACTCCGTTCCGGGATACCATGGGCTTTATTCCCTCCTTTCCACGTTGGTGCCCGTTGCCGTCCTCATCGTGCTTTGGCTCATATTCCAGGGTCCGCTGATCGATCGCTTCACGATGTCGGGCCTGCCTGCGGGCAGTCTCGGCGAGCTCGATGCCGGCGGCCGCCAACTCGTTCTAGCAGAGATAAAGTCCATCTCGCGCGGGCGAATCTTTGGCGATCCAGAAGCCTGGAAGGTCGATGCAGCAGATCGATACGCCTGGATGCACGCGATTTCACGTTGGATGCTGCTCGGGATCGTGATTGTCGCTTCGCTTGGGATCGTGGGGTTCGCCCGCTCCCGGGTCGCTGCAAATTTCCGTGCTCGGCATGGTGTCGAGCACATCACGTCCGGCCTCATGCTCTTCTGCTCGACCATCGCGATTTTCACGACACTCGGCATCATTGCCGCCCTTCTGTTCGAGTCGATCCGTTTCTTCGAGCGGGTGCCGATCACCGAGTTCTTTTTCGGCCTGAACTGGGAGCCGCAAATTCCGCTGCGTGAAGACCAGATCGCCGCCGAAGGGGCCTTCGGCTGGATCCCGGTCTTCCTCGGCACGCTTGTCATCACCGTGGTGGCACTGTTCCTCGCCGTTCCCGTCGGCCTCTTGTCGGCGATCTATCTCAATGAGTTTGCGCCTTCCCGGCTTCGCGCTGTCGCGAAGCCGGTACTGGAGATACTCGCGGGCGTACCGACGGTCGTCTATGGATTCTTCGCCATACTCGTGGTCGCACCGGCGATACGCAGTTTCGGCGCTTCGCTAGGCATTCCAGTGTCGCCCAATACGGCGCTTGCAGCTGGAAGCGTGATGGGCATCATGCTCATTCCATTCATATCGTCATTTACGGACGATGCGCTTTCGGCGGTGCCGAAGTCCCTGCGTGACGGGGCGCTTGCCCTCGGCGCGACCCGCGCCGAAACGGTCTTGAACGTGCTCTTCCCTGCGGCGATTCCGGGAATCGTCGGCGGCATCCTCCTCGCGATCAGCCGCGCGATCGGAGAGACCATGATCGTTGTCATGGCGGCTGGCCTGATCGCGTCGCTCACGATCAATCCGCTTGACAGCGTGACGACAGTCACGGTTCAGATCGTGACGCTTCTGATTGGTGACACGTCTTTCGACAATCCCAAGACGCTTGCCGCTTTTGCCCTTGGCATGATGCTCTTCATCGTGACCCTCATCATCAACGTCTTCGCCCTGCGCATCGTGCGCAAGTACCGCGAAGCCTACGACTGAGGCCTCTGCATGGCTGACGTGACCGCAGCAACCGATCCGGGCCCGAAGACGGGGTCAACCGCAGATGCCGTTCGCGCCAGCCTTGCGCGCCGGAACCGGAAGCAGAAGATTCTGCAAGTGCTGGGGCTCGGAGCAATAAGCTTCGCGTTTCTCATGCTCTTCATACTCATCGCATCGCTTGTCTCGTCCGGATATCAGGCGTTCACGCAGACCCACATCACGCTTGAGGTGTTCATTGATCCGGAAGAGGTCCCCTTGGAGCGGCTGCCGCGCGGTGGATTTGACGATGTGCTCGAGGCGTCCCTAGCCTCCGTGCTCAAAGACGTCGACCCCGACGACCGCGCGACCATGCGGGCACTCGGCGGCCTGCCGAGCAACGGAGCGCAATTCAGATTGCGTGACCGAGTTGTCGAAGACCCGGACCTCATCGGACAAACGATCACCATGACCGTGCCGGTTTCGGATCCGTACGATCAACTCAACAAGGGCCTGATTGATCGCCGAACACCTGAAGAGAACCGCAGGCTGAAAGACTTCGAGATCGCCTGGTTCGACCAGCTCGTGGCAATGGAGGCAATCAGCAAGCCGTTGAACACCGGCCTCATCAGCAATCCAGACAGCCGGTTTCCGGAACTCGCCGGGCTCAAGGGTGCGTTGATCGGATCGTTCTGGGCGCTCTTTGTCTGTTTCGTGATTTCGTTTCCGCTCGGTATCGGGGCAGCGATTTACCTCGAGGAGTTCGCGCCCAAGAACAAGTTCAGCGACTTCGTCGAAGTGAACATCAACAACTTGGCCGCCGTGCCGTCGGTGGTGTTCGGACTCTTGGCGCTCGCGGTCTTCATTGGATGGTTCGGGCTGCCTCGCTCGGCACCGTTTGTCGGTGGCATGACACTTGCGCTCATGACGATGCCAACGATCATCATCGCGACACGCGCGGCTCTCAAGGCCGTGCCGCCGTCCATCCGAGAAGCCGCCCTTGGAGTTGGCGCGTCCAAGCACCAGGTGGTCTTCGGCCATGTTCTTCCGCTGGCCATGCCGGGGATCCTGACGGGCACGATCATTGGCCTTGCGCAGGCCTTGGGCGAAACGGCACCGCTCCTGCTCATCGGCATGAACGCATTCATCACCTCGGCACCTTCCGGCCCCTTTGACAGCGCAACTGCGCTGCCGACCCAGATCTTCATCTGGGCTGACAGCCCGGAGCGCGGCTTCGTGAGCCGCACTTCCGCGGCAATTCTCGTGCTGCTTGGATTCCTGATCACGATGAACGCAGTTTCGATCTATTTGCGCAACAAGTTCGAGCGAAACTGGTAGCGCAAGGGGGACATCATGATGAACGACATGAGAAAAATCGAACGGGACACCGCTGTAAGCGACATCAAGATCCATGCGCGGGACGTGCAGGTGTTCTACGGCGATACACATGCGATCAAGGATGTCTCCGTCGACATTCTCGACAAGACCGTGACGGCCTTCATCGGACCTTCAGGATGCGGGAAATCGACGTTCCTCCGGTGTCTGAACCGAATGAACGACACGATCGACATTGCGCGGGTCAAGGGCGACATACAAATAGATGGCAACGACATCTACCATCCCAGCATCGACCCCGTTCAATTGAGAGCGAAGGTCGGCATGGTATTCCAGAAGCCCAACCCTTTCCCCAAGTCAATTTACGACAACATCGCGTACGGTCCGCGCATTCACGGCCTCGCAAAGACCAAGGCCGAACTGGACGAAATCGTGGAAAGGTCCCTTCGGCGTGGGGCTATCTGGGATGAAGTGAAGGATCGGCTGCATGAACCTGGCACCGGGCTCTCGGGCGGCCAGCAGCAAAGGCTGTGCATTGCACGCGCCGTGGCAACCGAGCCCGAAGTCCTGTTGATGGACGAGCCTTGTTCAGCGCTGGATCCGATTGCGACGGCGCAAGTCGAAGACCTGATCGACGAGCTGAGGCGGAACTATTCGGTGGTCATTGTCACGCACTCCATGCAACAAGCGGCACGGGTCAGCCAGAACACGGCTTTCTTCCATCTCGGCAATCTGGTCGAATATCGAGAAACCGGACAGATCTTCACGAACCCGGAAGACCCCCGCACAGAGTCCTACATCACGGGACGGATCGGATGATCAGGAGGTCTTGGGGAGTTCAGTGCCCAATTCCCGGATCCTGTAAAGGGATCACTTGACCGCCGTGGCCGGATGAAACCCGCCGGTTGCAACCATCACGCCAGGATCGCATCGGTCCGACGCAAGCTTCCATACATGGGACTTGCTGCCCGTGGCCGGACACTTGAAATAATTCAAAAAGTTATAGAAATTATTTGGGTTGCAAATAATTTTAGTAACTCAAGCAAATTCCATTCCATGGATGCCTCTGATGCCCCCGCACACTGCACAGGAACGCGGACGCGCGAATTGATGGGCGTGATGCGGTCCTGAAGTCCGCCCGTCGGTCATGCGGCACCGATGTTCGACGAGTTCATGAAGCGGCAAAGACAGAAGCTTGAAGTGCACGTGCCGAGGAAACGGATCGGCGCAGGATACTGGAGGGACCGTCATGCCAACCAAGGGTCGACCGTCTCCAGGCCGGCAGCTTGGAAAGGGGCGGTGTCCCGCGTCGCCACCTTCATGCCGTTGGTCGCCGCCGTCGCCGCGATGTAGCCGTCCGACACCGAGATCGCCAGTCCCGCTGACCGCGCCCTCGCCATCAGCTCTGCATAATCCTGCGAAGCGGCAAGGTCGAAGGCCAGAACCCGCCCAGCAAACATTGGCAGCACCTGACCCTCCAGATCGTCGTGGAGCCGGTCACGACGGCGCCCGGACGGCAGCGCGTGCACCCCGAAGCGCAGTTCGGCAACGGTGATGGCGGAGAGATAGAGTGTTTCCAGCGCCTGTGCGTCAAGCCACTCGGCGACGCGCGGTTCCGGGGCCGCACGCAGCGGCTCCGATATGACGTTCGTATCAATAAGGATCATTCGAGATCAAACGGCCGGGCAGCCGACATGTCGCGCCGTGCGAACTCCGCGAACTCTTCCTCCGTCAGCCCAGCTCGCTGGCCGACAGTGGTCAGCAAAGTCCCCAGCGTGACGCGGCCCTCTGGCAGAACGGCCTCCCTAAGGATGGCGCGCACCTCGGCTTCAGTGCTGCGGCCGCGCCGGGATGCTCGTGCCCGCAACGCGCAATGCACTTCGTCCGGCAGGTTGCGAACAGTCAGCATCGGCATGGTCGACTCCCTTTCAATTGCATGCACAATTACATTTTGACGGCAAAGAAACAATCGACGATTTCGGCCAAAGCGCGAAGACACCGCCCGCGAAGCTCGTCCTGCGGCCCGGTAGATCATTTGTTCGCGCGGCACTTCCAAATGGGATGAGGCGCCTCTTCCGAGTCGTCGTATCAAGGCCAATTCTGGAACAGAATATGTCGACTTGCTGCGGGTAGAGCAGATCCTAGATCAGCCGAGCGCTGCAGGGCATTCGATCTAGCTTCCTACGGACTCTTCTCGCATTGCATAGCATCTCTCAAGTTGGGCGTGTCAATTGCATGCTAGGAGCCTGCTTTGATTTCGGACACGAGCCCACACCAATATCACAAGTTCGCCGTGTCCACCCAGCACAAGACCGCCGCATGCCGTATGGCAGGAAAGTGACAAGTTCGGATCGCCGATCTTCGCCTCGCGTGACGTTTGAATGCGCGTTCGACACAGTCACTGACGACCCGCCCTGCGATATGAAATCAGTTGCGTTGGATCACTACCCCAGCCGAATGAGGGCTAAACGAAGCCGCTGGCCGCCGCCGGAACGCGGCTTTCCGACACCGAGACGTCCAGTCCCGCCGACCGTGGGTGGCGGAATGGTTCTGGTGATGCACAACCAGTGCCGCCTATCCCGGACCCTGAGCGCCGCTGCCAAATTTTTTCCTGATATCTCGCATGATTCGGTTCTGCTCCTTTGGCGGAAAGACGCCCGCAAAGAGATGCGCGTGCCGAAGCTCTCGACCCTGCGCTCCGGGCGCGAGAAGAGCCCTCCTCAATTCGTCTGCATCCATCTCCAGCAATGTCTTCCAGCGTTGTGCGTGATCCTCGGACACAAGGCCCCGCGATCGCTTCAGGTCAAGAAGGTCCCTCGCTTTCGCGCGTATCCGGCAGTCTTCTCGCGTGCACGACGCCATGCGATCGAGCACGATCTTGAGCCAAGCAAGTCGCATTCGGTCCATCCGGTCCTCATGATTCATCTGGCTGGCGCTCCAAGGCTGTCACCCATCTGGACGCATGGATTCTGGTCCCGTCCGGATCACGATCAATTTCATCAAGTCGCTTGGCTATCGCTGCCGGGTCGGCGAGTCCGGTTGTCACAGCCGTCTCGACCCAGGACCTGTCCTTTTCGCGAAAGGCCATGAGTTTTGACGCACACAGGTCATGGATCTCCGGACAGATTGCGACGGCACCCTCAAGGAGAGGATGCCCTTCCAGGACAATGGCGCGGTCCTCCCATCCTCTGGGCAGGATTGCAGTCTCTTCGCCAACACCGTCCGCATGGTATCCGAAAGTTGCATGAAAGTGCGACTCCGCACCAAGCGCTCCCTCGATCAGGTCCGACAGATCCGGCCGAGATCTCGGAAAGATGTCCACCTCCATAGACATCTTCATCGCGGCAGGCGCATTCGGATGTTGTGCAAGGATGGCTTGCGATCCGACGATCGTGAAGACCGTTTCTCCCGTGATCGCTTTCGCCGCGCGCAGCACATGCGCCAAGTCGTCTATCTCCATTGCCGCCTCTCCCATTCAGGATCGATCCCTTGCGCAGCGAGGCCCGTACCGGCCTTCTCGTCCATTGCAGGCATCTTTCGGGCATGGATCTGTCGAAGGCGTTCACCAGGCATGGTCGTGGCTGCATTCGTGACGCGGGCTGGGGACGCAGAGATCGCCCTCGGCCCACGCACCTTAGGCAAGTCCCGGCAGAACGACAAGCTTGGACGGCGGGACGTCAAGACACAAGGGGCCCGCATTTTGGCCGATACAATGAGCACGCCTGCCTGCCAGGCTGGTTCTTGACTACCGTTCTGCGATGCAGGATCTGGCCACACCCTGGCTTTTCGCTTCCATGAATCGCAGTGAGAACCCGCAACGCCAGAAGTTGCCGCCGCCCATTCGTGAATTTCGCAAGAGCATCGAGACAAAAAAAGGCCCGCAGCCTTCCTGGGAACGGCGGCGGGCAAGTGGCGCGTCTGGTTTCGTGTCAGTCTCGGGTTCGGGGCAGAACCCCGACGACGATGTCGTCGTGCATCGAATTCGGGACCGGATGCGTGGACCGACACGCCAGACCGCAGGCAGCCTCAGGTCAGAGAAGTCCGGACAGGGACAAACCGACAAATGTAAGAAGCACCAACGCTGCGCCCCCGGCAAAATCGCCGGGCAAGGTTGCAGCGTTGCGGGAAATCGTCTCTTTCAGCTCGTTCATTTTTGGCGACCTCTTGCCATTTGCTTGCAATCGGCAAGCAACCCATTTGTTTCTTAATTGTTCTCTATTTCGCCCAAATGTAAAGACCTTTATGCGAACATTCGTGAACAAAATGCGTATATTGACCTTAACCCACTGAAATCATTGCCACTGCCTTGTCCTGTTCCAGCAACCAAAGAAGCGTTCGCACCGCCTGCCCACGCCTTGTCTTGAGTTCCGGGTCGCTCGCAACGAGTGCCCTGGCATCGCGATTCGCGGCAGAAAGCAGCGCTCCATGACATTCCCAATCGGCGATCCGGAATCGCGGAAGCCCGGACTGAGCGGTGCCAAGCACGTCTCCCGCCCCGCGCATCGCGAGATCCTCTTCCGCAATCCGGAACCCGTCCTCAGTCGCGCGGAGGCTCTCGAGGCGTTGCCGGGCGGATTCGGAAAGCGGGGAACGATAGAGCAGCACGCATGAAGAGCGTTCCGTGCCGCGACCGACCCTGCCCCGCAATTGATGCAGCTGTGCAAGGCCAAAAGACTCCGCGCCTTCGATCACCATGATCGAGGCGTTCGGCACGTCGACCCCTACTTCGATGACAGTTGTCGCAACCAGGACTCGCGTGTCCCCGGCGACAAAGGCCGCCATGGCAGCATCCCTTTCGCCGGGCGGCAACTGCCCGTGAACAAGTCCAACGGCCTGCTTGCCGAGAACCGCGCGAAGCCGCAGAAGTCGCTCTTCGGCCGCAGTCTGGGGAAGGGTGTCGCTTTCATCCACGAGCGGGCACACCCAGTATGCCTGCCGACCTTCCGCCACCGCGGCCTTCAACTGCATCTCCAATTGGCCGATCCGGTCGTTCGGCACGACTGCTGTGGTCACGGGACCCCGGCCCGGCGGCTTCTCATCCAGCACGGACATGTCCATGTCGCCAAAGTGCGTCAGGCTCAGGGATCGCGGGATGGGCGTGGCCGTCATTACCAGCACATCGACCGTATCGCCCTTCTTTCCGAGTTCCATCCGTTGCGCCACGCCGAACCGGTGCTGCTCGTCGATTACCGCCACGCGAAGATCCTGGAACGCGACATCCTCCTGGAACACCGCATGGGTTCCCAGGAGGATCTGGATCTCTCCGTTCTTGAGTGCGGCAAGCTTGGCCTCGCGCGCCTTGCCCTTGTCACGCCCCGTGAGGATCTCAAGCACCACGTGCGCGGCTTCTGCCAGTGGCATGAGCGCTTCAAGATGCTGGCGGGCCAGTAATTCGGTCGGCGCCATGAGCACGCCCTGCCCGCCTGCCTCGGCAGCCACAAGCATGGACATGAAAGCGACGAGCGTCTTGCCTGAGCCGACATCGCCTTGAAGCAGGCGGTTCATCCGCTCGGGCGATCCCATGTCGTCGGAAATCTCGCGCATTGCACGTTCCTGCGCGCTCGTAGGGCGGTATGGAAGAGCCTCAAGGACCTTTGCCTGAAAACGACCCGTTGCAGTTGATTGCCGTCCCTTGCGGCTTCTCCGGCGCGACCGGGCGAGCGCGAGCGTCACTTGGTGGGCGAGAAACTCGTCATATGCAAGCCGCCGGCGCGCAGGCGCCTTCGGATTGATGTCATCCATGGAGCCCGGGGCATGAACCGACGCGACCGCGGCATGCCAGCGCGGCCAGCCCATTTTCTCCAAAAAAGCGGACTCCAGCCAGTCGTCAAGTTCTGGCGCACGTTCAACTGCCGCCGCCACGGCCTTGACCATGACCCTTTGCGTAAGCCCTTGAGTCAGCGGATATACGGGTTCGAACTCTGGCAGCTGACTGGCTTCCTCCGGCTCGAGGATATAGTCCGGGTGAACCATCTGCGCGGTTCCATCGAACAGCTCCGTCCTTCCCGAGACCACGCGGCGCTGGCCTTCCGGAAGCCGCTTCTGCAGCCAGTCGGACTTCGCGTGAAAGAAGACCAGTGGAAACTCCGTTTCAGAGTCCGACACGCTTACGCGATAGGGTCGTCCCTTGACCCGGTTTGGCAGGTGCCGCAGCACTGTAACTTCGGTCGTGACCGTCGCCGGCAGGGTCACGCCCTTTACGGTGGGTCGGAGCCGCCGATCAACGCCAGCATTCGGCAGCGTGAAGAGCAGATCCCGAGGCTTGCCGATTTCGATCTGCTCGAATACGCGTGCAAGCTTCGGACCGATGCCCGGCAGCGAGTCCAGCGAGGCAAAAAGCGGAAAGAGAACCTCTGGCCGACCACTCATGCGTCGCCGATGAGGGCAAGCCAGTCATCCTCGTCAATCGTTTCGACACCGAGCTCCGCGGCCTTCTTGGCCTTTGAACCTGCACCCGGACCAGCCACAACCAGATCGGTCTTGGCTGAGACGGATCCTGAAACCCTTGCTCCGAGCGCTTCCGCTCGCGCCTTGGCTTCGTTTCGGGTCATCCTGCTCAGAGTTCCGGTAAAGACGATGGCCTTGCCGGCAACCGGGCTGCCGGATGCCCGAACATCGGGCGGAACGATCACCAGATGTTTCACAAGGCGCTCGATCAAGGCACGCTCCGCCTCTTGATCCATGGTCAGGACGAGTGACCGGACCAAGGTTCGGCCCACGCCATCGATGGACAGGAATTCCTTCCAAGCCGGACTTTCGTCAAGGGCGGCCTGTGACGCATCGTCCACGGCCGGTTCCTTGGCAGCGTCCGTTGCGACGGCGGCAAGTGAAGGCCAGTCGCTGAAATGGCGTGCAAGGTCCTTGGCGGCGGCCTCGCCGAGATGCCGGATGCCCAAGCCGAACAGGAGGCGATGAAAGTCGATTTTTCTGCGCTCCCTGATGGCAGCAAAAAGCTTGGTCGCCGACCTTTCGCCCCATCCGTCAGTGTCTTTCAACCGCGTCTGCCGTTCGCTGTCGCGTTCCTCCAGCAGGAAAATGTCCGCCGGTCCGGCGACCCATCCGCGATCGTGGAAGTCCTCCACCTGCTTCGCTCCGAGACCCTCGATGTCGAAAGCTCCGCGCGAAACGAAGTGCTTGAGCTTCTCGACCGCCTGTGCGCGGCAGATGAGGCCACCGGTGCATCGGCGCACGGCATCGCCTTCCTCCCGAATGGCGGGCGAACCGCATTCGGGACATCTTTCCGGGAATGCGTAAGGTATCGCGCCCTCGGGTCTCTTGGAGAGATCAACGTCCGCGACCTTGGGAATCACGTCGCCTGCCCGGTAAATCTGCACACGGTCGCCTGCACGGATGTCCTTGCCATCCCTGATCTC
>JAJEAC010000117.1 GCA_022824315.1 Silicimonas sp.
CCGGAGCCGACCACTGGAACCCATGTGCGGCCAATGAGTTCGCCGGAATTTCGCCGGCAGTGAAAATGGCTAAGGTGATTGACCACGGAGGCTTTCGATGAAGATCGTGAACATGCATGAGGCGAAGGCAAATCTGTCGAAACTTGTGGCCGCAGCGGAAAAAGGCGAGGCGTTGGTCATTGCACGGGACGGGAAACCCCTCGTGAACGTCGAGCCGATCGCGCCAAAGGGGTCGCGCCGCCCCGGCTTCCTGATCGGCAAGGGGACCGTGCCGGACGGTCTTGATCGAATCGAAACCGAGAACGTCGCCGCGGCATTTGGTCGGTGAGCCTTCCAATTGACACGCGTCTGGCTCCTTGCCACCTGCGCACCCGGGCGCTTGAGCCAGACTGCATGGGCACGTCAAGAACTGCATCATCAATCTCAGGCTGCTCGAATTCCTCGACTGGCAGGCGAGACCGGCCGTAGGCGTCCGATCAACCAATCTTGGCTACGCCCTTCGTTCCATTTCGTGATTTGGGTTTGCCGCGTTGAAGAGCCCTTTGCCTTCGCAACGAAGTCTGTGCCGCGAAGCGGTGATGGCCTAGAAGAGGCAATACGAGATTGGGGAACAGGGCGACAAAGTGCAGCCGCACGATCCGCGATCGTCAATCCCCGTCCGCAACGCCGTCTTGACGCGCCTTCGCGCGACGCGCACGATAGCTTGGAAGGACAACGAGAATGACGGCAATGGCCAGGAGGCCCAGTGTCATCGGTCGCTCCCAGATGAACGAGACACCGTCATAGAGCTGCATCGAGCGTGCAAAGTTGTTCTCCATCATCGCGCCGAGGATGAACCCGATCAGCAATGGAGCGAGAGGGTAGTCGGCGAATTTCAGCGCGGTCGCGCAGATTCCGAAGCCAACAAGAATGAGCAGCTCGGTCGCATTGTTCTGCCCGATATACGCACCCATTAGCGTGAAGAACAAAATGAAGGGGATCAGGTAGTTGCGGGGCACCGTCAAGATCTTTGCGATATACGGAATGAGTGGCAGGTTAAGGACCAGCAAGACCAGGTTGCCAATGAACATCGACATGATGACGGCCCAGAAAATCTGGGGATCATCCACCATCAGGCGAGGCCCGGGTGTCACGTTCAATGCGATCAGCGCACCAAGGAGAATGGCCGTCGTCCCTGAACCGGGAATGCCCAAGGTCAAGAGCGGCACGAACGACCCCGTGCATGCGGCGTTGTTCGCCGTTTCGGGAGCTGCGAGGCCCTTGACGGACCCTTTCCCGAATTCGTCCTGTTCTTTTTTCGGGGCGATGTTGCGCTCCACGGCATAGCCGAGAAAGCTGGCAATGGTGGCGCCTGCACCGGGCAGAACGCCGATGAAGAAGCCTTGCAGGGACTGACGTCCGATTACGGGCGCGATGGCCTTCGCTTCCTGCCCGGTGATCCGCAATTCCTTGATTTTGCCGTCGTCGCCCTGCAGGTCCTTCGGCTTCAAGACGAGGAACAGCGCTTCGGGGAGTGCGAACATGGCCATGGCGAGCGTGATGAAGCCGAAGCCCGACTGTAGGTCCATGATCCCCATGGTAAAGCGTGGCAAGTTGAACAGGGCGCCTTCGCCGACGGTCGCCATGATCAGTCCGAGAAGTGTCATCACCAGAGCCTTTGCGACCTGACCTGTGCCGGCAAATGCCGCGATCGCGGAAAGGCCGACCACCATCAGCGCAAAATACTCGGCCGAGTGGAAGAGGAGCGCAACGGAAGACAAGGCAGGCGCAAAGATCATCAGCAGCAGTGCGCCGATGGTACCGCCCGCAAAGCTTGCGATGGCGGCAACGGTCAGCGCCTTTCCGGCCTTTCCCTGGCGTGCCATTGGATAGCCGTCGAAACTGGAGGCGACAGTTCCCGCGACGCCCGGCGCATTCAAGAGGATCGACGAGGTCGAGCCACCGAAGATCGCGCCGTAGTAGACTCCCGCCAAGAGGATCAGTGCCGCGGAGGGGTCGCCCATCGAGATGGCGATGGGGATCATGATGGCGATGATCGACATCGGTCCCAGACCCGGAAGCATGCCGATGAACGTGCCAATTAGGCAGCCGCCGATGACCATCAAGAGGTTCTGGATGGAAAACGCTGTCTGCAAGCCAACTAGAAGTCCTTCAAGCATGTCAGCCTCCAAGAATTCCAGGCAAAGGGCGCATGTAGATGCCAAGGACCACTTGAACGAGATACCAGACCGAAACTGCGGCAATCACGGCGACGGGCAGCATGATGTGCCACTTGCGTTCGCCCAGGATGAAGGAGCCGAGGATCAGGAGTGCGGATGTCGAGATCAGAAAACCCAAGGGGCGCAGGCAAAGCGCATAGGCAACCATGAGCGCGAGCAGCAGGAGCGCCTGACCGAGGTTATATTCGCCCAGGCGACGGTAATCGATGTCGGCTTCTTTCGGCTCGGCCTTCTCGAGACCCAGGAGAATGACAAGTGCTGCGATGATCCCCAGGACGGAAAGAACTTTCGGGAAGGTGCTGGGCCATATCGGGTTCCGCTTCATGAACGGGGCAAGACTGCCATCCATGGTAAACCAGGCAGCGTATCCGTAGGCTAGGCAGATGCCCAAAATAACAAGAGCGAGCCAGCGATCCAAGGCCATGTCATCCCCTCCTCATGCCGTGGCGCAGCGGAGCGAGTGATCGCTCCGCTGCCGGGTCTGTCAAAGGAAGCCGAGCTTCCTCATCAGGTCACCGATGACCATTTCCTGATTTTCCAGGAAGGTCTTGAAGTCGTCGCCTGAATTGTGAATGTTGACCCAACCGTTGCGGGCGCGAACGTCTTCCCACTCGGGCGTGTCGTACATCTTGGCAATGACGTCCTGGTACAGGGCCAGCTTGTCGGCGGGCAAGCCGGGGGCTCCAAAGAACCCGCGCCAATTGACGAAAGTGGTGTCGATGCCCTGTTCCTTCATGGTCATCGCATCGGGGGCCGCATCCACACGCGAATCCGACGTCACGCCAATGATCTTCACTTCACCTGCACTCGCGAGATCGACGGCTTCCGAGAACCCGGTCGAGAGGGCAGCTATTTCGCCCGAAAGCAGGGCTGCCATTGCCTTGCCGCCGGCATCGTAAGGGATGTATTTCACGCCTAGCGCGTCCTTGCCGGCCGCTTCCATCACCATGGCCGCCACGAGGTGGTCCATGCCGCCCGGAACCGAGCCGCCGCCGATGGCGGTCGCACCGGGGTCAGCGTCAAAGGCGGCAATCAGGTCGGCCATGGAGTCGACCGGGCTGTCCTTGCCGACGACGAGCGCAGCGTAGTCTCCTATCGTGCCTGATACCAGCGTCAGGTCGCGGAAATTGTGCGGGAAGACACCGGTCAGCGATCGAATCACGATCGGGGTTGAATTGACCATAAGCGTGCCGTGGTTGCTGTCGGCGTTTTCGATCAGGAAGCCAATGGCCTTGCCGCCGCCGCCGCCAGACATGTTTTCGTAGGATGCGGTTCCCACCAAGCCCGCCTTTGTCAGCGCCTCGCCGGTGCCGCGAGCCGTGCCATCCCATCCACCGCCGGCACCGCCAGGGATCAGGAAGTGGACGCTGTCCAAGACCTGATGACCATCGGCCACGACCGGTCCGGCGAGGCCAAGGGCGGCAACAGTCGCGATCACGGCGCGACGGTCCAGTTTCAATGTCGTCATTTTCTTCTCCACATATCGATTTGCATCGTTGTTCACCAAAAGGACGAAGCTCGCCCACGGACGGCGGTACAATACTGGCTGAATCTGTCGTGAAACTGTCGGACGCGGTTTCTGATTTCATCTGCCCAAAGCAGTTGCAGCTGCTTACGGTCTGGCGTGTTGCCGGACCCTGTCGACTGGAACCTGTGACCCGCGACATCAAGGCGTCACGGTCGACGCCGCATTGCGACTGGCACGCTATTTCGGAACGCCGGCGGAGTTCTGGATCAATCTGCAAACCGGTTACGATCTGGACGTGGCCGAACTGAAGGTAAGACCAGGAAGCGACCGGGAAGTCGCGCCACGTGCGGCATGATCGGAGAATTCGTGCGGGCACATCCGCACAGTGCGTCCGGAGACCTGTGCGCTACCTTGGCTCGGCGCGGCGTCGCCGGAAGCCCCTTGCATGGCCCTCAAAGGCGCTGGTTTGGCACGCCGAGTTCTTCTGGCCCGGTTGCACCTGACCGAGTATCATGCCCGTCGTGGCATCCCCGGGCAGTTGGTCAGTTTCAATTTCGAGAGTGCCTACCGTCAATCCGGCCGAAACTGCATCACTGTCCACACGGCGAATGCTCTTTGGTGCTTGATGTTGGCGTTTTTTAGTTTCGTGATCGCAGCATCTGCAGCATCGATCACCGTGATAACGTCGTGTCGTGTCAGGCTGAATGACGGGTCGTAGTCAGCCTTGTGCCGCTTCTCCTGCAATTCTGCAAACCGATTGGCAAAATCCTCAATGTCCGGAGGGAATTCCTTCATCCGGTTAGCGGCATGTTGTTAAGGCTCCAGCCGGTAGCAATCGGAGCGGGTGATGGAGGTAACAACATGGCCTGAAGCACTCCGATGCAACGGGTCGCCTTGGGCGACCTAGCAACCATGCGGGCCGCAACGCGAGTGAACGCTGAGCAGGCCTCGAAACGTGTAATGCGGAACCGCGACCGGCTGCGGCGTGCGCGCCTGCGGAAATGTCGATCTCGCAAAGTCAGTTTGATGTACGACCCGCCATTCTAACTGGACCCGGACTTCGCTGTCGACCGATTCGGACATCACTGCCGCGACCCGACCGGAGAGGTCACGGCCTGCATTTCGACACCGGTCCGCTGCCGCCGCTCAATTCGGCGACCAGCGCGCGAACGGAGTTGGCCGCCTCTTGGAGCACGGCAGCAAGGCCGAGGTTCGCGGCGTCCGATTCGGACGCCGCAGGGCGAGGATGGGGCAAAAACACAGAATGCCACGAAATACGCATGCAATTTCCTCGAATTAGTACACACACAGCACGGACTATCAGGACGCATTCGGCTATGATGCAAGGGATCGTCTGGCAACAGTTCGCGCGTTAGGCGCGACTTGGATCCGGACGAAGCGAATTCGGGGTATCGCGAACATGGCGATGCCTCGGATTTTGGGCCGTAGGAGGAAACCATGAAATACACCCTTATTGCAGTAGCTGCGAGTGTGCTTGCCTTTGGTGGAGCCGCCTTCGCGGAAGACGAGATGTGTGCCTTGTCCTATGATGTGTATGAGGCCAGCGTGCCCCATACTGATCTTGAGGAGTGCCCAGAAGCAATGGGAGATATGGGAGAGGGTGAACTGTTCTGTCGCCTTTCGGTAGTCGCTGAAGTCGCAACCATTTTTGCGTTCGATGAAGATAGCGGCTGCCTGATCGAGTCCAGATCGTTCGAAGAAGACGAATTCACAATCACGATCAACTAGGAACCTTGCGGCGACGGGCGGTCATCTCGGTATGCGCAATTCCGCCCGTCTCCAACGGGAGGGGACAACATGAGATTGATCATGTTTTTCGCGGTTTCGGTCGCTTTGGCCATGCACGCTCCGATGAGCGCGGCGTTTATGCCGGGAGACCCTGCCGCGGGCAAAAAGGTGTTCAAGAAGTGCAAGGCTTGCCATTCAATCGAGGCTGGCAAGAAGAAAGCCGCTGGACCGAACCTTCTGGAGGTCTTCGGCCGGCAAGCCGGCACCGCCGACTACAAGTTCAGTAACAGCATGATTGAGGCCGGCAACGCGGGCCTCCTCTGGACGCCTGAACTCATGGATGCCTACATCACGGATCCCAAGGCCTTCCTTAAGGAATTTTTGGGTGAGTCCAAG
>JAJEAC010000033.1 GCA_022824315.1 Silicimonas sp.
CGGCACCTGCGCGATGGCCGCGTTGCAGATGAGTGCATCGATCCGGGGCACGGTCCTGAGCACCTCGCCTGCCGCTGCGCGCACGCTTGCAAGCTCGGCGAGGTCCATGCGGACAAAGCTCACGTCGGCGCCCGCACCGAACTCGTCTTCGAGCGCCTTCACGGCAGCGGTCGATCTCTCGGCGCTGCGGTTGAGCATCACCACGGTTGCGCCCTTCGAGAGAAGAATGCGCGCGGCCTGAAACCCCGTGCCCGCATTGGCGCCGGTGATCACGCAGGTCCTGCCTTCGAGACTTGCGAGCCGCTCCGGCGTCCAGCCATTGGGTCCGAATCGGGTGTCCTTCATCGTCTTGATCCTTTCAGAAATGCGGGACTGTCCTCTTTGTGTGACCTGCAATCACTCGCCGATGTCATGGTCGCACGTCAACATGTCCGGCGAACACGGCCTCACTGACGAAGATCTCCGTGACGCCTTCAGGGCGCGCGCTGAAGGGCCCGGAGGACGCGGATGCCCGGCGGCACCACAGAGCGTTACCGCCCCGAAACCCAAGGGAGACGTGGTAACGGTAACGGTGCATCGCCCGCTTGGGCCCCGGCGCGGGCAAGCCGGTTGTTGACCGGTGCCGGCAGGGGGGTTCGACCCTGCCGGGACCGGCTGGCGGAGCGAGATAGCCGCATGCGCCAGGTCGCGTCAACTCTCGCTGCCGGCTCGAGTGTCATTTTGCCCCGAGCCGGAACCGGGCCGCCTGGCGTACGTTTTCGCCCTCTGCCGGAATCGACCTGTGTGGCGGCTCTCACGTTCCGTTCATGGGCAATCGGGCGGGGAAACGGTGCTGAGGGGCACGAGAATCGCCGTTTCGAGAGCCGTCGGGCGCGAAACCGGGGCCGAATCGGGGGGGCCTGAACCGGGAACCGGAAACAACGGCCACCCGACGAAGCCCGCCGACCCGCGAGATCCCTGCTGCTGACAGGCTCAGCGAATCAGGTCTGGACCGCCGCCCTCGCGTGCGTCCCTGGCCGCCCCTGCGTCGTTCTCGGCATCCGCCCTCGAAGACCTGACGACCTGCCGCCAGTCGGTCCCGTCCCGGGTGATCACCTACCATGCCCAGGCACCGATCGTGCGCTTGATCGCCGTTCTGGTCGTGGGCAACCGTCCGGGGTCCTGCAGCTCGGGGATAACCCGGACAGTTTTCAGCCGATCCCGTGCCGAAGGGATTTCCCGGTGCCGGGGCTGCCTTGACACCGACCGGACGCTGCGTCTGGATGAGGTCGCTCCTGGCGAGGGTCTTTCTCCATGTTTCCTCGCCGCGGGCCGTTCTCGCAGAGCGACGGGGCCGGGTCCTTCTCGGATGATCGCCCGGCCCCGTTTTCCATTCCTGCTCGGTGCCGAACATTCCGATTGCACTGCGTATCGGCACGCGATACAATCGGCCATGATCCGGAGCTTTCGTCACAGGGGCCTCAGGCGGATGTACGAACGCGGGGACGCGAGCAGGGTGGCACCCGACCTGGCAGGTCGCATCGCTCTCGCGCTGGCCGATCTCGACGGGGCCAGCAGGCCCTCGGACGTCGATTTGCCTGGCTATCGACTCCATCCGCTCAAAGGCAATCTGAAGGGGCACTGGAGCATCTCGATTTCCGGCAACTGGCGCATGACGTTTCGCGTTGAGGACGGCGAGGTCCACGACGTCGACCTGGTCGACTACCACTGAAGAAGGAAACGAACATGGCGATGATGAATCCCCCCCATCCCGGCCGCAGCATTCGAGAGAACTGCCTGGCACCACTCGAATTGAGCGTGACGGAAGCGGCGCGCGAACTGGGTGTCGCCCGTCATACGTTGTCGCGGATTCTCAATGGCCATGCGGGCATCTCCCCGGAAATGGCGATTCGCCTTGAACGGGCGGGCTGGTCCAGTGCCGAATTCTGGCTGCGACGGCAGACGGCTTACGATCTTGCCCGGGCCCGCCGCCGAGAGCAAGGAGAGCAAGGACTTCATGTCCGGAACCTGACCGAGGCCTACGGCAAGCAGTTCCCGGAAAATGGAGAGATCACCGCCGCGCATGTGTGAGCGGCGGTGATCGGCATCTAGGTGCACCATGTGTTGAGATAGGCCCGAGGGGTTGCATGGGGCAGCCCGGAGGGAAGTACCTTGCAGTCTGCCGAATCCAAAGCTAGCACATCAACCAACTTTGAACCCGCATTCCCACTCCTTTGAGTTCCGGAGTGTCGTTCAGCAGGCAGAAGGGGTAGCGGATGTCGCCAACAGGCATACGAATTTGGCAATTGATTGCATCGCTCGGTAGCCTCTTTCTTTCAATTGTATTTGCCCTCACGGGCCTCGGGTTTTGGCTTGGCGGCTTCAACTCATCGCTTGAGCGTATTGCAGATGTTGCGGTTCAAGAGGCAATGGATGAACTTCTCGGACCCGGAACAATCATTCCTAAGTTCGCGCTGGAAAGCGCTAACGTTCCGGCTGGCTGGGTTGTGTGCAGCCAAAATGACACACCCGACGTCAATGGCAGGTTCCTCATAGGCACTACTGATATCAGCAAAGCTGGTGAACCGATTGGTGAACCGGGCCCGGGATGGCGGGCCGGCGCGACAGGGGGTGAGTCTGCCGGGAGACTTGCGCCGCGGCGCGACGGAAATGCCAATTTTGCAGACAATATCGGTTCAAATCAGGGCGTTACTGGTGATCGCAATTGGTATCATGAGCACTCGCTGCCGTCGATGCAGGTGGTCTTTCTTTGTAGACAAGACGACAGCGGATAACGAACTGTTGCAAGTTCACACTGCTGCCCAAATCTAAGCTTTCTGTTGCGGATTTCATGCTGTTCATGCTTGGCAGGGAGGGGAAAGGGCCCTCCTCGGTTCAAGCACGTATTCCCATCCGCCTTCGATTTGCCGTCTCAAGACCAATGATCCAGAAACGTGAAGTTTCGGCTTGCATCTGTCGTCTGTCAGCTTACACTTGGGAATGATAAAGACCTTCGCGAGCAAGCAGTTGAAGTCCCTCTGGGAAACGGGCAGGTCGAGGTTCGACCAAGTGTTCCTATCTTCCTCTTCTCCTGTAGCGGAACCTGAACACCGGAGCAAAATGCCCGGATGAGAAGATGCTCTCTACTGGGAAAGGGAAAGGCCGGAAGGTGGGTCAAAATTGGACCACTCATGGGGCAGAATTGAACTGGGCTTGACACTTTCTCCATATTTCCGCGTCAGGGATCGCTCTTGATGAGCGGCGGGGCCGGGTCCTTCTCGGATGATTGCCCGGCCCCGTTTTCCCAGGACAAAAGGGACCATGAAAGGGCACGGCAGCATCGCGGTTTCCGGCATCCGGCACCTGACGCTTCGCCTTGAGGACGGCTATGTCCTCGACGCCGATCCGACCGTCGGCCAATTGAGACAGAAACATGGCAATGATCGCAGTGCGTTGCCAATCTTGGCTCACGCGAAGCGAGACTTCGCCTCCATGGCAACGTGCCGCCGATTCACGCGCTCAAGCGAATTGGCAACCAATGCGCGTACGTGACTGATTTCACACAATGAATACTGGTTTCAGTGGTGTCTACGAGGGCAGTATTGCATCCGCTTGGAGATCCGACCTCTTGATTTCAAGGTGGAGGCCCGGGAGATGGCACCCTTCCGGAGAGCCATTGTTCGTGGCAATCGCAACAAAAAACGACATGAACAGAACAGGGTGCCAGTTGCGGCTTCAGTGAAATGGCAAGAAAGGAGCAGACATCTCAATTCCTGTTGGGTGAACGGCGGTTCCGGTGTCAATTCCCGAGCATGTCCTTCAGAAGCGCCTTGTGGAGCCCGACCCGCTGCCCCTGCTCGATGAACCGCGCCAGCTCGGCCGCTACGAGATCCTCAAGTTCCGTCACGCTCTCACGCCGCGCCAGCACCCAGGCGCCGAGCAGGATCAGACGGTGCGTGCGCTTCTTCCGCGCCTTCTTCGAGTCCCTGGGCGGGGCGGAGAGGCCCTTGTCCGCAGGATCCGCAAGAAACCCCGCCAGCGCCGCGACGTTTTTCTCGCCGACCTCCGCGCTCCGGTGCGTCAGCATCCATTCCCTGATGTCCGGCGCCATCGCGGCGTGAACCTCCGGCTTGTGCCGGCACTGGGCGACCACGAAGCCGCCGAGCAGGGCCTTGCGCCGGGCGTCCCTGGCCCGTCGGCCCGCGTAACGGGCGTCGCGACGCCTTTCGAGACGGGAGAGCGTGGACGGGCGCCGCGGTTGGTCCAGGAACGCTTGAGGGAACAGCTCGGCGAACTCGCCGTTCGTGAACCGGACCCCGAAATATCCCGCCTTGTGCAGCCGGCTGAGCGCCAGGCGTTCCTCGCGCTCGCGGACGCGCGTGATCTCGACATCCAGCTCCTCGACGCTTCTGTCGTCGAGAACGCCGGCGGGATCGAGAGTCTCG
>JAJEAC010000100.1 GCA_022824315.1 Silicimonas sp.
GCCGCCTCGAGCTCGTCCAGCGTGCCCGGCAGCCGCGCCGCAAAGCAGCGGGCCAGCAGTGACCATGTCTTGTGGGCGTCCCGGCAGTACCAGCGGGGAATATGGGCATCCCCCCAGCGGGTCTTGCGCCGGTAGGTGCCATGGCGGGCGAAACGACAGCCGCCATCGGGATGTTCGGGACAGAAATCAAGCTTTGCGTCCCGCCAGGCTTGCGTGGTAACGTAGTCCTCGCCGGACAGCGACAAGTTCCAATCGAGTTGTATGGTCGGCTACTGGCCCGGCGGCGGCAATCCGCACGGGCCACCTCTTCTCAAATGCTTCGCACCATGCGGGATCCGGCCCGCGCTGCCGGGAAGGCGGACCCCGCGCCAAGGAGCGTAATCAACCACCCGGCCCAGGCGATCAATCCCGAAAATCAACAACCCCGCCACGCAGGGCGGACACATCCGTGAAGCTGCCGGGAAAGAGAAATCAGCCGTTCCGGATTATTCCGGTTTCCACGCAATCAGGCGACGATCCAATCCGAAACAGATCGCACCCTCCCCGCCGAAACATCCTGAAACCCAACAGCCACCGCAACATAAGAACGACCGCAACATGACCACAGCCCCGCGAACCGGGTCCGCCTCGACTGGCTGCTCGACTGCAGCGCGCTGCCGAAGACGGGCTATCTCAACGCGGCGAAACGCGAGTGCGAGAGCGACGAGGACTTCGCCGGGGTGCGCCAGCAGCATCCTGCGGTGGAGTCGGCGATCAACAACCTCGGGCACCGCGGCCTCGACCGGGTCCTGGCCCAGGGCGCCGGGGGCTTCGCCCGTGCCGTCGCCCTTTCCGTGGTCGCCCTGAACGTCCACCGCATCGGCCTGCTTCTGCGCCGCAGGGAGCGCCAGAGGACGCAGCGGCCACGCGCCGCCTGACGGCGCCATCGCCATAGATCTCGAAGCCGAATTCATTGGCGAAACCGGTACGCGAAACGTAGAGCCACTGACCGCCAATAACGAAATGGCCTGAACGAAAATTCTAAATCGAGTCATCGACGGCACCGGCGGAGGCTTCGTACATGATGGCAAGCGAGGCCGGACCCTGAATCTGACTCACGCGGCTGTTCGGGTCGGAGATCGTCACTTTGAATCCGCCGTTATGGGCAAGCAGCCATCTTCTCCGGCACGTCGAAGATCAGGGCCTTCCGGCGCAGCCACCAGCATTTCTCGATCGGATCCTCCCCCATGAAGATCTGGAAATAGCGGCCGGAATGGACGCCCCTCGCCATGCAGGGGCTGTCGGTGCGCTCGATGAAGGCGACTCCTCGAACCGCCGGGCGCTGACGGAGACTGTGACCTCAAGGTCTCGCGCTTCCTTCAGTTTGCTCAATGGGCGTCCTCCGTGTCGAGGGATCCTGTCGGCGGTGCCCGACGAATGATTTCAGGTGGTTCATGGGCGGTGACCGGCGGGAGTGGTCCGTCAAACAGCTCCACCGCGATCAGGCAGGTGTGCGCGGAGGGCCCCTGCCCGAGCCTCGAGGTGCCTTTGTCCCGCGTCAACACGTTCGGGTTGCCGTGCTTGCACATGCTGCCGTGCTGGGTCGGATCCTCGGGATCGTACCAGGCCCCGGTGCTCATGTTCACGACGCCGGGACGGATCGAGGGGTCGATCTCCAGGCCACCGAGGCACGACCCTCTTGCATTGAACAGCCGCACAACATCCCCGTCCGCCAATCCGCGCGCTGCGGCATCCGCGGGGTTCATCTGCACCGGGGACCGGCCCTTGATCTTCGCAACCCTGCTCACTCCGCCATGGTCGAGCTGGGAATGCAGCTTGTCCTTCGGCTGGTTCGAAATGAGGTGGAGCTGCCAGCGAGAGTCTCGGTTGCCCAGCCATTCGTATGGCTCCCGCCATACCGGGTGGCCCGGGCAATCCTCGTACCCGAACCCGGCGACCGTTTCCGAGAAGATTTCGATCCTGCCACTGGGGGTGGCCAACGGATGGGCCTCCGGATCCTCGCGAAAGGCCTTCAGCATGATCACGGGTTCAGTTGGATCCTCAATCCTGTGCCATCCCACCACACGAAACGTGTCGTAGTCAGGCAGGTCAATCCCGTCGGCCGAGCACCGCTCCGCCGTCGTTTCATAGATCCAACGCTGCCACTGCTCCGCACTTCGGCATTCAGTGAAATCTTGCTCGGCTCCCATGACGCTGGCGATCCCGGCGAAGATCTCATAGTCGTCCCGGGCCTGTCCGAGGGGTTCGGTCAGCTTCGACATCGAAACCAGATAGGGGTCGCGGGGCGTTACGGCCACATCCTGCCGTTCAAGCGGCGTGGTGCAGGGAAGTACGATGTCCGCCCGCTTCGCCAGCGAATTCCAGCACCATTCGTTGACGATTATCGTCTCCGGCCGTTCCCAGGCCCGCAGAAGCAGGTTCAGGTCCTGGTGGTGATGGAACGGATTGCCGCCCACCCACCAGACGATCCTCGTTTCGGGATACACATGCCGTTCACCATCGAAATCGAATGGCATTCCGGGATTGAGCAGCAAATCGCTGATGCGGGCGACGGGGATGAAGCTTCCGACCGGGTTCCTGCCCTGCGGAAGGGAAACCGCCGGCGGAATGGTGAAATGACCACCGACAAAGTTCATTGCGCTGTAGCCGAAGCCGAAGCCTCCTCCGGGCAGACCGATCTGGCCCAGCATTGCCGCAAGCGTGATCGCAGCCCAGAAGGGCTGCTCCCCGTGGTCCTGCCGCGTCAGCGACCAACTGACCGATATCATTGTGCGGCTGGCGGCCATGCGGCATGCCAGCCGACGGATTGTTTCGGCCGGAATTTCGGTGATCTCCGCAGCCCACTCCGCCGATTTCGGAATGCCGTCCGTCTCACCCATGAGGTAGGGCAGAAATCGGTTGAAGCCGATGGTGCAGCGGTCAAGCTGGCGCCGGTCGCTCAACCCCTCAATCTCAAGCGTATGCGCCAGCCCCAGCATTAGCGCCGTATCGGTATTGGGCCTGATCGCCAGCCAGTCGCCGCCCGCCTCCTCCAGCATGTCCGATTTCTGGGGGGAAACGTTGACGAATTGAATTCCCGCCCTGCCTGCGTTCCTGAGACTTGCCCGCTGGATGTGGCTGCCCGTGCCCCCTTGGCTGATCTGACCGTTCTTCAGCGGCATACCGCCGAAACAGACGAAAAGCTCCGTATGGTCGCAGATGACGTTCCAACTGGTGCAGGTGTCAAGATAAGCCCTGAAGCTGCCCAGTATGTGCGGCACAATCGCCTCCGCCGCAGCGAAGCTGTAAGTGAACCTCGAACGCGTGTATCCGCCGATGCAGTTCAGAAACCGGTGCATCTGGCTTTGGGCGTGGTGGAACCGCCCGGCGCTGGCCCAGCCGTACGATCCGCCGAAAATCGCCTGATTGCCGTAATTTGAGCGCACCCGCTCCAGTTCCGCTGCGACGATCGCGTTGACCTCGTCCCAGCCCACCTCGACAAACGGGTCCAATCCTCGCCGCTCTGGCCGGGCTCCCGGGCCACCGTCGAGCCAGCTCCTGCGGACCATCGGCGAGTCGACTCGCGTGGGCCCGTCCTGCACATCAAGAATCCCAGAACCTATGGGGGACGGGTCGGCGTCATGCTCAAACGCAAGGAGATCTTGCACCCGGCCATTGCTGACCCGGGCGCGGTAGGTGCCCCAGTGGGAGCTGGTCAGGGGTAGGTCGCAGATGCCGGTCATGAAACGCTCAGCCCCAACTGCTGTAGTCGCCTGCGGCTCCAGGCACTGGTCATTCGGTTGATTGTGATCGCGATGATGGCCATCCCGATCCCGGCAATGATACCGACATCGAAATCTCCGGCGGACGGGCCGACGTAGACAATCTGCTCAAGCCCGTTTGTGCCAACCAGCGCAGCGATCACCAACATGGCGATGCCGTGGACTATCGTTTGGTTGAGACCCGGCATCATGACCGGAACGGCCAGCGGAATCTTGACCTGCCACAGCATTTGCCGATCGGTTGCGCCAATCATTCGTGCAACCTCATACATGTTCGGGCAGGTTGCACAACCCATGTTTGGCATAGCGGATGGCCGGAACGATCGAATAGGCGACATTCGCGAGCAGCGCGGTCAACTCACCGATCTTGAAGATCATCACGGACGGGATAAGCAGGACGAACAGGGGAATGATCTGAAGCGTGTCGTTGAATGAGCGCACCAGCCTGCCCAGAACGCGATTCGCGCGGCACGGCAATTGGGCGTCATGATCGACGAAATCTGGGTTAGGGCGGCGGTGCGACCGGACCAGATCAGCAGTGACGCAGCCATCTCAGAGATCGAGTTTGCGGTTTCGAGGCTCCTGCCATTTGACGGTGCCAACGGGAACAAGCACCGCGATGCATTGAATAAGGCCAAGACAGCGGCAAGGATCGTGCTGGTTCCAAGGCGTTCAAGGAACGGGCACTGCAGATCTGAACCTTTGGCGGCTTCTTGCCTAATTCACGTTGCGCCTCGCAAGGATCGTCAGCGGCTCCAGGAGGCTCGCGCCCGCGATCAGGATCACGCCGGCAAGCTCCCGGCCGCCGAAGGGTTCACCGGCAAGCAGTGCCGCCGAGATCATGCCAACCACGACCTCCGTCATGTACAGGAGGCCGGTAACACCCGGATTGAGGAATTTCGGCCCCCAAAGCGCCGCACAGGTGCCTGGAATGACGAGCAGAATCACAAATCCAAGCAGCATGGGCAACACAGGCACCACCTGACGAAAGCCGGGCATGTGCTCCGGGGCCAGCACCAGGGAAATCGCAGCGGAGAGAAGCAGCCCCCAAAGGAAGAACCCCACGGTCAGGTCCGCGGTCGAGTGATCCTCGTGCATGCGGATGCGGACCGTCGCGACAGCCCAGACCATGCCAGCCACCAAACCCATCCAGTCACCGGCATTGCGAGGGACCGGAAGTCCCGCGCCCAATCCGAACAGCGTCAGCATTCCCAAGGCGGCGATCCCCATGGCAGCGATGCGGACTGCAGTGATCCTTTCCTTCAGCACCACCCGCGCCAGAAGGAATCCCCATACGGGCATGAGGTAGAACAGCATCAGCGCGCGAACGACCTCGGTAAAGACAATCGAGGCGGAATACAGTGTCAGCGCGGCTCCGCAGGCCATAACGGTAAGCTGGAGCGGTACACCGCCCCGCCGGATGGACCCCCACCGCAGACCAAGCACCGGAAGCATGCACATGGCCGGCACGAGGAAGTATATTGTGGTGATCCACAGGTTGTGCAGCCCGGCGTCCTCCATCGCCCGCAGCGGGATCCAGAACAGCCCCCAAACCGCCCCGGCGTAAAGGCAGGCAAGTTTCGCCCGCGTCTCAATCGCAACCGGCATCGGAATTCGCCCTTCCGCACTCTATTGTCATGACGACTATTCTCCTGACCGACAAAATGGCCCGAAGCGACTCCACAAGGCTAACACCGGCGATCAGCAGAACACCGGGGAACTTCCGCCATCCGAAGGCTTCACCGGACAGCAGGGCCGTCGAATCCGCGCCTACCACGATCTCGGACATGAACAGCAGGCCCACGAGGCACGGGATCAGGTATTTTGGCCCCCAGAGCAAGGCGAACGTACCGGGAAAGATCATGATCACCGGCACAAGCCAAGGACGCGTGGTCAGCACCAAATCCGCATCCGCTTCGTGTCCCGGTGCCGCGACAAGCGCGGCGGCGATCGAGAAGATCGCTGCCCACAGGAAGAACACGCCAGTCATCTCGACCGAAGGAAGGTGGCGGTCCCGATTGAGACGGACCGCGGCGACTGCCCAGTCAGTTCCGGAACCCAGTCCAAGTCAGTCGCCTGCATTGCGCGGCAGCGGCACGCTTGCCTCAAGTCCGAAGATTGTCAGCATGCCGAGAAATGCACGGACCATGGCCAGTATGCGCGAAGGTGTGGAGCAAGGCTGTTCCGCCGGTCCTGACGCCGAACCGCGCGGGATCGGTGCCGATGGTGCGCAGCGTTTCGGCGGCGGTCCGGAAGAGGATGTCGAGGACCGTCCCGCGGTTCTGCGGCGCGATCCGGGCGACCGGCCGGGGCAGCGTGAAGACGACATGGAAGTACGGGATCGGCAGGATGCCGCCGGCCTGCCTGTCCATCCACCTGTGCGCGGCGGCCCTTGGCAGGACGGGCAGTGGCGGCCGCCGCAGGACCTCCAGACGGCATGCAGGTGGCCGCAGCCGGTCACAGCACCAGCGCCACGTGCCCGAGGAGATCTTGGCGCCGATGGTATTTGGGCAGGGTCAGCCGGACCCGCCGCACGCCCAGCCGGAGCTGGTGGGCCACCTTCAGCAGCTGCGCGCGGATTGTGCTGCACTGCCTATGAGACATTCGTTGGCACCATCCTCCGCCACGGTTCGATGTCAGTTCAGCGTGTCGACAAGCCCCGCCTCTGAAATCTTGCGGTCCCGCGTCAGAAGTGTCGCTCCAATTATCCGGGCGGTCGCCACCAAAATGCGATCGGCCGGGTCGCGGTGAAAGGAATCAGGCAGAGACGTCAGTTCGGCCGCCACAGCCGGAGAGATGCCGTGGCGACGCACCAACGGCGGCGCGACCGCCATTTCCAGCCACTCCCGAAGTGGAATCTTCAGGTGAATTCGGCCTAAGCTGTGCAGTGTGGCGATTTCCCAGAGGGAAATGTCGGAGACCTGCAGCGGTGTTTCCGCATCGGCAGCCGAGATGACTTTCCACTGGTCCTGTGACAGCCGATCACGGTCGCCGAGCCACCAGAGCAAAATATGTGTGTCAAGCAGCGCCTTCATTCTCTCAGGCTGTCCCAATGGTCCTCCGGAAGCACAGGCCCCACAACGTCGCCGACAATGACGACCGTTCCTTCCAGTTCTGCCTGGGGATAAGTTTCGCCATCACCGGACACCCGTGACAACTCGGCGACAGGCCGCCCGCGCTTCAGAATCACCACCCGTTCACCGGTCTCATGGACCTCATCAAGTATGGCGAGGCATCGCGCCTTGAAGTCTGATGCGTTGATCTTGGTCATATGACTGGTTCTTATGACCGGTCACTTTGCGTGTCAAGTCCCACGCGCAGCGGCGCAACGCACCGGTGGAAGGTCCAGAGAAGCGTCACGCCGCACAGAGAAACAGCACCTCCTTTTTCCATGATTACATTGCCGACGCTCCAGGAACTGCAACCGTCTTGGATGTGTCGTGCTTCACCGACAGGGCGGAGACGCGCACGCGATCAAGTTCTTCTTCGCGTTCAAGCTTCGGGGAACTTCAAAAAGTTCGGCAAGATGTCTTTCGAGGCCGGTTCTCGAGATGTGGCCCCTGATTGCTCCAGTCGCCCGTTCGACGTTTTCCAGGCAGTCTCTGGAGACGCGCTTCATGCACAGCCACGCGACACTCATTGATGCGGGCTGGCAGGCACCTGTTGTCGGGGGAACCCGAAAGCAGGTCGGCTTCACGACCCACGGCGGCTGCAAGACCGCCAGGAAGCCCGAAAATCCGGTCTGCAATACCAGGCCCGCGAGATGCCTCACGCTGCACCGGAAAAATCGCGCCGCCCTTGGCCGGATCGAAATCGATCCCGCGCGGTCGAACCGAAGATCTCGATGGAGGGCACGCCGCGGCTTCGACACGGCTCGGCAATCTCGTTCCTTCGACTGGCAACTCCGAGTGAGTTGCCTTTCCTTCACCGAATGGCTGATATCCGTCAAGCCACAAGCATAGCGTGCCGAAAATCGGATTCCCTCGTAATTGACTGCGATCACCTTGGACACCTCGAGGAGCAAATTCCGGCAAGCCCCTCTGCATTGATCCTGAACCAACGCGTGCATGGAGTTGTGCAATCGACCGGATTGCGATAGCCAGATTGCAATGTGGCCAGATGTTCCGGCCGCATGGTGCGGAGCACTCCCGTCTCCGGAGCCGTCCAGCCGGGTGAAAAGGACACCGCTGTCGGCAAATTACGAGGGTTCTCATGGCAAATCCCATAGTCACACCCCTGACCCAAGCGTTGGATGAGGGGAAACTTTCGCGCGAAGAACTGAAGGAGTTCATGCGTCGATCGGACGGGCCGGCCTTGCGTCGTCTGGTCCTTTGGGTCGGGCTTCTTGCCTTCACGACCACGCTGATAGCGCTTGCATGGAACAGCTGGCTGATATGGCCCGCGATGCTGTTGCAAGGCACGGTGCTGGTGCATCACTTCTCGCTCCAGCACGAATGCGTGCATTACACGGCGTTCCGCACCCGCTGGCTCAACGACCTCGTCGGACAGATCTGCGGGATCATCATCATGCTTCCGCACAGGTTCTTCCGGTACGAGCACTGCGATCATCACACATATACGCAACTGCACGACGAAGACCCCGAAATGATCTCGATGCCCACGACAATTGGCGAATACCTTTGGTACCTGAGTGCCGTTCCCTATTGGCGAAGCAAGTTCACCGAGGTCTTTCGACATGCAACCGGTCGCCTGAGCGAAACGGAGAAGAAGTTCATTCCGTCGGTGGAGCACAAGGCCGTATTCATGGACGCGCGCCGAATGCTGGCGATCTATGCCGCCATCTTCCTTGGCATGGCATTGACCGGCTGGTGGGGCCTGATCTGGTACTGGTTCATCCCGATGTTCCTGGGCGAGCCGGTGATGCGCTTTGTTCGAATGACGGAACATGTCGGGCGACCGACGGTGCCACAAATGTCTGAGAACACGCGAACGAATCTCGTTTCCGCCCCGTGGCGCTTCCTTTGCTGGAACATGAACTATCACGCGGAACACCACTACGTGGCGTCGGTGCCGTTCCATGCCCTGCCCCGGCTGCACGAAAAGCTGAAGGACCACATCCATGTCGAACGGGATGGCTACCTTGGCGCTCATCGCGACATCCTGCGCCAGCTGTTTCGGCGTGAACCGGCAGCGGTAGCGGACCGGACGTGAACACGGCGAAGCGCGCCTGGACTGATCTGATCGCAGTGGACGCCTTGGAGCGAAACTGGGTCACTCGGGTGCCACTGGGCCGGCGATTGCTCGCCGTCTACGACACGCCGACCGGTATCTTTGCATCGCTGGCATTCTGCAACCATGGAGGCGCCGATCTTTGCGACGGGTATTTCGACGGTCACGTCATCGAATGCCCGTTGCACCAGGGCGCATTCGATGTCCGCGACGGAAGGCCGGTCTGCGCGCCGGCAACGAGCCCGATGAAGGTGTTCGAGACCCGCGTGGAGAACGGAATGGTTCAAGTCAGGGTCTAAAGCCTATTCGTCGCCAATCACCGCCATCGCGTCGACCTCGACCAGCAACGCCGGGTCGGCAAGCGCACTGACCACGACTCCGGTCGAGCAATGGTGCACGCCCTCGAACCAACGGTTGATCGCCTCGTACACTGCCGGTCGGTAGCTGATGTCCGTGACATAGACAGTCAGCTTCACGATGTCCTTCAGGCTGCCGCCGGCCTCGGTCATCCAGCGCTCGATATTGCGGCAGGCCTGGTCTGCCTGAGCGCCAGGATCGCCTTCCCCTACTACTGTACCGTCCAGAAGCGTGCCGACCTGGCCTTGCATGACGACAAGATCGCCTCGAGCCCGGATGGCCTTGGAATAGGTCGCTTTCGCATGATAGCGAGTCTCGTATTTGTGGATATGCGTCCGAGTCATTCGCCCCTCCGGATCAACGCAGCGCGCGTGTCAGATAGTCTTCCAGCATGTCACCGAAACTCTGCTCGACGGACACATCGAACCCGCCTATGCATCGCCGAACCAGCGCCTTCTGGCCAAAGAACTCGGTAAAGCTCACCGCATCCTCCGGGAATGCGGTTTCGTGCAAGTCGAGCGGGCAGCCGATTGCCAGTACATGGGCCGCGTCGATTCCGGCGATGCGGAAAGTCGTCATGGTGTCCGAGACCCTGACGATGCTCACCTCCGGCGTGGCCTCGTTTGGACGCAACGCCGCGTTCAACTCGCCCTCTCGGTCAATGTCCGCGTGCAGGAGCCAATGGCGCGGGCCGACATGGTCGAGCGAAACGCCATCCGCCTTGCAGCAGCGATTCGCCTTTGCCGGAAATTCCGGCAAGACCTCTGCGCCGATCCATTCAACCAGAGCGCTTTCCGCCCCTTTCAGATCGAAACACGCGCTGATCGGAAGCCTCTCGAATGATGCGTCGTAGCTCATCTCAGGACCTCATCTTCCGGCCTTCTGGATCGTAGAACACCGGTGCCATGACGTCAGCGGCGACCGTCGCGTTCTTCAAACGGACATGGACGGTTTCGCCGTGCCGCGACTGTCCGTTCTCCAGAAGCGCCAACGCGACCCACCGGTCAAGAACGACGCTCCAGACACACGCCGTCACAAGCCCTTCGGTCGGTCGCGTCTCACCACCGGGAGTCAGCGGTGCACCCTCCGGGATTTGGACATTCGGATCGACTGGCAGCAATCCCACCAGTTCACGTCGAATCGCGTTGCCCCGGCGACGCAGTTCTACCGAACGCTTGCCGACGTAGTCCCCCTTCTTCTTCGACATGATCCAACCCATGCCGAGGTCGTGGGCATCCACCGTTCCGTCCACTTCATGCCCCAGGGAAAGAAATCCTTTCTCAACCCGCAGCACGTGGCTGGCTTCCGACCCCACGGGCTCGATCCCGAAGGGCTCGCCGGCTTCCATGATCCGCTCCCAAAGATCACGCATGTGCCGAGGTGCCACGTTTATCTCGAACGACAATTCGCCCGTGAAGCTCACCCGAACGACACGCGCTGGCAGCCCGGCCACATGTCCATCCGCGAAACGCATGAACGGCAGTTCCTCGGGCGAAAGGTCGATGTCAGTGTCCAGTGCCGCCACGACCTCGCGCGCTTTCGGACCACATACGGTCGCGTTGTTCCACTGGCTGGTCACGGGTGTCACATGGACGTTCCAGTCCGGAAACTGCGTTTGGAGCAACTCGTCCATATGCCCGTGCACGGTGTCCGCATGTGCCGTGGAGGTGGAGACAAGCCAGCGATGCTCTCCCAGTCGCATGGCGACGCCGTCGTCAAGGATCAGGCCATCCTCCGTCAGCATGAGCCCGTAACGGCATTGACCGGGCTTCAGCGTGGACATCAGGTTCGTGTAGATGTGGTCAAGGAAGCGGTCGACATCGCGCCCCTTCAGCTCGAACTTCCCAAGGGGTGAGCCGTCGTAGACGCCGACGCACTCCCGCACGGCACGGCATTCGCGGTTGACGGTTTCTTGAAACATCTCGTCGCCGCACGGGAAGTAGCCCGGCCGCCGCCACCGGGCGCCTGCCTCGTACATGAACGCGCCTCGATCGAGGTTCCATCGTGTGACAGGCGTGTGCCGATAGGGCAGAACGACGCTTTCTTCTCGGATGCCTCCGATCGCTCCAAAGGACACGGGCGTGTACGGCGGACGGAAGGTCGTGGTTCCGACATCCTGAAGCGGCACGCCCTTCTGCCGGGCAATCGTGCCGACAATGTTGACATTGCCCGTCTTTCCCTGATCGAACCCCATGCCGCCGGTCGTGTAGCGCTTGACATGCTCGACACTGTCATAGCCCTCGATGAGCGCGAGACGCACGTCGTCGACGGTGACGTCGTTCTGAATGTCCAGAAACGCCTTGCCCTTGGCGCCTGGCGCATCGACATGCCAAAGCGGCGCAATCGAATAGCTTTCCTCCGTTGCTGCGGGAAGATCCGGTATCTTCGTTCCCGTTGCCTTGGCTGCAGCCTCTGCACCGGTTCGCAGCGCTGAAGCGAGCGACAATTCTCCAGCTGCCCCGCCGACGGAGGCGCAGGCCTGCACCGCCTCGTCCGGCACAAATGTTGCAAGAGAGTCATCGTAGCGGAGGCGTCCGCGTGACTGGGAAAACAGGTGGACGGTCGGGTTCCACCCGCCGGAATGGAGCAGCAGGTCACAATCGATCTTCTCTGCCCCACGGCCGTCTCGCTCGGCAACTGCCACACCCCTGACCGCACGCCTCCCTCGGACGCCGACAACTACGGCCCCGGCCCTGATCGGTATGTCTCCGGCAAAATTTCTGGCAAAATCTGGAATTACATCTCGGCTGTCCACGATTGCGGCGACGTCAATGCCCGACGCTCGAAGATCGCTGGCGACGCCGTATGCGCTGTCGTTGTTGGCAAAGACCACTGTCCTTTCACCCGGCTTCACGGCAAATCGGTTGACGTAAGCCTGCGCTGCCGAGGCCAACATCACGCCCGGCCGGTCGTTCTGCGGAAAGACAAGGCCTCTTTCGATGGCACCCGTCGCAAGGATCACCCGCCCCGCCCGCACCCGCCAGTTCCGTTCCAGTACAGTGGAATTGACCAGTGACCGTTCGTTCACCATCAAGCAGTTGTGCTCGCGATAGGCCCAGGCGCTCGCGTCCTGCAGATGCGTCACGTTGGGCATCGTCTCCAGCTCGGCAACGGATTCGGCCACCCAATCCAGTGCCGGCCTTCCGGCGATCTCCAAACGCCGATCGAGGAGGCTTCCACCCGCCTCGATTCGTTCATCAGCGAGGAATACCCGGCGCCCGGCGCGACCGGCGACAAGGGCGGCCATCAGCCCTGCCGGCCCCGCCCCGACGACCAGGACATCTGCATGCGCATGCACTGCCTCGAAATGGCCGTCCAACGGTGGCGCTTCCGGTGCGCCGGCAAGACCCGCGGCCTTGCGGATCGTTGGCTCATAAAGGTGCCAGCCTGGCCACTTGAATGTCTTGTAGTAGAAACCCGCTGGGATGAGACCTGCAAACAGCTGATTGACCGCGCCAACGTCAAGTCCCGGCGACGGCCAGCAATTCACCGACCGCGCGGCCATCCCGTCTTCCAGTCGGACCGTTGTCGCCGCCTGGTTGGCAGATGCGTGGCGACCGTCCAGTTCCACCAATGTCGCCGGTTCCTCCGGGCCGGAGCCGACGATCCCTCGAGGCCGATGGTATTTGAAACTTCGCGCGGTCAGTCGAACGTTGTTGGCAAGCAATGCAGACGCCAGGGTGTCGCCCGAAAACCCCGTGTACTCCTTCCCGTTGAAACGAAAGGCCAGAGGCTGGCCCCGGTCGATCCTTCCGCCCGTGGGGAATCGCCTATCCTGCATCGCCAGGCCCCTCGACGATGTCATGCGTTCGGGTATCCCGCCAGATCGTCAACCACGTGCCGCATCCCTTCACGTGCCACCAGCGCTCCTGAACCGGGCCAAGCGGGTTCGGGACAGTTGTCAGGTATTCGACCCAGTCCTCATCGCTTGTGGTGTGCGGGTCAGGTCGATCCGGCTTCACGGGACCGCCATACGCGAACTCGCTTTCGCTCCGGTGACCGCAGAAGGGACAGGGGATGAGCATCATCGACCCGCCTCCCTATCTCGCCGTCGTCGTTCCGGATTCCATAACGTAATCCAGATGCTTGAACCGGTTCAAGGTGAAGGGCGACATCAGGGGATGGGGCGAGCCCTTCGCAATCAGGTGCGCAAATGTCAGCCCTCCCGCCGGGATCGCCTTGTAGCCACCCCACCAGCCTGCCGTCACGAACAGTCCAGGGACGTCCGTTTCATCCATGATGGGCGAGGCGTCCGGTGCGATGTCCAGGTGCCCGCCCCACTGGCGCAAGAGCTTCAGCTTCCTGAACGACGGAAACAGCGACAGCATGGCCGTCACGGTGTCTTCGAATACATGCTGCTTGATGTCCCGGCGAAAGCTCTGGCCCGTGTCAGGTGCGCCACCTATCACCATTTCCCCCTTGTCCGACTGGCTGAAGTAAAAGCCGCTATCGGGACAGTTTACGACCACGTCGACGAGCGGCTTGACCGGTTCCGAAACGAAGGCCGTCAGGTTCATCGTTCGCAACGGCAGCCTGAGCCCGACCGTTTCAGTCAACGTCGTTGTGTGGCCGGATACCGCAACCGCGACCCTTCGCGCCCGCACCTCGCCGCGCGGCGTCTCGACTCCCTTGATGGCGCCGTCACCGCCCCGCAGGAGCTTGGTGACCGGCGTTTGCTGATGCAGTTCAACGCCCCGCGCATCCGCCCCGCGTGCGTATCCCCACGCGACCGCATCGTGCCGGTTCACCCCTGCATCGGTGTGCACCATGCCGCCGATTACGGGCAGCCGCGCGTCGGGCCCGCCGCCAGTAAGTGCCGGAATGCGCCGACGAACCTCTTCGGTGGAAATCTGTTCGTAGGTCGATCCGTAAATGTCCATGGTCAACTGACGGCGCCGCAACTCGCGCATCTTCGGAAACGTCTGGACCACGTCGATCATGGTCCGCTTCGAGTGCATCATGTTGAAGTTCAGTTCGTCAGTCAGGCCCTCGTACAGCGCGACCGACTTCACGTAGAACGGAATCGACGCGTCGCGCATGTAATTTGAGCGCACCGTCACGGTGTTTCGCGCGACATTCCCGCCGCCGAGCCAGCCCCGTTCAAGAACAGCGACATCGGAAATGCCGAACTCCTTGGCAAGGTAGTACGCGGTTGCCAGTCCATGTCCGCCTGCACCTACGACGATCACGTCATAGCTCTCCCTCAAGGGCGGACTGCGCCAAGCGGGCGCCCATGTCGTGTGACCGTTGAGCGCATGACGCAACAGGGCGAAGATCGAGTAATTTTGCATACTGGTAATATTTTTTATTTTCGATAATATATTGTCAAGTAACCGTAGGGCCGGTGAGCGCCATGCCTGAAAGGGCGGACATCGACATCCTCGTTGGACGAACTGTCAACAGGCTGCGTCGGGAGCGCGGGATGACGGTCACGAGTCTCGCGAAGCATGCCGGGATATCGGCCGGCATGATCAGCCGCGTTGAGAACGGGCGTGTTTCGCCGTCCCTTGGAACACTCGATGCAATCGCCGAGGTCTTGTCGATTCCCGTCATGGCGTTGCTCGCCCACGGGAGCGGGAAGGCCGATGTCTATCACTTGAATGCTGGCGGCGGAATCCCGTCACGGAGAATCACGGCAAACCATGCCCATGAGTATCTGTTGCTGGGCAAGCACAGCGGCCCGGGCGGGAGCTTTGAGGCGGCCCGCGTCCGCATCAACCGGGACGAGGCAGGCGAGTTGCCCCGATACCAGCACGACGGCCATGTCTTCCTGGCGGTCACTTCGGGCAAGGCACGCTACGCGTGCGGCAATGCAGAGTTTGAACTCGCGCCAGGCGACACCTTGAGCTTCGATGCAAAGCTCGAGCACGGCGTCGTGGAAATTCAAAGCCCGGAGATCGAGTTTATCTCGGTATCTTCCCGCCCCGACTGAAGTTCTCCGCTTAAGCCTGGCCTTCCCGCTTGCGCTCCAATCGCGAGAACAGCCGGCTCAGCCCGAAGCAGACCACGAAGTAGAATGCTGCGGTCGTAATCCATGCCTCAAAAATCATCCGAGACGAGGCCACCAGCTCAACCGTCTTGTATGTCAGTTCCTGTACAGAGATGAGCGATATGATCGAACTGTCCTTGATGAGCGAAATGAACTGATTGGCAAGTGGTGGCACGACTTTCTTCATCGCCTGCGGCAGCACGATGTACCGCAGTTCCTGAATTCGGCTCATTCCGATTGATCGGGCCGCTTCCCGCTGTCCCTTGGGTATCGACTGTATTCCTGCGCGAACGATTTCCCCGACAAACGCGCTCTCGAAGAGCGCAAGGACGATCACGCCGGATATGATCGAGGGAAAGCGGCGCATGTCGCCGAAGAAGAGTTCCCAAAGCCAGATGTCCTCTTGCCGCGCGATGTTGCGTGACCAGCGCGCCAGGTCGAGTGCATCGATCAATTGCTGCGACAGGAAAAAGAAGAAAATGAAGACAACAACGACAGGCGGGATGTTCCGCAGCAGTTCCAGATACGTCCGCGCCAGCATCCGTATGGTCAGGTTCTGCGAACACCGTGCGACGCCGAGGATCGTGCCCAGTGCAAGCGCGAGGATGCTCGCGTAAATGCTGATCCGAATCGTGGCGGCAAGGCCCTGAAGCAGGATGTTGGCGAAATACGCCTCTCGCTCCGAGTGATAGCCGATGATGTATCCCGGGATGAGTTCCCAGCGCCACTTGTAGTTCAGCGTGCCTTCGATGGTGAACCAGATATACCCGAAGAACGCGACGAGAATCGCGACAATCAGGTAGTCAGGCCACCGCATCCTGTTGATGAACGAGCGCAAGTTTCAGCGCCTCTTTGCTCTGGGCCCGGAAGCCGTGGTTCCCGGGCCCTGGCCTTGGCTTGCTATTGGGCGACCTGGTCAGCCCACTCCTCGGTCGCGAACCAGTAGTTGTGGCGCGCTTCCAGCCAACCGCTGCGCCATTGCTGGGCGATCCAGTTGTTGAAATAGTTCATCGCGTCCGGGTCCCCCTTGCGCACGGCAAAGCCCTCGCCGCGCGGATCGTACAGTTCGCTTTCCATGACGACAAGCGTCTCCGGGTGCCTGCCCGCTTCACGATTCGGCGTCGGTTGAGCGGCCATGGTCGCATGGGCATTGCCGTTCAGCACTTCCTGGGCAGACGCGCCATCCTCGTCGAAGAGAAGCAGCTGCGCCTCGGGGAAATTGTCGGCAATCACGACGGCCGGGGTTGCGCCGCGACGGGCCGTGAAGATCACGTCGGGCGAATTCATGTCCTCCAGCGACATGCCGGCTGTCAATTCCTTGTTTGCAAGAATCGCCAGCCCCGAATACGCGTACGGATCGGTGAAATTGATCGTCAGGTTTCTCTGGGCCGTGACGGACATGCCCGAGATGATGACATCGAAGTTGCCGGAAACGAGGGCCGGGATGATCCCGTCCCAGGACGTCGGAACGAACTCGACTTCAACGCCCATGTCCTCCGCAAGCTGGCGGCCGACATCGAGCTCGAACCCGATCAAGTCACCGTTCTTGTCCCGCATTGACCAGGGCACAAACAGTGAAAGGCCGATCCGGATCACGCCGTCTTGCTTGATCTGTTCGATCACGCTTTCCGAGGTCAGCGCCTGCGTGGCCTGCTGCGCCGCCGCGGGCAACGCAAGGCCCACGGTCGCGGTCGCCGCCAAGGCGTATCCGAGCATTCTGCGATTGAGTTTCATTTGGTTTCCTCCTTGGTTGAGTGGTCTTCTCATTGGTTCATTTGCCAGTCAAGTCCTGGGTATTCCGGACGTCGAAGGCGTTCTGGCTTGGCCGGCCAGGGATTCATGGGAGGCGCCCGGCATCGATCCGCCGCCCAGCGCACGACGTCAGACATCGGCCTGAAGGCGGCTTGCATGCCAAACGCGCACGGGATGATCTTCAACGGCATCATTGGTCAACCGTGTACTTTCGTTCGAGAAACGACACGCCTATGGACAGGATCAGGGTCACCACCATGTAGACCGCCGCCACGGTGAACCAGATCTCGAAACTCATGTACGTGTCGGAAATGATGTTGCGCCCGATGGTCGTAAGCTCGGCCACGGCAATGACGCTGACGATTGCCGACGACTTGATGAGATGCACCACTTCACCGGTCATCGGCGGCAGCATGAATCGGACGGACTGCGGCAGAATTATGTAACGGTAGGCCTGCCCGGCGGACATCCCGATCGACTTCGCGGCTTCCCACTGCCCGATGGCAACGGCATTGATTCCCGCCCGAAAAATCTCCGATATCAGGGCGGAATGGAAGACGGCAAGCGTCAGGATGCTGGCAACGTAGCGGTCGAGCCCAAAGATCGGTCCCAGCACATAGTAGAAGAGATAAAGCAGCACCAGGAGCGGGATGTTGCGGATCAACTCGAGGAACCCGACGGCGACGGCAGACCCCACGACGAGGCCTGACAGCCGCAGGAGCGCCACGACGAGCCCGAGAACCGTGGCAAGCGCGAACGACAGGATGGAGAGCCTGATGGTCGCCACCAGACCGATCGATATCTCGCCCCACTGAAATCCGTCGTCGGTAAAGCTGTACAGGTATTGCGGCACACGGTACCACTGCCAGTTGTAGCCCATGTTCTGGGCTCCGACGAACGACCCGTAGATGATAAGTCCGACAACGATGGCATAGATCGCGACGGCAACCGGCACCGAATTCAGCAGTTGCTGATGCGCCGGCGGCTTCGGGATCGGAAGGCCGCGCAGGCTGGCTGTCCCGCTCGACGCCATCTCAGTGCTCCAGGATCTGCGCCAGGAACATCCGGCAACGGTCGCTGGAAGGCGCCGTGAAAAACTGCTCGGGCGGCGCGACCTCGACGATCCGCCCCTCCTCCATGAACACCATGGTATCCGCCACCTTGCGCGCGAATCCCATCTCGTGCGTAACCACGACCATGGTCATGCCGGTTTCGGCAAGCTCGACCATGACGTCGAGCACTTCATTGATCATCTCGGGATCCAGCGCCGATGTCGGCTCGTCGAACAGCATGATCCGCGTTTCCATGCAAAGCGACCGGGCGATTGCAACACGCTGTTGCTGGCCTCCGGAAAGCTGGGCTGGGTATTTTTCCGCCTGCTCCGGAATATGCACCCGATCCAGGTACTTGCGCGCAGTTTCTTCCGCCTGCTCGCGTGAGACTCTCCGGACCTTCATCGGCCCGATCATGAGGTTCTCGAGCACGGTGAGGTGCGGAAAGAGGTTGAACTGCTGGAAGACCATGCCGACTTCCTGCCGCAGCTTCCGAACGTCCCTCGATCCCTCGAAGACCTCGATGCCATCGACCACAAGAGTGCCTGAACTATGGTTTTCCAGCGCGTTGAAACAACGGATCAACGTCGACTTGCCGGATCCCGACGGGCCGCACACCACCACACGTTCACCCTGATGAACCGAGATGCTGACATCCTTCAGGGCGTGAAACTTCCCGTAGAACTTGTCGACGTTGCGAGCTTCGATGATCGGTTGGCTACTCATGAATCCCACCTGCCGCGACGGCTGACGCACGTCCCATGACACCATGGCAGAATTCGAGGATGCCTGGCAACGACTTTCCCCTGTCGCCGCCTTGAGCGGCCTTGCGATTGCAGCCGCCCGTCAAGGATGGCATGGATCCGAAACGCATTTCACGGAGCGTTCGTTCTGACCACTGGCAGCGACAGCGCAAATTCCGGCATCCCCCCATTCTTGCATTTGACTCAATAACGTTGCATGACGGTTTAGGCAAGGAATAAGAAATGTCGTTCGAATGAAATTCGAGCGCCGCCTGCCAGCCACCCAAAGGAGGCACAATGTCGGCATGGATCAAGATGATCTCCGACGAGGACGCCGATGCGGTGCTCTCGGAAGCCTTGGAGCACGCGCGGACCCCGCACGGAACCGTCGACAACGTCATGCGCGTCCATTCGCTCCGGCCGAACACCATGCGTGGTCACGTCACGCTCTATCGCGCCTGCCTCCATGACGGCGGCAACAGCATTCCGCAGTGGTTCCAGGAAGTGCTGGGCTCATACGTGTCAAAGTTAAACGATTGTGCCTACTCCTATGCAAATCACTGGGCCAACGCGAAACATCTCATCGGGGACGACACGCGCGCCGACCGGATCGAAAGGGCGCTCGAGGACCGGCAGCCCGAGTCCCAGTTCAAGGGTCGCGAACTCGCGGCGCTCCGGTATGCCGAAATCCTGACCCTTCAGCCCGGAGCGATCTCGGAAGACAGCGTTCGCGCGCTTCGCGACACGGGCTGGGATGACGGCGAGATCCTGGAGATGAACCAGATCATCTGCTACTTCAACTACGCCAATCGGCTGCTCAACGGACTTGGCGTGACGACGGCCGGCGACGTCGTCGGCTATTACGCAAAGACGTGACGGCACGCCATGGCATCCGAGAAGGCCGGCAAGCACATCGACGAAGCCATCGGGCAGTCACTCAAAGAACTCCGGCGCGAACGCGGCCATTCCGCCAGGGCGCTGGCAGAGCTTTCCGGCGTATCCGCCGCCATGGTCAGCCGCATCGAGAACGGCCTGGTGAGCCCGAGCATTTCCACGCTCGCGGCGCTCGCCGAAGCTCTGAGCGTGCCTATCGTGTCGCTGTTTCGAGAGGCACGCACCGATCATACGGACTTCACCCTGGTGCACGCCGGACAGGGCTTGAAATCCACGCGCCTCACTGAAGGGCATCGGCACGACTACGTGAATCTTACCCTTCACGCGCGCAAGGATCTTCGCTTCCAGGCCCGCAGGGTGACGCTGACCCGGGATGGCGGCAAGCCGCCGACCTATGTCGGCCACGGCGTCGTCTTCGTTCACGTGCTCGCTGGCCGGGCAATCTATCGCTACGGTCAGCAGCACTTGACGCTGTCCGAGGGTGACAGCCTGAGCGTGGACGCCGAACTGAGCCACGGGTTCGTGGATGTCCTGACACCGGAGTTCGTGTTTCTGACCGTCCAGGCAGAGCGCCCCTGAGCGGTCATGCATGGCACGTGAACTCACCAGCGACCTGACCGACGGTCCGATCAGCGGCCACTTTCGGACGCTTGCCGTCCCTGTCGCGATCGGGATGCTGTTCAACACGCTCTACAACGTCGTGGACATGTTCTTTGCCGGCCTGCTGTCGACCAGCGCGCAAGCCGGCATCTCTCTTGGGTTTCAGGCCTTTTACATCGCGCTGTCCATCGGCTTCGGTCTCGGCGCCGCAATGGGGGCCGTCGTCGGAAACGCTCTCGGGGCGAAGGACCGACGCGCCGCCCGACGGCTTCCGGCGCAAGGCGTCACCTTCGGCGCCATTGCCGCCTTGGTCCTTGTGGTGATCGGAGCATGGTACGGCCCGGCGCTCGTCCAGCTTGTCTCCGAACCCGGACCTTATCGCGACGCCGGGACGCGGTACTACCTTCTTCTTTCCCTGGCACTGCCCAGCTTCATGATCGCCTATGCCTGCAACGGCGCATTGCAGGCGCACGGCGACGGGCGGTCAATGCAGCATGCCCTGATTGCCGCGTTCTTTGCCAACATCGCCCTTAACCCGCTGCTGATCTTCGGCATTCCCGGCCTCTGGGCCGGGATAGGATTCGACGGCCTCGCGGTATCCACCGTCATCAGCCAAACCGGAGTGATGATCTACCTGCTGTGGAAGCTGCTGAGGCTTCCAACGCTGTCCCGGGTACGGTCCCGGCACTTCCTGCCCCGAGGCCCTGAGCTTCGGGAGATCTTCCTGCAGACGTTCCCGACCGCATTCGCGCTCATGATCATGATGCTGTCGGGTTTCGTGGTGCAGTTCGTGCTCAAGGGTTTCGGCGAGCACGCGATTGCCGGGTTCGGCATTGCCATCAGGCTCGAACAGATCCTGTTCCTCCCGGTTCTCGGAGTGACCGGGGCACTGCTCCCCATCGCGGCACAGGCGTTCGGCGCCCGCGACCATGGTCGCGTGCGAGAGGCTCTTTTCTTTTGCTGGAAGATCGGATTCTTCATGACTGCAGGTGCGTTGCCGATCATCTGGATCCTTGGACGCCCCGTGCTTGAACAATTCACCCAGGATCCGGACGTGATTCGGGTCGGCCTCGCCTACCTCAGGGTCGAAAGCCTGATCCTTCCGGCCTACATGATGCTGTTCGCGATAAACTCATTCCTGCAGGCCCTCAAACGCCCGATCTGGAGTGTCTGGATCAGCCTCTACCGGCAAGCATTCGGAATTGCATTCTTTGTCTGGCTGTTTGTCGGTGTGCTGCAGTTCAACGAAATCGGCGTCTGGTTCGGAATCGCTGCCGCCGTCACGACCGGTCTGATGATCTCGATGGTCATCGCGTCGCGCGTCGCATTGGAGTGCATTGGCGGCCTTTGGCGGGCGTCAGCGCATCGCGGCGCCTGACCTACTCCCGTCCGTTCAGCGCATCCTCAAACGTTTTCCGTGCCTCTGAACTATGGATGTAGTCGTAGTTTCTCGGGTACGATTCGCCAGGCACGGTCTCGAGGCTGACCATCTGCGGACCAGGACGCTCAAGAATGCGAGGCACCGCGCTGGCAAATTTGTCAAGATCGTCAAACGACTGCGACATGGCATATCCCGCGGCCGCGGCGAATCCCGCGAAGTCGACGTTCGCGGCGTTCGGGATCGGCTGGTCGCCGTTCACCTCGTAGACTCGGTTCGCGAACACGAAATGATAGAAGTTGGCGACGCCGGTGCCGGCAACGGTGACGAGCGCTCCGAGATTCATGAGCAGCGAGCCATCGCCGTCAAACACGAACACCCGTCGCTCCGGGTTGGCCAGCGCGAGGCCCAGCCCGTGCGACGACGCCTGCCCCATCGCTCCTACGGCGACATAGTTCAGCGGCCTGGGATTGAGTCCCATCCAGTCGAAGTTCGTCTGGTACACGGCGACAACAATGTCGTCGTCACGCACAAGCGGTACGAGAGTGCGAAGCGCTTCATCACGCCTGATGGTCATGACGCCACCGGTGCGCGGCCGATCAGGAATACATGCGGACGCGAGTTCGCATACGCTTCGTCAATCAAGCGAACGATGCTCTCAACGTCTTCCGGCTCTTCAATCGAGGAATGAGAAATTCCCATCGCGTTGAGCACCGGCTCGACAATCCTTACGCCGTAAGCCGAGGACTTGCTTGCGGGCAAATGAGGCTCCTTCTCCAGAAGGCCGACCAGCATGACGACCGGCCTTTGGTAGTCGACCCCGATCGCACGGACGGCGTTGAGGGAGTCCATGAGGCCGGTCTGCTGCATCAGCAGCACCGCTCGCGTGCCGTTGCAGGACATCGCGGCACAAATCGAGACGCCCTCGTCCTCCTTGCAGACTCGTGTCAGGCGAATTGCCGGGTCACGCGATATCGGCCAAAGAAGCCCGTCGCTCGTGACGATGTCGGGCAGTGCAACGACCTCTCCAACCCCGCTTTTCTTGAGGAGCGCGATGATGCGCGCCCCCGAGGGGTGGGCCACGCGACCCTGCGTCCCTGCCGGTGAGGCTGCGGCCATCACTTCGTCTCCCTGAGGTGGTCTTCGAGTGCAATGAATGTTGCCTCCAGTTCGTGTCTCAAGCCGATCGAGACCCTGAAGAAACTGTCATATGCAGGTGAATTCATTCGCCGAACCTGTATTCCCCGTTTGCCCAGCGCCAGGACCGCCGACTCTGACCAGGCGGCCCCAGGCATCCTGACGAGGACGAAGTTGGTCTGCGACGGAACGTAGTCTACGCCGAGGCAGGCCAGCCCGTCGCAGAATCGCTCCAACAGCGCACGGTTTTGCTGGCGGACGAACGTGACGTGCGGCTGATCTTCCAGCGCTGCCATCGCGGCCGCGACAGAGGGCGCTGCCATGGGGAACGTCAAGCCAATCCGCCGCACGGCGTCGATCACGTCCCGGGGGCCGTGGGCCCAACCCACGCGTGCCCCGGCAAGCCCGTAGATCTTCGAAAACGTCCTGCAGACAACCACGTTTGCCGATGTCGTGACGAGGTCATGCCCGGGATCGTAATCGTCGGCCCAGGCATATTCGGCGTACGCGGAATCCAGGATCAGGAGAACGTCTTCAGGAAGACCGGCGTGCAGGCGTTCGACCTCTGCCTTGGGAAGATAGGTGCCGGCCGGGTTTTCCGGATTGGCGAGGTAGACCACCCGTGTTCGCTCGGTGACGGCGGCAATCATGCCGTCGACGGACGGGGTCAGATCGTCATCTGCGACCGAAACAACTTCGCCTCCGTTTGCATGGGCATAATTGGGAACCTTCAGATATCCGTTTGCAGATCGGACCAGTTGGTCTCCCTGCCGGAGATACGCACGAAACAGCCGCGCCAGAAGGTCGTCAGCCCCCTGGCCTACGACGATCCTGTCCTGATCGAGCCCGTGAAATTCGGCAATCGCACCGGCCAGCAGGGCGTCGACTCCCTCTGGGTATCGCTCGATTCCGGATACGGATGCACGCGCGGCGTCCCGGGCATGCCGACTGGGGCCGAACACGCTTTCATTGGAGTTCAGAAACGCCCAGGCAGGGGGCAATTCATCCGCAGCGGACACCAGCATATGCGGCTTGATCCGATCAATCCCCGGCTTTGCCTTCGGTCCCGCTATCGTCGCCTCCCCACTCGATGCCACAAGCCACATGCAAGGACAGGTATGGTCAATACCTTCATCACAATTTAGGATAAACGGCAAAGCAACGTCTCGGAGAAGGGATCCGATTTGCCAGCCACCAGGGTTTCGACGTCCATTGACCTCGACGCGCCTGGTCGTCACGTCGGCGAATTTCGCCTTCGCTGGTCCGACAATTCCAACCCGCTGGGACACTATCCGATCCCGGTCACATCGTTGAAGGGCGGTGCCGGTCCCGTCGCCTTGTTCATTGGCGGCACGCATGGTGACGAGTTCGAGGGGCCGGCTGCCATCATGCGCCTGGCACAGCGTCTCGATCCAGCGGATCTCGCTGGACAGGTCATTCTCCTTCCCGCCTTGAACGCTCCCGCGTTCGCCGAGGCTTCCCGCGTCAGTCCACTTGACGGCGCAAACCTCAATCGGGCATTTCCCGGCGATCCGAACGGCGGCCCGACAGCCATGATCGCCGACTTCGTGGAAACCGAACTGCTTCCCCGCGCCGACGCCGTTGTCGACTTGCACTCGGGCGGCAAGGCATCGTTCTTCCAGCCCTGTACGCTGGTCACGCACTGTGCCGACAGGTCGCTCTACGAGGCGAATCTTGCCTTGGCCCGTGCGTTCGGTCTTCCCCTGATCTGGCGCCTGGGCGCCCAGAACGACGACCGGTCCGTCAACGCTGCCGCGGAACGCCAGAGGGTTCCCATGATCGCCACGGAACTTGGCGGCGGCGGTGGCACGGACCCCGAAATCACGGACCTTGCAGAGACAGGACTGCTGCGCATGCTTGGGAACATGGGGATCGTCGCCGGAGAGACCGAGCCGCGAAACGCCAGAATCGTCGAAACCGCGTCGCCCGCGTCGTCGCTCTACGCAACGAGCGATGGAGTGTTCGACAGGGTCGCGGCTGCGGGACAGGAAACGAAGTCCGGTGCTTTGGCGGGGCGGCTTCACCACGTATTCGAACCGGAACGGCCGTCAAGAGACGTGACGTTCCGGTCTGACGGCTTCATCCTGGCGCACACCTGCCGTGGCCTTGTCAGGCGGGGAGAATTGCTGCATCTCGTGGCACAGGACGTGACCTGATGATGCAGCCGTTTGCCATGCCGCCTTTCCCATGTTGCCAATCCGGCCATCGCCATCCGACCGGAATTCAACCGAGATGAAGGATCGCTTTTCAGCACCGAAAGGCAACTTTCGCGGGCACGCGCGACAGTCCGTCTGGGCAGCAACGCCAGATCCTGAATTGACGGAGGTTGGTCCAGGCACGCCCTGCGGCGAATACCTGCGCCGCTACTGGCTGCCCGTTGCGATGACGGATCAGGTTGGAGATCTTCCCTGCCGGATCAGGATCATGGGCGAGGACCTGGTGCTGTTCCGGGAGACGGGTGAGGGCAAGCTCGGTCTCACCCACCTGCATTGCTGCCATCGGAACATGAGCCTTGAATTCGGCATCGTCGAAGACGGCGGCATTCGCTGTTCCTATCATGGCTGGAAGTACGGGCTCGACGGAACGATCCTCGAGACACCCTGCGAACCCCCGGCCAGCCAGGTCAGGACGCGCACGTGCCTGGGTGCCTACCCGGTCATTGAATCCAAGGGGCTCGCGTTCGCCTACATGGGTCCGCCCGAGGAACAGCCCCCGTTTCCCGTGATGGACACGTTCGACGAGGAGGGTGACGAAATGCTGCCTTACCTCATCGAGTCTCCGTGCAACTGGCTTCAGGTGATGGAAAATGCGTGGGACCCGTTCCACGTCGTGTACCTTCACACGCTCGCGGTGCGCAGCCAGTTCATCGACGCCTTCGCCGAAATGCCGATGATCGAGTTCCACGAAAGCCGGACGGGCGATTTCTACACAAACGTCCGGCGCATGGACGACATAGTCTGGATCCGGTGCCATGATCACATGTTGCCAAGCTTCACGCAAAACGGCGGGCACTTTCCCGTGCCGGACAAGCCCAGATATTTCGGGCGTTGCGGACTCAGCCGCTGGATAACCCCAGTGGATGACACGCACACGCTGGTGATCGCATGGCGCCATTTCCGCGACGGCGACGACCCCCGGGGCTTGACCGACAAGTCAAAGGTCGGCTTCGGAACGACAGATTTCTATGGCCAAGGACCCGACCGCTCCTACGAACAGCGTCAGCGCGACCCGGGCGATTATGACGCGTGGGTCAGCCAAGGGCCGAAGAACATTCACGCACGTGAGAACATGGGCTTCACGGACAGGGGCGTCGCGAAGGCCCGTCGCCTTCTGCGGAACGCCATCCGTTCCGTTGCTTCCGGAAACCCTGCACCACAGCCAACGGATGGTTTCGACGGCGTGATCCCGACATACGGAGGTGACACAATGCTCAGAATTCCCGTGCAAGAAGGTCGTGATGACGGCGCGGTCCTCAAGGAAATCTCGATCGACGTGGCGGAAATCTACAAGTCCGGGGACCACCTGCAGGGGGACGCGAGAAACGAGTTCATCCGGTCGCGTCTCAAGGAATACGAGGCATGCTGGCAATGACGCGCGTTTCCATCAATCCCGGCCGCGTCGACTGGTCTGGCGAAAATCCGGGAATCTACCTGAAATCCGACCCCTCCGCCGACAGGTACGATGTCCTTTCCCTGTTCTTTCGTGTTGTCCTGTCCCCCTTCGGCCGCGGACATGCCGGGCTGATCCTTGGCCAGCCTGACCATGATGTCGGCTGGCCCGATGCACCCAACTTCATCATGACCGACAACCAGCGCATGATGCGCTGGATCGTGGATGGCTGGGTGTCGAAAATGCCAACCTTCGTCGGCAAGTCCGGGCTGCAGGCCATGACCTGGCTTGATTGCGACAGCGTTGAAAGGCGACCGGGCGACCTGGAGACCCGATACTCGGAGATCATTCGCGGGTCCGGTGTCACGCTTGAAATGATCTGGCGCGACATGGGTCCGCCCCTGCCCGTCGAGGTCACGAAAGAGAATTCGGCCACCAAGGCCCACGAAATGTACTCGGTGTTTCTGGAAGCAAGATCTGCGGAGGTGCGCATAAACGGGACGCCGCTCCCCGGCCAGGTCACCGAGCGGCAGTTCTTTGGCCGCACGATGTCGACCGCCTTCCTCGCGTTTTCCGAAACCTGGGTCACTCCAACGGAGGATGCCTGATGCCATTGAGCGCCCCAATTACGCCGGGCACCGTCGACTGGACCGGCGAAAACCCCGGCATTCTCCTGAAGAATGACAGCGGGGCATTCACCGCCATGGCGCTCTTCTTTCGGGTGGCCTGGTCTCCGGCCGGTCAGGGCCAGGTTCTCTGGCTCTACGGCTCCCCTGCATCGCAGGTCGGTACGCCCGAGGCCCCGAACGTCTTGTTGGCCGACAATGTCGACCTCGCCACCTACCTGAAATCTAATTTCGTCGGTCGTCTCGGCGCCTTCCGCGACGCACCGGCATTCGAGCGCATGACACCACGCCTTGCCCAGGCGGTGCGGAATTCCGGTGACCCGATGAGCCACCGATATGCCGAAACCATCGTCGGAGAGGGTCTGTCGGTCGAACTGGTGTGGGAAGACCTGGAACAGCCAAGAGCGCTGGAACTCACGCCCGACCAGGTCGGAACCGGCGCCCACACCATGTTCACCCTTCTCGTTGCGGCAAGAAGCGCGCAGATCATCGTCAATGGCCGCGCCCTGCCAGGCCAGGTAGGCAGCCGCGTGCAGGCCGGCCTCGAGACGACGACCGCCTTTCTCTATTTCAGCGAGACGTGGGTAATCCCGCCAAGCGCCGAATGACGCATCATCAGGGCGACAGGCTGGCGTTCGACCGGGCCATGGTCACGCAGCCGGTCTGGAACGGGTTCGATCTGGCGCGCGAAGTGACCGGCATCGCGGACAACGTCCTTCTCCACGCGGGACCTCCCTTCCCCGGACCTGGTGCGATCACCCGGCCCATTATGAACTCGGCTTGCGTCGCAGCCGTCTACGAAGGGCTTGCGCCCAGCCTTGACGCGGCTGAGCGCATGATTTCGTCTGCAGAGATCCTTCTGAAACCGGCGCAGGACGTGAATGTCGTTGCACCGCTTGCAGCTGTAGTCAGCGGCTCGATGCCGCTGCACGCCGTGTACGACGCATGGCGAGGACAGCACCGCATGTTTGCCCCCATCAACGGCGGAAATCGGCCTTCCCTTCGCCTCGGCCTGAAGTCGGTCGCCGTGCTGGATCACATCAGGTGGCTCAACACCCGCTGCCTGGACGTGCTTCAGGGCGGGCTGGCAGAAGGAATCGCCCTCGTGCCGCTGGCCGTCGCAGGTCTCAAGGGTGGCGACGACTGCCACGGACGAACACCGGTCGCGGGCGCTGCACTTGTCCACGAATTGGTCGACCGTTCACCGAACGGCGTCGGCGATGACGAAACCCTTGAGTTTCTCAAAGGATCGCCAAGCATCTTCCTCAATCTCTGGATGGCGGCTACCAAACTGATGATGAGCCGGGCAGAGGGAGTTCCAAGTTCCGGCTTTGTCACCGCCGCCGGCGGCAACGGACGCGACGTCGGCATCCAGGTCTCCGCATTTCCCGGGCGTTGGTACACCGTCCCGGCCACGCCGCCCGAGGGCGCATTCGATGTTGACTTGCCGCCGTCGCGCGCCTTGGGCGCCATCGGCGACAGCGCTGTCGTCGATGCCTTCGGCCTGGGCGCGATGGCAAAGGTGCGCACCGACCCGCCGACTTCGGCAAAGTCGGATCACGGCATGTCTGTCGGAGAACACCCCTATTTCCGAGGCACAGGACTGAAGCTGGGCATTTCCGCGATGGCCGTTGCCGAAAGTGGACTCGCCCCGCAGGTCAGTCTTGGCATTCTTGATTGCGAAGGGGAAATGGGACGCTTGGGTGGCGGCCTCTATCAAATGCCGGTCAAGCCTTTCAGGCAAGCGGCAGAGGATGTGCTTGCCCGTCAGCAATCATCTTCCGACTGACTTGTCGAGCACACGGGCCAAGCGATCGAGTTGTGCGAGCAACTGACGTTTTCGAGTGATCCCCCGGTCATGCGGTGGGCCGGTTCGGCTCGCCATGCGTTTCCGACACCTTCAGGACGATCTGGCCAGATGGCCATCGCGGACATGGCGAGTTTCCCTCGACGGACGGGCCGGCTTCTTCTCTCTGCGTAATCGACACGGGCATGACCTGTTGGCGGTCGCTTCCGCCGCAACTCTCGCCCAAGGCCGTGGAGTGTCGGTGGTTGGGAACAGTGTTGAGGTCTGCACTTTTTGGCTAGTACTCCAACACCGTTGGAATGATTGGTTCCGCATGTTCCTGACCTGACGCATTGCCGAGTGACGGTCAGCTGCTATTCTGCGCCCACAAAAGAGCAAAAGGAAGCCGGCGTTCTGCGCGGGCATGGCGCTTCCCGAC
>JAJEAC010000058.1 GCA_022824315.1 Silicimonas sp.
CGGCCCAGGCGATCAATCCCGAAAATCAACAACCCCGCCACGCAGAGCGGACACATCCGTGAAGCTGCCGGGAAAATGCTGCCGGGAAAGAGAAATCAGCCGTTCCGGATTATTCCGGTTTCCACGCAATCAGGCGACGATCCAATCCGAAACAGATCGCACCCTCCCCGCCGAAACATCCTGAAACCCAACAGGAGGCCGTGCGCTTCGAGCGCGAGGCGGTCGCGCCGACGGGCGAGGCGCGGAGGCGCGGGAGATCGTGGTCGTCTCGGACGGCGCGCCATGGATCGAGAACACGGCGGACAGGGTCTTCGGCCGCGGCAGGGTGACGTACATCCTGGACCAGTTCCATGTCCTGGAGACCCTGCGGGCAGCTGTCACAAGCTCTCTCACGGCCTGCATCTCCCGGCATCGCGTGAACGGATGGACCTGGGAATGGACGCGCTGAAGCGCTCCTTCCCGGCCAGGTCGGTTCACGACGCCGCGTGGACTCAGTTGCGGGACATGCTGACCTTCAAGGCTGCAAGCGCCGGTGGGTCCGTGGTCCTGGTCGACCCGCGCGGCACCTCCCAGCGCTGCAGCGGATGCGGGGCGGAGCCGGACAGGCCGAAGACGCTCGCGGACAGGGTGCACTGCTGCGACGCCTGCGGTCTCGTGCTTGACCGCGACGTCAACGCCGCCCGCAACGTGCTGCAACTGCTCAAGGGGCCGGGAACCGGCCTTCGGTCGCGAAGCGTGCGGGTTGCCGCGTAGCTTGGCCGAGAAGCCGTTGCCTTCAGGCGACGGAGTGTTCACCAGGTGCCCCATTGTCGCGACCCAGACCGTCTCGAATCCGTCGATCTGGTTGCGTCCGGCAAAGAACAGGTCGAGACGGCGCTGCAAGGATGTCAACGAGATCTTCAGCGGCACCCAGAACTGTTGGGCTACCTGCTCGCTCCCAAGGAACTGGTTGAACGGATGGAATCCTCGCCACACGAGATCGGGTGCGCAGTGCTTGGCCATGGCGTCGGCCGTTTCAGACGGTCCGGCACGGTCGAGCGCGTCGTAGAAGGCGCGCACGACCGCCTTTGCGTTCTGCAATTCGCTCAAGTTCGGGGCACTTCGCGGAGACGTTCGAGTATGTCGATGCCCTGCATGGCAAAGAAATGCAGGAGATCGATGAATATCCAGTTCTCGGCCAGCAGGTCGCCTTCGCGCCTGTAAAGGTCGACGATGCGCATGTCGCTCGGCCTGTCGTTGGCAGGCATGCCCATGAACCCGCCCGTCGGACGCATGGTCATGCTCGGCCAGCCGAAAAAGCCGCCATAGTTGCCTTCGGCAAGCCTCGTTACATGTCCGTTATGCCTGATGAACTCCAATCCCTCTTCGAAAGGAATCGTGTGGCCGCGATGATAACCCTTGAAGAACGCGCTTGCGCCAATCCCGCCCGGACCGAACCAGCACATGTCAGGCGGCCACCAGCGCTTGAGATGCTCGATCGGCGAAGCAGCCCCGAGGTCTATCAGTTCGTCGATCATGCCGTCGATGAGCTCGATCGTCTTTTGCCCGTCTGCCGGATCCTGCACGCCATGGAGCAACCCGTCATGGGTTCGCGGTCCCGGCGTCAGGATCGCCGCCCCGGTCTGCGGCGGGAGCGGCTGGAGTCCGGCCTGGTAGGCGAGGGCGATGAGGTCGGTGAAGCAGGCCGCTTCCATGATCGCTCCGTCTTCGACCCTGTGGAAGTCCACGTATCTCAGGAACGCGATTTTGCGGCTTGGCGGCATGCCGAGAAACGGCTGGTCCCAAAGGCCCATGAGATGGCCCATTTGCACCACCCAGAGACCGTGCTTGCCCGCCATGCGATTCATGCCGGCAAAAAAGATGTCCGGTCGCCGCTGCCACGGTCCCATGGCACCTGCCAAGGGTTCAAGAAACGCCTCGGCGACCGCGTCGGCCCCGGTCTGCTCGTTGAAAGGATGCATGCCGCGCCAAAGCATGTCTGGCACCGTGTTTTGTGCGTAGGCCGTGGCCAGCTGGCCCGGGGCCGCGGCATCGACCGCTTCGTAGTGGTCAAGGACGAGACGCTTGGCGTCCTGCAGGGCGTGCTCATCCATGGCGGGATCCCTCTATCTGCATCATCAGGTCAAACTCGTTGAAGAGCTGCCATTCCCGAACAACACGCCCGTCTTCGACACGCCACTGCGTGATCCCCCATATCTGGCAGTGCATGCCGGTCGGCTCGCGGTAGATCGTGTTGCCGGAGTGCGTGCCTTCCGCGCTCCACCTCGTGGAAATCAGCCAGCCGTCGGCGTCATTCCCCATCCAGTAGACTTCATCGACCTGCAGTGCTAGGTCCGGAAAGGCGCCGCGCAGCTCGTTTGCATAATCGCGATAGGCGTCAGTGCCGGTGAATTCCCGATCGGTCGTTCCCTCGAAACGCATGTCGGCATGATAGTGTGAGGCCACGGCCGAGCCGTCCCCGTTCCAGACGTTGTCATGGATCGACCGTGCAAAGGCATCGGGGTCGAAACCGTCGACCGGTTCGGTCTTTGACAGTGGCTTGGCGGGCGCTGCGGCAGTTCGCAAACCGTCCCAAACCATCTGGTCCCGTGGCCAGCCCGGAGGCGGGTCAGCGGCAAGTCGTGCGGCCTCTTCCCAGAGGTCGAGGCCAAGCTGCTTGAGCATTGCCGACGTGTTGTACAGCACGTGCTCAAGAAAGATGTCGTTTTCGAGAGCTACACAATTGGCGATGACCGGGACGCTGACCCGAGCTCCTGTCGGCGGTCCGTAGCGGCTCGGATTGGTGTTGGTTCCTGTGATTCGAGTCAGATGGGATGTGTGGAATCCCGCCGTGTCGTCGCCGGCCCAGATCACTTCTTCCGCATCGAGAATGATGTCTGGGAAGGCGCCGGTCGTGTGATGCGTGTCGTCGATGATCTTCCTGCTGCCCCGCTGCAGCCCGTAGTCGTCGTAGACCATTGAATTCGGCGCGTAGCAGGCGTCGATGTATTCCACGTCGCGAGGTGCGCCTGCGTGATCTGCGCTCTCCCAGATCCTGTGGGTGATCCGCACGATGTAATCGATGACGTTGCGGTAGCCGTCAAAGCCCCGCATGTCCTGTTCAGGCCCGTAGTCGTTCGGAATCCGCACGCGCCTGCCGCCGGTGTATTTCTCGATGGATATGTCGAAGTCCGAGGGCATGTGCCGACGTGCGAGCGGTCTCGCAGGGTGATGGTCGCGCGACATTTCTCTACCCCTTGACGGCGCCCGTAGTCAGGCCGCTGACGATTTGGCGCTGGAAGAACAGCACGAGGAAGAACAGCGGCACCATGGCCGAAACCACCGCGGCGACGGCGAACATGACCTGGCCCTGCTGTCGCACGGTGCCGAGGAAGCTGGCGATCTTGGGCACCATTGTCTGGTTTTCCTGGCTGAGCAGCACCGAGGTTACCGCGAAATCGTTGTAGGCCAGGAGGAAGCTGAACAGGCCCGTGGTGATGACGCCGGGCCACATCACCGGGATGATGACGTGGCGAAACGCCTGGAGCCGCGTGCAGCCGTCGACGAGCGCGCTTTCGTCCATGTCCTTTGGAATGTTCAGGAAGAAGGAATGCAGCATCCAGAGCGTGAAGGGCTGGTTGATGGCAACGAGCACGATGATCGTGGTCGGCAGATGTCCCCAGAGGTTCCACTCGAAGAACGGGAGAAGGTAGCCGGAGACCAGCGTGATGTGCGGCATCGCACGGAAGACCAGCGCCGCCATCAGCAGCCAGAACGCGTAGCGGAATCCCGACCGCGCAAGGGCGTAGCCCCCAAGCGTGCCCATGGTCAGCGAGATGATGACCGTGAAAGTGACGACGATCACCGTGTTGAACGCGTTTCTCCAGAATTCCTGCTGGATCCATGCGCCGAAATATCCGTTCCCGGTGAAAGCGTCGCCAGTCTCCGTGATCGTGCGGACGCCGTAGAGCGCGTAGCGCCAGTCGGTCTTGGAGAAGAAGTCGCCTTGCACCTTGAACGAGCCCCAGACCGTCCAGATGAAGGGGCCAGTCGCGATCATCAGCCAGAAGACGATGAAAGCAGTGGAGAAGAAGATGAGGCCGGGAGATCGGCGTTGTGCTACGGAGGCCATCCTTCAAACCACCTTTCTGCCGAATTCCTGCCAGGTGCGGATCAGGACCGGCATCAGCAGGACGACGACGCCAAGGATTGTCAGCAGTGACGTTGCCGCGGCGCTGCCGAACAGCTGTATGTCCCCGCCGCGCAGGTCGTTGAAGATGATCCAGGAAAGCGAAGTCGCCTTGGCCGAGGCCGAGAAGCCCACGATCGGCTCGAAGACCCGGAAATTGTCCATCAGTTGCATCAGCGTGATGAAGACGACGAGCGGCGTCATGTAGGGCACCACCACGTAACGCACGCGCTGCCATCTCGTGGCGCCGTCGATCTGAGCGGCTTCCAGCGTTTCCTGCGGCACTGTTTGCAGCCCGGCATAGAACACGATGAAGCTGAATGGCGCCGAATGCCAGATGCCGTAGACGATCAGCATGATCCATGTCAGCGAATGGGACGCCTTCAATGACAGCTGGTCGTCGTCGAAGATCCTCTGCAGCGCCGCCCCCAGGATTCCATCGGCATCCACCATCCAGAACAGGATCAGCGATCCGATGAGCGGAGTCACGATCATCGGCAGAAGCGAACAGAATATGGTCGGGCCCTTCACGAGTTGCGGCAACGCGTTGACGCCAAGTGCGATCGCCAAGCCCAGCACGATGACAAATGGCGTCACCACCGCCGTATAGGTTATCGTGAAGGCAAGGGCCTTGTAGAAAGGCAGATTCATCAGTTGCGCACCGAAGTCGTAAAGGCTCCCGGAAGCGTTCCAGGCCTCGCCTACTTCGGCAAAGGCGAGGTGGCTTCGATTGGTGTATGTGCCGAGCCCGTTGAACTGGCCGAGCGGGCGCTCTTCGCGGAGCACTGCCGTTGCCTCCTGGTCCACGGCCACGGACGATTCGCATTTGAACGGCGTGCAGTTCTCAACCTCGACCAGAACCTGGTCGTGTTCGACGAAGAGCGACTGGATTGTGACGGACACGAGCGGCATCGCGATGAACAGGAGCATCGCGGCAAGCGAGGGCAGTATGAACCAGAAGAAGGTCTTGTGCTTCACTGAAACCGTCCATACTCCGGGGCCTGTGAGGAGCGTGCGTCTCGGAATTCCCAGGCGAACCGGTTTTGGGTGCCGGGGCCGGCATGCCGGCCCCGGCGACTAAGGTCTATTGCAGGAAGCCCTTTTCCTTGGCTGCCGTGATGTAGGCGGCTTCAATGTCGGCAAGCGTCTGCTCGGCACTCTCGTTGCCCTGCAGGAAGTCCGGCAGTTCTGCGAAGAACGCGCCGTGCAGAAGTCCCATGTAAGGCAGCATCGGATAGGGTTCGGCACCTGCCGCAGCCGTCGCGGCAATGCCGGCCGCGGCCATGCCCGGCTTGTAGGCGTCCATCAGCCAGACGGCCTTGTCGTTGTTGCCTTCTTCCATGACCATCTCGTTGGAGATGCCGTTCAGCATCGCCAGGAACGTCGCTTCGGCATCTTCGTCAGAAATGTTCGCGGCGATGGTGAACCCGTCCCACCAGAGGCTCGACGCCGGCGTGGTTCCGCCGGCAACGGTCATTGCGCCGACCGGAAGCGTGCCTGAGACGACCTCTTCCGTGGATCCTTCGTCGTCAAGCAACTGGCCCATCGACGAACCCCACATCTGTGCCATGGCGAGATTGCCCGACTCCCAGATCGGTGCGACGACTCCCGTGTTGTAGGTCAGGAAGTCGGGATTCGAGTATTCGACCAGCGCCTTCAGCATGTTGAGGGTCGCGACGCCCTTCTCGTTGTTGACTGCGGGTTCCGCCGTGCCTGGCTTGAAGAACTCGCCGCCATGTCCAAGGTACATGTTCACGAACTCCTCGCCGAGATTCCAGTCAGACATCGTCAGCATTGCGAACGGATGCTCCATGACGCCGGCTGCCTCGATCGCCTCGGCTGCGGCCAGAACGTCCTCGTAGGTCTCGGGGATGTCCAATCCGACCTCGTCCAGGATGTCCTTGCGCACCACGAGGTGCTGGGCGTTGGCCATGAACGCGATCGCCATGATCTTGCCGTCGATGGTGATCAGCTGGTTCTTCTTGAGGCCCTGCCCGTGCTTGGCAACCAGATCGTCGAGAGGTCGGATGAGCCCGCCGTTCAATAGCGGCACGACGGACGAGTTGGCAACGATCGCCGTCGTGTATTCTGACGGGTTCGCTGTCATGGCCGCGACCTGGATGTCGCGATGCTCGGTCGTGTGGTTCTTCGAAAACGTGACCGTTGAACTGGCGCACTCCTCGGCCTTGCTGACCACCGCGTGAAGCGCCGGAAAGTCGTTTGCAAGGACGCGGACGTCGCCGCTCGCGATCCCGCAATCGGCATGGGCCGCAGTCGCGACGCCGATGGTGACGGCTGCTCCGGCCGCCATTGTCTTCATCATGTTCATTGGATTACTTCCTCCCCAGAAATATTATCTGCGGACTAAAGCATGTTGCGCGGCACTTGACAACGCGTTCATGACCCGTGTTCGGTCTGCCCTGCATGCGGCGCGGCCTGGCAGTTGAGCGATACTATCGCGACATCGAAGGGGCGGCATTCCCGGAAGGATTGGCTGCTTAGGCCCGGAAATCGACTCGCATGCAGGGAACTTTATAGGCAGAAGGGACGGCAGCATGTCCAAGTCAGTGATCATCACGTGCGCGCCGACCGGCGGCATCCATACGCCGACCATGTCAGAATACCTGCCCGTCACGCCGGCCGAAATTGCGCGCGCGAGCATCGATGCGTCCGAGGCCGGGGCGTCGATCATCCATCTCCATGCACGGGACCCCGAGACCGGCAAGCCCGATCCACGGCCGGAGACGTTTCGGCAGTTCCTGCCGGTCATCAAGCAGTCGAGCGACGCCGTCATCAACATCTCGACCGGCGGCGGGCTTGGCATGTCGATGGACGAACGCCTCGCTGCCGCCACATCCGCAAGCCCGGAAATGGCGTCCCTCAACATGGGGTCAATGAACTTCGGCATCTTCCCGATGCTGGATAGGTACAAGGATTGGAAGTTCGACTGGGAGCCGGAATTCCTGGCCATGACCCGAGATTTCATCTTCCCGAACACGTTTGCCACCATCGAGTACGCGCTGAAGGAACTCGGGGAGAAGCACGGGACGAGGTTCGAGTTCGAGTGCTACGACCTTGGCCATCTCTACAACGTCAAGTGGTTTGTCGACCAGGGAATGATCAAGCCGCCCTTCTTCATCCAGTTCGTGCTCGGAATTCTCGGGGGCGCAGGGGCGGAGCTGGAGAACCTGCAGCACCTGAACCGAATGGCCGACAAGCTCTTCGGGCCAGAGAACTATGAGTGGTCAGTGCTGGGGGCTGGACGGCAGCAGATGAACATGGCCACGCAAGCCGCCTTGCTTGGCGGCAATCTTCGCGTGGGTCTCGAGGACAGCCTCTACATCGGCAGAGGTGAACTCGCGGTATCGAATGCCCAGCAGGTCGAGAAGATTCGCACGATTGTCGAAGCGCTGGGCCTTGACGTTGCAACGCCTGACGAGGCGCGCGAAAGGCTCGGGCTCAAGGGCGGCGACAAGGTCGCGTTCTGACGCTTGAAACTTGTACAACCCAAGTCTCCGATATCTCGCCTTGCGGCCATCGGTCCAAACAGTGTAACCCGCGATTTGCGATTGGATGCACGTGCACCAGTCCAACAGGGAGAGAGAGAAAATGAACCCAAAGACTTACTTGCGCCGCGCGGCGCTTGGCCTCGTTACGGCCGTATCTGCTACCCTTGCCATGGTGGCCATGGCCTCCAGTCAGGGCATCGACCTGAAAGGCAAGACGGTGGAATGGATCATTCCGTTCTCGGAAACCGGCGGGTCGGCCAAATGGGCCAACTTCTATGCACCGCTCCTGAGCGAGGCGCTCCCCGGCAGTCCCACGGTCGTGGTCAAGTTCATGCCGGGCGCGGGCTCGACGAAAGGCGCAAACTGGTTCCAGAACCAGTCCTACAAGGACGGTACGCTGATCTTCGGTTCCTCAGGTTCCACGCAGTTCCCGTATCTCCTGGGCGACCCCCGGGTGCGTTACGAGTACAGTGACTGGAACGTTGTCCTGGCTTCCGGTACGGGAGGCGTCGCCTACCTGCCGCCGGACCTGGCCGGGATGATGAACGGGCTTGATGCCAGCGGTCTCAAGGGCACCGACTTCATCTACGGCAGCCAGGGTGCGACCCGGCTTGACCTCGTGCCGCTTCTGGCGTGGGAGATGCTTGGCCTTGACGTGGAGCCAGTCTTTGGAATCAAGGGGCGCGGAGACGGTCGGCTCATGTTCGAGCGTGGCGAGGCCAACATCGACTACCAGACCTCGTCCTCCTATCTGAAAGGCGTTACCCCTCTGGTTGAGGCTGGTACTGCCGTGCCGATGATGAGCTGGGGCGCTCTCGACGCAAGCGGCAACATCGTGCGCGATCCGACCTTCCCGGACATGCCAACCTTCAAGGAAGTGTGCGACGCGACGCCTGGCTGCGAGACGAGCGGCGAACAGTGGGACGCGTGGAAGGCATTTTTCGTGGCAGGCTTCCCGGCACAGAAGATGGTCTTCCTGCCGGCAGGGGCGCCCGAAGACGCAATCGCCACCTATTCGGATGCGTTTGAAGCCGTGAAGGCCCGCGCAGACTTTGCCGAGATCTCGATGGGCCGACTTGGCGTCTATCCGCAGATGACCGGCGCTGAGGCGGCAGGCGCGCTCGCGAGCGCGACCCAGGTGCCGGAATCAGCAAAGGCATTTGTCGTGAAGTGGTTGCTGGACCGTTACGGCGTTTCGCTGTAGGGGCTCCGGCCTTGCACCCCGGCCGGCATTGCCGGCCGGGGCGTGTCGCTGAATTCAAGGGGCCACAGAACCGAAAGCAGGGCACATGGACATTCTGTCAGTCGCGCTTCCCGCCCTCGGCAGCGCCGCAGGCCTGATCCTGCAGCCGATTGTCCTGGGCTACCTCGTGCTCGGCGTCGTGATGGGGCTGTGTGTCGGCGTCTTTCCAGGTCTTGGCGGAATTGCGGGGCTTTCGCTTCTCCTGCCATTCATGTTCGGAATGGACCCGGTCCTGGGTCTCGCACTTATGATCGGCATGGTCGCCGTGGTGCCGACTTCCGACACGTTCGCGTCCGTCCTGATGGGAATTCCCGGATCGTCGGCCTCTCAGGCGACTGTTCTTGACGGGTTTCCGATGGCGAAGAAAGGGGAGGCGGCCCGTGCCCTTTCGGCGGCGTTTGCGTCATCGCTGTTCGGCGGCCTGATCGGTGCGGCGTTCCTGACACTCTTCATTCTTGTTGCGCGACCGATCGTGCTCGAGTTTCGGACGCCGGAACTCCTGATGATCACGGTCTTCGGCCTGTCCATGGTGGGCATTCTCGCCGGGCGCGTGGCCCTGAAGGGCATTGTGGCTGCCGGTCTCGGCATGATGGTGGGCACGATCGGCGAGGGGGACTCGTCCGGCGAGCTCCGAATGGCGAGTTACGAGCTGCCCTATCTGGTTGACGGACTGAAGCTCGTGATCGTCGGTCTGGGGATCTTCGCGATCCCGGAAATTGTCGCACTGCTGCGTCAGGATCGAGCCATTTCGGAGCGCTCGGTCCTCGGCGGTGGCTGGATGCGCGGCGTCCGCGACTGGCTTGCAAACGCCTGGCTCAGCGTTCGCTGTTCGATCATCGGCGTCGTTGTCGGGGTCATCCCCGGACTTGGAGGCTCCGTCGTTGACTGGATCGCTTACGGCCACACCGTCCAGACCACGAAGGACAAGTCGAGATTCGGGAGCGGCGAGATTCGTGGCGTGATCGGTCCCGAAAGTTCCAACAACGCGAAGGAAGGCGGCGGCCTTGTTCCCACGCTTCTCTTCGGGATTCCGGGTTCAGGGTCGATGGCGATCTTCATTGGCGCGATCGCGCTCCTGGGATCCGGCAACATTGAGGTCGGACCCTCGATGCTCAAGAACAATCTCGACATCACCTACGCGATCGTCTGGTTGCTGGCGCTGGCCAACGTTGTCGGGACGCTGATCTGCATCGGCGCCTCTGGCGGAATTGCGCGGCTGACGACAATTCCCTTCAGCCTGCTGGCCCCGTTCCTGTTCATGATCATCGCCTTCGCGGCCTTCCAGTCGGGCCAGGACCTGATGGACCTCGTGGCGCTCTTCGTGATCGGGTTCCTGGGAATCATGATGCGCCGCTTTGACTGGTCGCGTCCGGCGTTCCTGATCGGGTTCGTCCTGTCCAATCCCGCAGAGACCTACGCGAACCAGGCCGTTCAGATCGCGCAATCCAGGTTTCGGAAGGGATTTGCCGAGGGCATCGACTACATCTTCTCGCCGATTGTCATCGTGCTTATCATCATCACCCTGATCTCGATTGTTGTCGGACTGAGGCAGGCAAAGATGATCATGGCCGAGGGCGCCGTCAAGTCCGGAAAGAAGAAGGCGCCGATGATCTTCCTGCTGGCGGTGCTGGCATATCTCTTGATCTCGTTTGTCGATGCGTCCTTGATACCGGATTACGCGGCGGCTGATCGGGTCTTCCCGCGCTTCGTCTCGGGAGTGGCAATTGTTGGAGCGCTGATTCTTTTGGTTCAAATGATCGTCCGCCCTGAGTCGCATGCCCTGTTCGCGGATCGGGATGCAGGCGGAAACCGGGAAGATGTTCACGGGCTTTGGTCGACGCTGGCCTGGTTTGCGGGTCTCCTGGTCCTGACGGCACTCCTTGGTTTCATCCTTGCACTGGCCCTTTTCCTGTTCGCGTTCATCCACTATCGCGCCGGTCGGCCAGTGGTTTTCGCGGCGGCCTACACCGGCGCAGGGATCGTCTTCATGTGCTTCATGGCATGGCTGCTGAACCGGGACTTCCCGCCGGGGCTTCTGCAGTCGTTCGCGGACCTGCCCTGGCCGCTCACATGATGGCGCAAGAATCTTTCCTTTCCGCAGTTTCCGCCTTCATCGCTCTTTGTGCTTGATTGCATCTCCATTCTGCCTGCCACAAGGCGTGCATGATCGTGCCCGTCGTGATGTCCTTGTTCAAATGCGGGGCGGTTGCCCGACCTTGCCATGCCGGATGGCTAGACCTGGCCTGCCTGTCTTTGCTGACCACGTCCTGAGGTTCGCAATGCCTGAGTCTTGGCTTGAATGGGTCCCTTGGCAAATTCTGCTCAGCGTGCACTTTGAAGCGAACAACCCAGATAGCGGAACATGACACAAACGGGCATTCCATTCCTGTTCATGCGAGGAGGCACTTCGCGCGGACCCTTTCTCAAGCGCGACCAGTTGCCCGAGGACTTGGATCGACTCGCGTCGGTGCTCGTTGCGATGGTGGGCTCGGGACATCCGATCAACATCGACGGGATCGGTGGCGGGACCGCCGTGACGACTAAGGTGGCGATGCTGTCTCCTTCGGAGGACGAATGGGCCGACGTCGACTACTTCTTCGCGCAGGTCAGCGTCGAGGATTGCCTGGTCGATTTCAAGCCGACCTGCGGCAATATCCTTGTCGGCGTGGGGCCCGCCGCAATAGAGATGGGCCTGGTGCCAGCGTACGGAGACGCGGCCGAAGTGAGAATCCGGGCAGTGAACACGGGCGCGCGCGTCCTTGCCAAGGTATGCATGAAGGACGGTTCGGTCCTGTATGATGGCGATGCAGAAATTGACGGTGTTCCGGGCACGGCGGCCCCGGTCGAGCTGCAGTTCATGGACACGGTCGGCGGCGCCACGGGAGCGATGTTTCCAACGGGCTCGCGGACTGACCGAGTCGATGGCATTGACGTGACATGCATGGACGTGGCCATGCCCATGGTCATCGCCCGCGCCGAGGCGTTCGGCCTGAGCGGTCATGAAAGCGCGGCCGATCTGGACGAGAACCGCGAGTTCTTCGAACGCATGGAAGCGATCCGGCTGGAGGCGGCAAGGCGGATGGGGATGGGGGATGCCTCAAAGTCCGTCGCGCCGAAATTCGGCCTGTTGGCTTCTGCCGTAGCGGGAGGTTCCGCGGCAACTCGATATTTCATGCCTTGGAGCACGCATCCGAGCCTTGCCGTGACCGGGTCGCAATGCATGGCGGCCTGCCTGTTGTGTCCAGGCACCGTGGGGGAAGGGCTCCTCAAGGCGTTGCCCTCCGCTCCGGCGCGCCTCGCTCTCGAGCACCCGATGGGTCAGCTCAAGGTCGTGATCGACTATTCGCGGGAAGGTGATCAGTTCGAGTTGAACTGGGCCGGGCTTGTCCGAACGGCTCGCAAGCTGGCAGCAGGCAACGTCTTTGTGCCGACGGAAGTCTGGCGCGGTTTTGATCGGGATTCCTGAAGGGACAGCGACCAAGATGCCACGTGCCCAACACCGGGAGATGACCATGACCTATCAGGATTGCCTGGCTGCTGCGTCCGAGAATCTCGAGGCCGCGCGGCAGCTCATCGAGGCCGAAATCCGCAGCTACCCAGTGCCAGTGGCAGGGTGCGATGCGCAATTCAACCATCTGGTCGGCATGCGCGGCTCCGTTTCCGAGGCACTGACCGCGCTTGAAAGACCTCGATTCGTGCCGACGCCGAGAACTCTGGAACCGCCGGTTGACGCCTCTTGAAGCGGACCTCTCAACGAGGTCGCGACTGGGCTAGACGCGGGCCTTTTCGAACGCCGTCCAGGCCTCCTCGAAAGCTTGGAAGTCAAATCCCGGTGCGCGCGCCGCAGACAGGACGATCTGTTCAGTCTCCTGCATCTTCTTGATCGCTTCAGCGAGCCCTTCAATGCAGTCGTTTGGGATGACAAGCGCGCCGTGGCGGTCTGCATGGACAAGTTCGCCATCGGCGATGGTCAGCCCGAAGACCGAGACCGGCGTCCCGACCTCCTTTACGTGCACGAAACCATGACTGGGCCCGATGGAACCCGCAATCACCGGGAAGCCCTCCGGAAGATCGCCAAGGTCGCGCATGACCCCGTTCGTCAGGGCGCCGCTCAGACCGAACCCCTTGTGCACGGTTGCATTCACTTCGCCCCAATAGGCCCCGACGGCATGTTCGCCATCGAGGTCTTCGATGACCGCGAGTGCGGGGCGGCTACCGCTTGCCATGTGGCGGTAGTAGTCCATGCGAATTGCCCTGACGGTCTCGGGCGGCTCTTCAGATGGGGCGCCGCCTGCGATCTTTGCCGTCCGCGCGTAGCCGACGATCGCGCCGGCACCCGGATCGCTGCACAGCACGGTGCCACGCGTGAACCGTGCGAAGCCGCGCTTCCCTTCGGCAACCTCAATGGCGTTGCAGACCGTTGGCGTGTCAACCGAGCGAAGGAGTTCAAGCAGCGTTTCATCCATCGCGTTCTACTCCTGTCCGACCCTTGCTGCGCCTTCCGAGAGAGCGGCCAGCTTTGCGTAGGCGATGTCCGGGTCGACGGCGCCGAAACCGGCGAAGGTGCCAAACCCGCAATCGCTTCCCGCGATGACGCGCTCCGCCCCGACGATGTCCACGAACCGCTCGATGCGTTGCGCGACGAGGTCAGGGTGCTCGACAAAGTTGGTTGTGGTGTCGACAACGCCCGGCACCAGAAGCTTGTCATCGGGGATGTCGCCCTTGCGGTCCCTGAACACGGCCCACTCGTGGCCGTGGCGTGGGTTGGAGGTCTCGAACAGCACGTGGCGCGCTCGTGCCGACATGAGCGTGTCGAACATCGTTGCCATCGGTATGTCGCAGATGTGCGGGCCCTCGTAGTTGCCCCAGCAAATGTGGACCCTTATCCGGTCTTCGGGGATGTCTCTCAGCGCGTCGTTCAGCACCTCCACGTGCATCCCCGCAACCTTGACGAACTCTTCGTCGGAGAGGTCGGTGAATAGCATGTGCCGCGACAGTGCCAGGTCCGGGCAATCGAGCTGCAGGTCAAGCCCGGCGGCAACGATCGTTTCGTACTCTTCCTTCATCGCGTCGGCCAGCGCGGCAAGATAAGCCTCGCGGCTCGGATAGAATTCATTCTGCAGGAAGAGGGAGATCACGCCCGGGGACGCCGCGTTCATGAAGCCGCGCTTGGCCCCGTGCGCGTCCATGGCAGCCTTGAGATTCGCGATGTCCTTCTGCAGTTCTCCCTGGCCCTTGGATCTGACCTCTCCGACGCAGAGGGGCCGTGCATATTGCGGTGTGCCGCCGTCATCCGCCAATCGCTTCAGAAAGCCGGGGAACCGCTTCAGGTCGTCGGGCGCGTTCCGGGGGCTGTCCCCGCCAAACCCGGTATAGCGGTCCTTGACATAGGTGGCGTAGCTGATCTTCGAGGTCTCGCCGTCGGAGACGATGTCGATGCCGGCATCAACCTGCTTCTTCACGGTTTCCATGACCGCCTCGGCCATGGCTGCATCGAAGTCTTCCTGCGAGATCGACTCGGTCCGTTCGCGTGCGAAGATGAAATCGACGACTTTCTGTGTTCGGGGCAGGGAGCCCACATGCGTGGTCAGGATGCGGGTCATGTTCGCCTCGCTTTCGTCATTGGTGTGATTGGCATCAAAATTATGGACATTTTATCAAACAGTTAAGAGTTTTCGTCATGGCATCGTAATCGCACCGCAATCAGATTCGATCAATCCGCTGGCATCACAAGGGCGCGAATGGCGGCTTTCGGTCGATGAAAGCGTGAAAAGCGTTCGGGTCGCTGGCGCCGAACGCGGCGACTTGCCGGGCAGCACAGCAGAAAGCCTCCTGGTTCCCTCGGGAATGCGTCACTCCGGCATCACCCGCATCAGTCTCGATCACCGGAACCCGAACGCCTTCGTTCATGGCCGACAAGCCGCCTTCGCGAATCCGGCGACGAATTCACGCGGCCACGGCAGGCGCGGCAGCTCGGGCGCCTGCTTCACAAGCCGGACTCCGCCTTTCCAGGCAACCGACATGAGACCCCAGTCGTCAGGCATTTCGGCCCGCTCGACGAACGGTTCCGGGATGACAAGATACCAGTAGTCGCAGTACTGCCTGACCGCGTCCGCCGAGTCGCGCAGCGCGTCGTCCAGCTCCCCGCGGCTGGACCCGAACTGGAGACCGGTCACGACGTGCCCGGTCTCCCACGTCAGGCCAACCGCCACGGCGTCGGCGCTGCGGGACGTTGAACTGCCCGCGACGGCGGGAACATCGAACGCAAGGGCGTGGCGCGGGTATGCGTAACGCTTGCGGATCGCCGGCTCGATGATTTCGGTCATTTCAGGCCGCACCACGCGAATCTGGGCAGGCATGGCACTCTCTCCGTGACTTCATCCAACGACGCGCACCCTAGCGTCAGGACCGGAATCTGACAACCCGAGCGAGTTGAGGATGCATCCGGGTTCTTTCGCCGGGTCCCGGATCGAGCCTTGATCCGAAATTGCCGTCCTGAACGCAGCCTTCCGGTCGAGCGAAAGCGCGCGCAGAATCGATCTGGCAAGGCAAGGCCTCCGGCATCAGGGGCGGCGCGGCGGATTCGCCGCCTCAGGCAGCCCCGAGGCTGCCGTTCGCCTTGCCAGGCCGTCCGGGAACACGCCGCCGTGCCGGACCTGGATGCAGGGTGCCCGCCATGCATGGCGCCCGCCCCCGCGAGGTCTATCTCCCGGTGGCTCCGCCACTGGGCGCTACGGCCGGGGGGTCGGCAACGGCTTGACATTCGAGCCCACCGTCCTGCACGTTGACCACCCGGCTCTGGCGTGAAATGTCACGAATCGGCTCGCTGCCTGCGCCTCGCCCGAGGTCTTCAGGCAGCGGGTCCGGGTCGCGGCACCCGCTTGCACAAGCGGCCATGTCGGCCAGCATCGCCGCGACCCGCATTGCCCCCAAGCCACGCACGTGAAAGACGTCGCTTGCGGCCCCGCGTTCGATGCAGGAACGAATCGGGATGGGGGCCGCCCCTTCGGCCCGATGGTTGCGCGGGTTCGGCTGCATGGGCACGTCCCGGGCACCCGGACCCAACGAACCGGACAGCCGTGTGACGCAAGGGAGCAGGTTCCTCGGATTGCAGCTGCGGTTCGGTCGCGAAACCCCGAGAGGGTCGAACCCGGACGTCATCGTCGGCGGGCACGGCGTCTTGCAAAATCGAGTTTTCCCAAGACGCCATTGGCCGGAATCCCGTCCCTTCGGGAAAGCGCCCGCTTGTGCCCCGGCGCGGGCGACCGGTGGTCGGCCTGTTCCGGCAGCGGAGAATGTGGAGCATGCGACGCTGCCGGACCGGCTGGCCCGGGCGAGATAGTCGCCAGTGCCCGATCATGTCAACTCGCCGGCTGCTCCTGAGGGCGAAATGCCTGCTTGCGCTGCCCCGAGGCGGCTCTCACGTTCCGCTCGCGGCCAGTCAGGCGCGGACACGGCTCTGAGCGGCACGAGAGACGCCATCTTCAAGGCAGTCCCGCAAAGGATCGGGACAGAATCGGCGAGTCTGAGCCGGGTACCGGAAACATCGGTCGGCTGGCGAAGTCCACCTATCTTCGCGGCTGCCCTCAAGGACCTGACGCCTTGCCGCCAGGCCTTTCCGTTCTCGGACATGACCTGCGAGTCCCACGCGGCGGCGTCAGGGCGCTTGATCGTCGTTGTCGTCATCGGCATCCGCCCGGCGTCCTCCGGTCGTGAAAGGACCGGATGCCCGCCGACCATTCCCGTGGCGAACGGCTTCGCATGTCCGGGGTCGTCTTGACATCGGCAGCACGTGGTGGCTTGCTGCGTTCGCTCCTGGCGAGGGTCTCTCCATGTGCCTTCGCTGCGAGCCGCTTTCGCAGAGCGGCGGGGTCGGGATTTTCTGTCGAATGGCGACCGGCCCCCCTTTCCATCTCGATCGAATGGCAACCTCGGGTCCGTCCCGACAAGAGTGCGCGAGGTGCCGGCGCCCGCGACAGGCTGGCTTGACACAGGCCGGCCCGGACGGCAATGATCGGCACATTGGGGGGCGGATCGATGATGCTCATGCATGCGGGCCGCAGTCTGTTTCCTTCTGGAACCCGCTCAGGCTCGCATTGGTCACGAAATTCGCATCGGATGCGCAATTGGCTTGCGCTTCGGAAAGGTCGGTGCCTCCTCTTCGCCCCAGCGACCGCCGGAACGGCGGCACAGGCAAGCGAGCAGATGCAGGATGAGCGAAAGCAGGATGGTGCCGGCAGGCACCATGGCCGTGCCCGGCCCGCACGGCCGATGAGACGCCGCGCCGTGGTGCTTGGCGCGGTCGCCGGGCTCCTGTCCGGCCTCGCGGCCGGCGCAAGGGCCGCTGGGCTGCCGGATCCAGATCCGGAGCCCTTCCTCCTGCTGCGTCACGTGCAGACAGGGGAGGTCCTGTCCTCCCGGTTCGAGCGGTGGGGCCGTCTGGACCCGGACGAGGCGCGCCGCCTGGAATGGTTCATGCGCGACTGGCGCGAAGGCCGCTCGATGCCCGTCGATCCCGACCTGCTGCGGTTCCTGGCCCGTCTTCGCCACGCGGCGGTCCTTGAGGGTCACGAGGGCGAGATACTTCTGCATTCCGGGTTCCGGACAAGGAAGACCAACGAGATGCTGCGCCGCGCGGGCAAGGGGGCCGCCGCGAACTCGCTGCACCTGCGCGCGAAGGCGGCGGACATCTCGCTGCCCGGGCTGCGGCCTTCGCGCTTGGCCAGGGCGGCGCGGCGGACGGGGCTGGGCGGCGTCGGCCTCTATTCCGGCTTCGTGCATGTCGACACCGGACACCCGCGCCACTGGACCGGGTGAATGCGTCAGTTCGCGTGCCGGTTCAACTCTTGATCATGGCGGCCTGCCAAGCATGCCCGCGCTCACGTGAACGGAAAGGCATCGGATCCAGATCGCGCATTTTCCTTTGTTGCATCCTTGTGTGCCTTTCAAGCCAGTTTCCGTCACCGGCTCTGTCCCAGGACGGCGAACTGGACGACGCCAGGAGGATTCTCGCTGGAGAGGCGGGAGTGGTCAAAAGATGGCGGTACCCGCCTGAAATCGCCGTACTGCACACCGGCGAGTTCGACCTTGCCCACCTGAGGAAGACAATTGAATTCTTGAACTCTCATGCCGGTCTCGGGATCGACCCGAACGCAAGGCATAGGAACATGAGCCCCATCGAAAGCTCTGCATTCGGGGGGACACGGCTGGAACATCGACGGTCCGGAGGCGACAAGTCGACAATTGACATCGCCTTTGATGATGGGATCCAGACCGAATGACTCATGAAGATCGTCCTGGCGACAACCAGGCCATTCGACCCAGGGAGCTGCCGCAAGTGACAATTCCCGGATCGGAAGGCTCCGACCGGCACGGGTTCATAGTGCCATTGACCAAGCCGGGCCAACTGGCCGCAGCCGTCGGCGGTGATCCGCTTGGGTCGTACGGGATGCCGCCTGTCACCGAAGCCGGGAACTGCGTCATTCACGACTTCCGGCGCACACCATCGCCGACGTGCCGTGTGGCACCGCGCTTCATCCGTTCCGCAGCACTCTTCCAGATTGAAAGGGCCGGAGATGCCCCCGGCCCTTCGGTTTCCTAGCGCTCTTCGGTGCGGAGCGCAGCGTAGACGCACCAGCACATGAGCAGCAGCACGATGGTGAAGGGTATGCCGGTAGAGACGGCCGCACCCTGCAGCGCGACAAGACCGCCACCAAGCAGCAGCGCGATGGCGACCAGCCCTTCGAGCGTGCACCAGAACACCCGCTGCGACACCGGAGCATCCATCTTGCCACCGGCCGTGATCGTGTCGATCACCAAACTGCCGCTGTCGGAGGACGTGACGAAGAAGATCACGATCAAGACCAGTGCTATGGGCGAGACGATGCCGCTGAGCGGCAGTTCCTTCAGGAAGCCGAACAGCGCCCCTTCCGGCTTGTAGCTGTCGATCACGGTAGCACGAACGCCGTCCGCACCGCCTGCGTTCAGCATGTCGATGGCCGCACCGCCAAAGGTCGACATCCAGAACGCACAAACCAGCGTCGGCGCGATCAGCGAGCAAAGGACGAACTCACGCACCGTGCGGCCCTTGGAGATGCGTGCGATGAACATGCCGACGAAAGGCGACCACGCGATCCACCACGCCCAGTAGAATGTCGTCCAGCCGTGCAGGAAGCTCGTGTCCTCGCGCCCGAACGGATTCGACAGTGCCGGCAAAAGTATCACGTAGTCGACCATGACACTGAAATAGCGCGTTATCGCCGCCACCGCCCCCGTCACCAAGAAAACGAAAACGAGGAGCGCAACGGCGATCACCATGTTGATCTCGGAGAGCCGCTTGACCCCCTTGTCCATGCCCAAAAGCACCGATCCGAGCGCGATGGCCGTGATGCCGATGATCAGCAGGACGACCAGCGTGCTGGACGGCTCGATGCCGGCGATCACGTTGAGGCCGAAGGCCACCTGTTGCGCGCCAAGGCCGAGCGACGTCGTCAGGCCGAAGAGTGTCGCGAAGACCGCAAGCGTGTCGATCGCGTGGCCCCACCATCCCCAGACCCGTTCTCCGAGAATGGGATAGAATGCTGAACGGAGCGTCATCGGCATCCCCTTGTTGTAGGCGAAGATCGCCAGCGTCAAACCGACAACCGCGTAGACGCACCAGCCGGCAAGGCCCCAGTGGTGGACGGTCCCGACAATGCCGGCATATTCGTTGCCGGGCTCGCTTGTGTCGATGTTGAGCGGCCGGGCGTTGCCGCCTTCCGAAAAGGTGAAGTACACTGGCTCAAGCACGCCGAAGAACAGGAGCCCGATGCCCATGCCTGCGGCGAACATCATCGCGATCCAGCCGGGATAGGAATAGTCCGGCGCGGCGTTCTTGCCGCCGATCCGGACCGAACCGACCGGCAGGAAGATGAGCGCCAGGCAGAAAACGAGCATTATGTCGACCGAAATCACCAGGAACCAGTCGAATTCGCTGGTCAGAAGAGGCCGGAGCCAGCCGAAGAACGCGGCCGACGCCTCCTGGTTCGCCAGTGACAGAAGCACGAAGGCGATGATCACCAGGCCCGAGATCAGGAAGACCGGGTTGTGAATGTCGAGGCCGAACGGCCGGATGTTGTCTTGCCCAAGTTCGAAATCCGTCTGGAAATCAGGGTCTTGGGAAGGCCCTTCTTCACTGGTCCGAGGACTGTTCATGACATGCTCCATGGATTGAGACTTAGTCCGTGAACAAGGCCTCAATTTCAGCGGATTTGCAATTCCTTTCGAACCTGCGCCGAGCACGGCACACGTCATTTCAAGGTGCGCGATCCGTCTGCCGTCCAATGTGGCTGGCCGTGCGCCTTGGAAACGGGCCGCAGGTTCATCCATGTCGCGCCCGCGGTTCTGCCGGGAAGGGATGACGTTGACAGCGACCTGTGCTCCGATGCGTCCTTTCGGGACCATCCGGCACAATCGCTGGTGGCCGACCGCGTGGAACTCCGCGGGAAGCCGGCCTTCGCCATCCATGGGGGCTCCTGTGTTGACGGATACCAAATGGTCCGTCATCGAACCGCTCGTCCCGCCCCCTTCAGAAATGGGGCGCCCCCGGATGCTCAACATGCGGGAGGTCTTCACGGGATCCGGTCCATGCTCGGGACGGGATGCCAGTGGCGGGCGGTTCCCAAGCGCTTTCCGTCGTCCACGTCTATCCAGAACCGTTTCTGCGAGTGGTGCCGCACGGGCGTTCCGGAACGGATGCTGGACGCCCTCCGATCCCGCGCGCGCTATCCTGTGGACCGTTCGCAGGAGCCGACGGCGGCCGCGATCGACAGCCGGTCGGTGAAGGCGACGCAGAGCGGCGGGCCATCGGGGCACGACGCCGCAAAGAGGATCAGGCGACACGTCACGGCGGACGTGGAGGAGATCCCGATCGTCAGCGCGGTACACGAGGCCTCGGTGCAGGACCGGGACGGCGCTCCGGATGTCATCCCGGAGATGCTCTGGAGAAGGCGCCGCAGGTGACGAATCTGTGGGCGGACGGCGGTTGGGCCGAGCCCGGTCAAATAGGGCCGACAGCGCCGGTCGGCGACTTGCCCACGGCCCCGGCCAACTCGCCGGCTCCGGCACGCCCTTGCGCCCGAGACGAAATTGACCATGTGCGCGCGGCGCGGCGGACTTGGGCTGCGGGCAAACGCTCATATATGTGCAATGAACTCCCGACCGAGAGAGGAAAGCGCCGACACATGCAAAACGACAGCCAGCAATCTCCTGTCATGCAGCTTTTCGCGAGCGAGGCTGCGCCAAGCGTGCTGTTGATGCTCGCCGCCCTCGCCGCACTCGTGATCAGCAACTCACCGCTTGCACCGGCCTACGCGACTTTCCTCGATCTCCCGATCAAGGTGCAGCTCGGAACGTTCACCATCGCAAAGCCCTTGCTCCTGTGGGTGAACGACGGCTTGATGGCTGTCTTCTTCTTTCTGGTCGGCCTCGAGATCAAGCGCGAAATCCTGGAGGGCCACCTGTCAAGCATGGATCGGGCGGCACTGCCGCTCATCGCGGCCACCGGAGGCATTGCGGTCCCGGCGCTGGTGTACGCGGGAATCAACCTTGGCTCACCCGAAACCATCCGTGGCTGGGCGATTCCGGCGGCTACCGATATTGCCTTTGCACTCGGCATCCTGGCGCTGATGGGACGCATCGTGCCCGTGACGCTCAAGATCTTTCTGCTCGCCGTGGCCATCATTGACGATCTTGCGGCCATCGTCATCATCGCCGCCTTCTATACGGACGGCGTATCGCTTGCGGCGCTTTCGATCGCGGCGGCGGGATGGTTCGCGCTGCTCGCGCTGAACCGTGCTGGCGTCCAACGGATCACGCCGTACGTGCTCGTCGGGATCGTGATGTGGGCGGCGGTGCTCAAGTCGGGTGTCCACGCGACCCTCGCAGGCGTGCTGGTTGCCTTGATGATCCCCATCCGGACCAGGGACGGCACATCTCCGCTCAAGGTTGCGGAACACGACCTGCACCCTTGGGTGGCGCTTCTCGTGCTTCCGCTGTTTGCCTTCGCCAATGCGGGCGTTTCCCTTCAGGGACTCGCGCTGAGTGCATTCGCAGCGCCTCTCCCGCTCGGCATTGCGCTTGGCTTGTTCATCGGCAATCAGGCGGGTGTTCTGGCTTTCTCATGGCTGGGGGTCAGGGCTGGTCTCTGCCGCTTGCCTGACGGCACGAACTGGCTGCAGGTCTACGGTGTCGCCTGTCTCGCGGGCGTTGGTTTCACCATGAGCCTCTTTATCGGGACCCTGGCATTCGAGACTGCCGAACGGCTCGACCAGGTGCGCCTCGGCGTCCTGCTCGGCTCGGTTTTCTCGGCCATTGTCGGCTTTGCCGTGCTCAAGTACGCGCTACGCCAGACACCGGGAGGCCTTGGGGCAGCAAGGGATCACGCCAAGTCTTGAAGCCTTGCACCGAAGATGCGAACCGGTCGCTTCCCATCGGATCGCATCCCTGATCGCGACGACTGGTGCCGCTGCGCGAAGGTGGCCGGCAGGTTGATCGTCGACATCTGTTCCTCGCGCATCTTCTGCAAGCTGAGAGTCTTCAAGAGTTCTGACGGGATACCGGTCGTTTCCGCTCGTACTTTCTGAGGGTTTTGGACGGGTGCCCCTCAACAAGCTTGCATGAAGCTGGCCGAAGGGCTTGTCTCTGTGAAGGTAACATCATCGGAGACAAGTCAATGTCGCACGTTTCCTTCCCGAGTTCCATGCTTTCCTGCGCCCGCACCTGGGCTTTCATCGAGAAGATTGATGCGGCGGAGACCGACCGGTGCCGCATGCGCTGGCCCCTTGGAGAACAGGGCATTCACGAAAGAGACGCTGGTTCCAGCCAGTCCTTGATCAAGGACAAGGAAACTGGCTTGGCGACCGGATAAGCATCTTGTCACTTGAGACTGGTTCCCGCCATGACCAAGTCCGTTTGGTCACTGATGCTTGCCCCCCATGCGATCTGCACGAATTGTCTCCGACCATTTCATCGCTTCCATCACCTTCTTGCTAATTGCAGATGTCCTGACCTCGAGGGGTGAAGCTGACAACATTGTTGAACCCTTTTTTCTTGAATTCCGCTGGTGCGCCGAAGGCCAGACCCCTTGTTTTTATGCTTCGGTGCGAATGTCCGGAGGCTTCAGCCCCACATCAGGGTTCACGGAATATTGCGAGCCCACTACGAGCTTGAATTGCAGGTAAAGTCCCGCAACGACCTTTTTTCCTAGGTGAATTGGGCCACAGGAAATTCATGACTGTCCCTCGGTGTCAGGACGTCTGAATTGTGCAATGTCGTGGGCCGCCAGCCATCCCGTCGACCGAAGGCTCGGCATTTGCTGACTTTTCCGCACGCCCTGAATCAAGCCGCTCCTCCGTCGACACTCTCAAGTCGCGTTTCCGCGTTCCATGCGCACGCCCGTCTCCGGTACGGACCGCCGTTCATAGGCTGCTGCGCCCGAAACCGGATTGACGCCTCGGGCCTGCCGTGGCCGAATGCGCCCGACCCGTCGCCATCCCTGCCGGATGGAAGCAACGGCGGGTCACCACACGTTCGGGTCCGGTCGCGCTTCCCCATGAGCGGGGCCGAGACCCGAATGGACGCTTTCGTTTGTCTGGTGGCAATTTGTCTGTCTTTCACGATCTTCTTGTGTCTTTCGGGATGACCTTTGTCGCCGGCCGACCAACGGTCCGGCATTCGCAGACCTTTCCGCGCTCCCCGCTTCGGGCCCTTTTCGGATTGCAACCGCATCGACTCCACCCCGCTGCAACTCGAATGAGGCATGCGGCACTTCTTGACCGTGATGCGGGCGGAGCACTTCGGCGTGACGATTCCCAGTTTTTCAGGACGCAACAGCTGTCCTTGCCTCGTCGCCGAGCGGACTTGCCGGTCTGCGTCCGGGACTTTCGTGCCTTGCTCCCTGCATTCGCGATGCCGGGTCACGCCGAATGCCGAGACTTCCGCAAAGGATCTCAGAAGGAGTACCGCAGCGCCACCCGGAGACCGTGGCTCCGGATGCGCGCCCGCGTGGGAGCCAGGTCAAGCGCGATCGGTTCGCGGCTGCCGTCGTGCCAGGTCACTCCGCCTTCGCCCCTCCCGGTGCGGACCTCGCCGAGATCGGTGTAGCGCCACGCCATGTCCAGGCCAAGCCGCTCGTTAAGCGGCAACGTGACGCCAGCGGTCACCATCCAGGTCAGGTCCGTCCGGCTCCCGCCCCGCACGCTCGTCGCCGTCGCCGGGAACGTCATGGTGGTCGTGCCGATCCGGTGGCGCACGACTCCGATGCCCGTTCCAACGTACGGCGTGATCGCCGCTCGTCCATGCGACCCAAGCTCGGGAAAGTCGGCAAACGCCGCCAGCATGCCGGACACCGAGGAGACGTCCGCCGCCACCGATTGCCGTCGATCCGGTGCGAGAAAGTTCGCACGTCCCTCGAAGCTGAAGCTCGGCCGGTGTTCCAGCATCAACTCGTAGCGCATCTTGCCTTCGGGTGCGTAGCCGAGCCCGAGTTCCAGCACTGCCATCTTCCCGAAGTCGCCGAGCGAGCGACGGGGTGCTCCGTCACTGTCCGTTCCGCAACCGTACAGTGCCGCCGGCACGGTGCTTGAGCAGTCAATGTCGGTGAAGGCCGCGTCGCGGGACCAGTCAAGTCCGAGGCCGCCCCGCAGATAGAAGTCGTCCGCGCCTGCAACTCCCGGACACAGCGACATCGAAGCAAGGGCCGCCACGACCGAAAGTCGGGAAACCGCACTCCGGAACCTGCGAGGCAAGGCCAAGATCTCGCCACGGCGGTGTGCCGGAATGGCATGCACCGTTGCTGCGCGCCCGATGCCGAACATCCTGACTGGCGACCGTCCTGCGATGTCGCCTCGACCCCGTGCGTTCATGTGACCGAATTCCATGTCCTTTCAACTGTAGCCGGTGCCGAAAGATGTCAATGCCCGGCGAACTTCCATCAGTCCGGCAAACGAAAATGCAACAGCTTTGCGCGAACCCGGTCCCACGGGGCAGGGTGCCCGGACGCTGGTTCCGGCAGGGTCTTGGGCAGCCCGCCCGCACCCAAGCCGTCCCTGTCTTCGCCGCCGGTCATGATCCGTCCTCCATGCGGTGCCGTCCCGGGCCAGCCCGTAGCAGGATCTGGCGGTCCCGCATCCCGCAGACGTTCCCCGGGATGCTGACGATGTGGCGGAGATTGACCGGCCGATCGATCAGGGCCACGCCCATGACCTCCTTGCCGGGCACGCGGTCCCATTCCTTGAACCTCCGTCCTTGACTACCTTTCCGCACGCCCGGCTTCCCGCCCCCTTCGGGCCGCAGTCCCGTCGGTTCCACGGCGTTTCAAGCTCGTGCCACTCGGCGTCCGATTTCCGGCGCACGTGCCGTCAACCCGCCGCGCGCCGCGAAGCGACCGGGAGCCAGGAGCGGGCGGCGGCCGGGATGTCCGGGGAGAGTCTTCCGGTCGCCGCATTTTGCAAACCGGCATGGAGGAGACGGCACCATGAGCACGGCGATGGCAATTTCCCAGAGTCTCGGGCCGGAACGGAAATTCGTGCCGTGCCCTCGGCCGCAGCGTCGTCAGGCTCGATGAAGCCGACGGCAGCATGGGACGGCTCAAAGGCATCTCTTCGGCTCTGGTACCGGCAGCCGGAACTCCGCGTGAGGGAGGGCGGATTGACGTCCCGTCCCCCTTCACGAAGATCTCCGCGAAAATCCCGGCATTCGACTTCACAGGTCAGGGCCGACAGCCGCTCGCGGCGCGCAACGGGGGGCCGGCGAGTCCGCCCCGATGTCGCATTCACGTCATGCAACGTGCTTGCCGTGCAGTCACTTCCGTGTCGATGGAAGCGGGATGAGACCCAATCACCTGCGTTGCCACGAGAATGGAATTCTGGTGCCCGCGCCTGTCAGGGCGGGGCCATCGATCAAGCCGCGCTTCGACCGGCAGCATCATGTGCCTCGCGTCCACCGCGTGGATGTTACGCATGTCACCAAGGCACATGACGGAACCTGCACTCGGCCCAGCACGCAGGCCTTCTGCCCGCCGTGCACGCTCCCACTGCGGTCAGGCCTTCTTGAGCGGACTCGCCAGCGGCATTCCCTCGTCCTCGAAGTAACGGCGCGTCACCTTGAACACCATTGGCGCCAGCAGGATCAGGCCGATCAGGTTGGGAACCGCCATCAGCCCGTTCAACGTGTCTGACAGGTTCCACACAAGATCAACCTTGACGTTCGCAAACGCAAGCGCCGCCAGGATCCAGAGCACTCGGTAGACGAGAAGGCTCCTCTCGCTGAACAGGTACTGCCAGCAACGCTCCCCGTAATACGACCAGCCGAGAATCGTCGTGAACGCAAACACCGCTAGCGCGATCGTGACGATGTATTGGCCGCCGGCAATCGACGTCTGGTAGCTGGTCGCGGTGAGAACCGCACCGGTCAGCCCGCCGCCATCGGCGCCGGTCAAGGTCCATGCGCCCGAGGTCAGGATGACCAGGGCCGTCATCGTGCAGACAATGATGGTATCGATGAAGGTTCCAAGCATCGCGATGACACCCTGCCTGACGGGGCTGTTCGTCTGTGCCGCCGCATGGGCAATGGCTGCCGAGCCCAGCCCTGACTCGTTGGAGAACACGCCCCGGGCAACGCCGAAGCGGATTGCCGCCGCCACGGCAGCGCCAGCAAACCCGCCGGTTGCGGCCGCTGGCGTGAATGCATGGGTGAAGATCATCCCGATGGCCGAAGGAACTTCAGTGATGTTGATGATGATGATCAGGAGCGCCGCGCCAACATAGAGCACGATCATCGCGGGAACGAGCTTGCCCGCCACTTCGCCGATCCGGCTGATCCCGCCGATGATGACAAATCCCGCCAGCGCAGCGACAACAATTCCCGTAATCCATGTCGGCACATTGAAGCTGCCGCCAAGGGCGGCGGCCATGGAGTTGACCTGAACCGCATTTCCGATGCCGAACGCAGCTATTGCCCCGAAGACCGCAAAGGCGATGCCAAGCCACTTGCCGAGTTCAGGGGCAAATTCGCCGACGCCATTGCGCAGATAGTACATGGGCCCGCCGACATACTTGCCGGTCGCGTCCACTTCACGGTAGGTCACGGCGCAGACAGCCTCTGCATATTTTGTCGCCATGCCAAAGAGCGCAATCAGCCACATGTAGAAGATCGCTCCCGGACCGCCCAGCGCGATCGCTGTTGCCACTCCCGCAATGTTTCCGGTGCCGACGGTCGCCGACAGCGCCGTCATCAGCGCGTTGAACGGCTTGACCTCGCCTTGGCCGACGGTCTCCTTGTCAAACAGGAGGCGAAACCCGTAGCCGACCCTGCGCCAGGGCATGAAGACAAGGCCCAGCGTCAGGAGAACGCCGGTCACGCCGAGTATGCCGAGCATGGGCGGTCCCCACGCAAACGCATTGATCGAGTCAATAATGGAATTCAACCTGTCCATCGTACCCTCCTCCATTTTCTGCATGCCTTGCCGACCAGGCGAAACGGAAGCCCCGGCACCATGCCGACAAGTCCTTGCGCGGAGACTATGTCCCGCCCATGGGGCAGGCAAGGGACAATATTTGGGAATTATATACGTAAGTCCCATAAAGACTTCGCATTGATTTCACGGGTCGTCGAAGT
>JAJEAC010000007.1 GCA_022824315.1 Silicimonas sp.
TCGAGAGTGCCCTCACCAGAAGTTCATTCCACCGGACGCAGGCGTCATCGAAAGGCACTTGCGTGGCGGCCAAGACGGGAATTTTGTCGCTGGAGTCTATCCATTGCTGCAAGACGATACATGCTGGTTTCTGGCGGTCGATTTCGACAAGGCGTGTTGGGCGGATGACGCCAGTGCATTGATCGAGACCTGTCGGGCAAAGGCCGTGCCTGCAGGGCTGGAGCGATCTAGATCAGGGAATGGGGGCCATGTCTGGATCTTCTTTTCGGAGCCGGTGTCAGCCCGGGTCGCGCGCCAGTTCGGGTCGGCCTTGATCACGGAAGCAATGGAGAGGCGACCGGAAATTGGATTCGCCTCCTATGACCGTCTTTTCCCAAGCCAGGACACCATGCCGCATGGCGGCTTCGGGAACCTGATCGCATTGCCGCTTCAGCATAGGGCGCGCAAGTTCGGAAACAGCGTCTTTGTCGACACCGAGATGAGTCCTCATGATGACCAGTGGGCCTTCTTGTCATCCTTGCCAAGATTGTCTGCCGAAGCCGTTTACGATCTCGCCCAAACTGCGGAATTGTCCGGCCGGGTGCTCGGCGTACGAACACCAGTGGATGACGAGCACGCAGACGAGCCCTGGAAAATGCGTCCTTCGCGCCGCAACGCGTCACGTCACCCTGATGTAACCCTGCCGCAGAAGGTCAAGGTGACGGTCGCCGATCAGGTTTATGTTGACCGAACGGAACTTCCTTCCGCCATCATTGCTCAACTGATGCGGCTGGCCGCATTCCCCAACCCCGAATTCTATCGTGCACAGGCGATGCGGTTCTCGACATTCGGCAAACCTCGAATTGTGTCTTGCGCCGAGGTTCATCCCCGGCACATTGCACTGCCGCGCGGCTGCTGCGACGAAGCCATCGGGTTGTTGTCCGGCTGCGGCGCAATTGTGGATCTGGACGACCTGCGTGTCGGCGGAACCCCGTTGCCGGAGACGGTTCGTTTCCGTGGCGAACTTCGCCAACAGCAATCGCTCGCGTTCGATGCACTGGCAAAGCACGACAACGGCGTGCTTGCCGCCACGACCGCATTCGGCAAGACCGTCGTGGCCTCGGCCCTTATCGGGCATCGTGCGTGCAGTGCCCTGGTCTTGGTCCACCGCCGGGAAATCCTGAGCCAATGGGTCGAGCGGCTGGGCTCCTTTCTCGATATCGACCCGAAGCAGATCGGGACCATTGGGGACGGAAAACGCAAGCCGACCGGTGTGATCGATGTCGCGCTGATTCAGAGTCTGGTCCGCAAAGGCGAGGTCGACGACATCGTTGCTGATTACGGAAATCTGGTCATCGATGAATGTCATCACATTTCCGCTCCGAGTTTTGAACTTGTCGCCCGAAGATCCAAGGCGCGTTATGTCACTGGATTGTCGGCCACGGTCGCCAGAAAGGATGGGCATCATCCCATTATATTCATGCAGTGCGGACCTGTACGGCATCGTGTGGATGCAAGATCGCACTCTGTACGAAGCGGCATTCTGCATCGTGCCCGAGAACGCTGCACGGCGTTTGAATTGCCTGAGGACTTGGCCATGACCGAACGCCCGTCCATGTCCGCGATTTATGCCGCTCTGGCGGCGGACAGCGGTCGAAACGATCTGATCTTCGATGATGTGCTGAATTCACTGGAGGCAAGAAGATCGCCGATCGTGCTGACCGAGCGGAAGGATCACCTCGAATACCTTCAGCAACGGTTTTCGCGGTTCGCAAGAAACCTGGTTGTGTTCCGTGGAGGCATGTCCGCGAAAGACCGGAAAGCTGCGCATGCCGCGTTGAAGGTCGGTGACGGGGAGGAGCGGCTGATCCTCGCGACTGGGCGCTATGTCGGGGAGGGCTTTGATGACGCCCGGCTCGATGCCCTGTTCCTGACGATGCCGATCGCATGGAAAGGCACGTTGGCGCAATATGTTGGCAGGTTGCATCGACAACATGATGGAAAGAAGGACGTTCTGGTCGTCGACTATGTCGACAGTTCTGTGCCCGTCCTGTCGAGAATGGCAGCCAAGCGACGAGTTGGCTATCGAGCGCTTGGCTATGTAATGGAATAGCGGTTGGCTTCGGGCAGGGCGCAAGCATTTGGGTGGCCGATTGGCTTTGCAATCCGCAGGGTCTCGCTCGCAATTCGACCTTCGCTGCCTTGCCCTTTTGCGGAAAGGGGGAATGCGCTTCTTCAAAAACCTTGCAAAACTTCCATTTGATGGAGTATATGCAAGGCATGATTGAGCGCACCCTTAGGAGATCACTTGAATATGCCTTGGACGTCCAGGCCGGTGCCGTCCTTCTCGGGCCGAGGCAGGTTGGCAAGACGACACTGGCGCAGGAGATCGCGGACAGCCGTGACGCCGTCTATCTCGACATGGAGCGAACTGCCGACCGTCAGGTGCTTGAGGAACCTGATTTGTACCTTGATGAACGGGCTGGCCGCCTCGTGGTGATCGACGAGGTGCAGGTTGTGCCGGATCTGTTCAGGACGTTGCGTGGCCAGATTGATCGGCGGCGCAGGCAGGGAAGCCGAACCGGGCAGTTCCTCTTGCTGGGATCAGCTTCAAGGACGCTTCTTCACCAAAGCGCGGAATCGCTGGCAGGACGGGTCAGCTACCACGAGCTCATGCCTCTCGTTCTGCCGGAAACAGGTTCGGAGGCATTGTCGCCACTCTGGCTCCGCGGCGGCTTTCCCGAGAGCTTCCTGGCGAAAAGCGACAGGGCCAGCGTGACCTGGCGAGAGGATTTCATCAGGACCTATCTGGAGCGCGACATTCCGGCCTTTGGATTGCGGATTCCTGCAGAAACCTTGCGTCGCTTCTGGACGATGCTTGCTCATGAACAGGGCGGGCTATTGAACGCGGCCAGGCTTGCCGGCAATCTTGGCGTTTCCGGTCAGAGTGTTGCACGGCATCTTGATGTGCTGGTCGACCTGATGCTCGTTCGACGGCTGCCGCCTTGGCATTCGAACGCGGGCAAGAGGCTTGTCAAGTCCCCCAGGGTCTACATCCGCGACTCCGGCTTGACCCATGCGCTGCTCGGGATCGAGACATTGGAAGATCTGCTCGGGCACCCGGTTGTTGGGGGCAGCTGGGAAGGTTTCTGCATTGAGAACCTGATCGCTGCATCGCCGAGGGGGACCGAGGCAAGCTTCTACCGGTCATCCGCCGGAGCGGAGATCGATCTGGTCCTGAAACTTCGTGACGGCGCTCTCTGGGCAATCGAGATCAAGCGCACGACATCATCCAAGGTGACGCGCGGATTCCATGTCGCCGCCGAGGAACTGGGCGCCGAGAGGCGGATACTGGTCTATGCCGAAAGCAGGGACGTGCCGGGGCAGGGGGGCGTTCGGGCGATGCCGCTTGCCAGCGCCCTGGAAATGCTGACCGCACTGCAGGCGCGATAGGTCGCCGGCAACACGCGCCCATGCGTCGACGACACGCATATGCAGCGTTGCAGCCCGCGCGATCGCTGCAGCGGGCCGTGGCGTCTCCCTGGTTCTGGGTCGCGCCCGCGAGCGCGGTCCGGGCGCGCGAGAAGGCGGTCTTGGACGCCCGCACCACGCGCAGGCGGACCGGTCTGCAGGCGCCGCCTGTTGACGATCATCCCTCTTGCCCCTGCTTCGAAGGGGCACGCATGCGAAGCGCGAATTGAGCCGATGGACTTGGATGTCCCGGGCGGTGCCCGACGTTCCTCAGTGCAGCGCGCGGAGACAACTGCTCTGCCGGGGACAGCGGGGCGGGTGCGCATCCTGGTCGTGCGGTCGCCCTCGAATCTGGCGCGAGACTGGCTTCAAGCCTCCGGTGTCTTGCCGACCGGCGCTCCGCCTTCAAACAGCTGGGTGCGATCATAGCGCGGGGGATCGTCCTGCATTTCGAGATGCAGCCGGTCACCGGCATAGGCGTGCTGCCGCGCCAGCGCCTCGTCCACGTCGATGCCCAGTCCCGGACCCTGCGGCGCCGGGACATGGCCGTCCTCGACACGGATCGTGCCCTTGATGAGCTTGTCGTGAAACCCCGTTTCGATGGTTTCCGCAATCAGGAGATTCGGAATCGAGACGCAAAGATGCAGGTTCGCCGCCCATTCCACGGGGCCCGCATAGAGATGCGGCGCAAGCTGCGCCCCGGCGGATTCGGCAAGGACCGCGATCTTCCTCCCCTCCCAGATGCCGCCCGCTCTCCCGAGTGCGGGTTGCAGTATCGCCGCGCCATGTGACAGGGCGGCCGCAAACTCGGTTCGTGTCGTCAACCGCTCGCCCGTCGCGATCGGGATCGAGGTCGCCCGTGCCACCTGGCCGAGGGGTCCGGGTGCGTCAGGGGGCACCGGCTCCTCGAACCATAGCGGGTCGTAGGGCTCGATGGCGCGCGCGAGCCGGATTGCGCCCGCGGGATTGAACTGTCCATGGGTGCCGAACAGAATATCGGCGCGCGCCCCGACGGCTTCGCGAATGCGCGCGCAGAACTGAACCGAGGTTTCGATGTCGAAGCGCGACGGATGGTGGCCGCCCCGCATTGTGTAGGGGCCGGCCGGGTCGAACTTGACGGCCGTGTAGCCCTGGTCCGCGAGGTGGAGGGCCGACTCCGCCGCCATGTCCGCATCGCCCCAGAACCTGGGCAGGTCGTGATGCCGGAGCGGGTAGAGATAGGAATAGGCCCGGATCCGATCGTTCATGCGGCCGCCCAGCAGTTCCCACACCGGACAGTCCCGCGCCTTGCCGAGAATGTCCCAGCACGCGATTTCGAGACCGGAGAACGCACCGATGACAGTCAGGTCGGGGCGCTGCGTGAACCCGCTGGAGTACGTGCGCCGGAACATCTTCTCGACATTTGCCGGCGCCTCGCCCTGCATGTGCCGCTCGAACACGTCCCGGATGACGGCGGTCATTGCATCCGGCCCGACCGAGCTTGCGTAGCATTCGCCCCATCCGCTGATGCCGTCGTCGGTCGTGACCTTGACCAGAATCCAGTAGCGCCCGCCCCATCCGGGCGCGGGCGGGGCTGTAACGATCACGTCGAGATCATCAAGTCGCACGGAAGAATGCCCCCAAAGAGTGGACGTGGAATTGCCAGGTCAGCCAATCACCAATCACGGTCCCGGTCCAGAGGATGCATGGGCGTCGGCCTTGGCGCGTTCACGCCCGCAGGACGCTCCGTTGCGGATGGAGGCCGGCTACTGGAACACGATGACGTTTCGCCGGGCACGTCCCGTTTTCGTGTCGGCGATCGCCGCGTTGATCTGATCAAGACTCCATCGCCCCGTAATCAGCTCGTCAAGCTTAAGGCGGCCTTGCAGATAGAGCTCGATCAACCAGGGGATGTCCCGGGCAAGGACCGTGTCGCCCATCTTGGCACCAAGCAGCATCTGCCCGGCGCTTGCGACAATGTCAGGGTCGTAGGAAGCCAGTTCGCCGGACGGAGGAATGCCGACCAGAACGACCCGCCCGCCTGGCGCCAGCAGGGACGGCGCCTTGTCGAAAGCGGATGTTGCGCCCACCGCGACGAAGACGGCATCCGCCCCCTTCCCGAGCAGGGCACGGAGTTTCTCTGCCGGGTCGCCGTCGCTTGCCAGAATGCCGTCCGTCGCCCCGAAGGCCCGTGCGTCCTCCAGCTTTTCCGGAACGAGATCGATGGCAACGATCCGACCAGCGCCTGCAATCCGCGCGCCCTGTACGGCATTGAGACCTACGCCGCCGACCCCGATGACGACGGCGTTCTCGCCAGGCCTGAGCTTCGCGGAGTTGATCACCGCGCCCACGCCGGTGATGACTCCGCAGGACAGCAGCGAAGCCGCGTCATACGGGATGACGTCCGGAATGTGCGCAATCTGGCTTTCATGAACGACGGTTCTGTCCGCAAAGGCGCCGCAGTACATTGCGCGCAGGACACGCTCGCCGTCCGTCCCCTGCAGCGGTGTCGCGTGCCCTGATCCCGAACACAGTGCGGGCCGTCCGGTCGCGCAACCATGACAGGTTCCGCATGACTTGATGAGTGTCACGATGACCTTGTCTCCCGGCCGGACTCCCGTGACGCCGGGGCCGACCCCTGACACTTCGCCTGCTGCCTCGTGGCCGTAGACGACAGGCAGTCGCCCGCCCCAGGCACCGTCGGCGTAGGCGATGTCCGAGTGACAGACTGCGCAGGCCCTGATCGCCACTTCGACCTCGCCTGTGCCCGGCGGCGCGAGTTCCAGCTCCTCGATGGTCAACGGTTCTCCGAACGCGCGACAGACCGCTGCCCTGATCCGGCTCATTTGCGTCCTCTCCCATGTGCGGCCGCGCGCGCGAATGCCCGCGCTTCGGCCGATGCCGCGCCAACCTTGCTCTCCAGGCTGCATACATCCCCGAATTTCAGTCCGGGATGCGCGGCTCCCGCCGCGCACGCAAGCGCGCGCCATGTCTTGCGGGCGCTTGCAACGAGTGTCTTGGTCGCGGCCTGAGCCTCCTTTCGCGGCACCTCCTGCGGGAAAGAAAGGCCGAGCGCTACGGCAAGGGTCGTTCCGTTCGTGCCCCGCACCCGGTTCGTGATCATCGCCTGGAACGCTTCGCCAGTCGCAGGCTGCACGACCTCTGCCGGAACCGCGAGGCTGTCGCCGAGGACGGAGCGGCGGGTCGTCATGCCTGTCTCGGACCAATTGGTCGTGACGCACTTCTCGAGTGCGGCGGTCGGCCGGGCCTCGTCGATCCTTGGCCTGGCTTCCTCTTGACCGAACAGCGAACCTTATGGCGATGCGGGGACCGCCTTCCTGCCGGCTCCGATCGTTCAGGCATGCCCGAGATGCTCCAGGAATGCAGTGAGATGTCCGGCGAATTCCTCGGGCCTTTCCACCATTGGCAGGTGCCCGGCCCGCCGGATCAGGACGAACCGACTTTCCTTGACGAGCTCGGATGTCTCGCGAACCAGGTCCGGCGGCGTCGAGCGGTCTTCGCTTCCGGCGATGACCAGCGTCGGCAGGGTCAGGTTCGCCGTCGTTGCGTGAAAGTCGGTTCCCGAGATCGCGGCCGAGCCCCCAATGTAGCCTTCGGCCGGCTGACGGGTCAGCATGTTCCGCCAGGCAACGAGTTCGGAAGAGGCCCGGAATTCGCTTGAGAACCACCGTTCCATCACGGCATCGGCCAGGGCCTCGATGCCGCCGGCCCTCACGGCGTCGATCCTCTCCTGCCACATTTCCGTCGTGCCGATCTTCACGGCCGTGTTCGACAAAACCATGGCGCGGACCTGGTCGGGCCGTTTCACTGCGAGGCCTTGGGCGATCATGCCCCCGATCGAGCAACCGACAAAGACCGAGCCCCGGACGTCCAGATGGTCCAGCAGCGCTTCGGCATCGGCGACGAGGGCGCCCATGGGGTATGGAGGCTCAGGGCAGGACGAAAGCCCGTGCCCCCGCATGTCGTAGCGGATCAGGCGGAGGCCCGACGGCAGGAATGGCAGGATGGGGTCCCAAAGCCTGCAATCCGTTCCGAGCGAGTTGGAGAACACGACCGGCACCCCGTCAAGGTCGCCATCCTCGCGGCAATGCAGGTCGACATGTTCAAGTCGGCAGATGTTCATGGAGCCTCGCCTCCCGGCGCCACTCTGCGCGTGCATGGTCGCCAGCGTCAATCAGTTTTGCCGAGCCGGTTCAGCGTGTCCCGGAAGACAGTCGTATCCACGTTGCCGCCGGATGCCACGACAATCACGTCCCGATCGTCTTCGCGATGGAAGAGTGCGGCGGCGAGCGCAACCGCGCCGCCAGGTTCCAGCACGATCCTGAGCCGGGTGAACGCCGCGGCAACGGCACGAAGCGCATCCTCGTCTGGCACGGCAACGCCAGGGCCGCAGAGCCTTTTCAGGATGGGGAACGTCAGCTGGCCCGGCGCGGGCGTGACGATGGCGTCACAGATCGAGCCAGCCATTCTCGCGTTGGCCTGAGGCGCGCCGGCGATCAAGGAGCGGGCGACGTCGTCGAATCCGTCCGGCTCCACCGGGCGAACGCGAAGGTGCGGCGCACGGGCTTCAAGCGCGAGCGCGATGCCCGAGCTCAGTCCGCCGCCGCCGCAGGGGACAAGGACGTCGGCCTTCCCGATGCCTTCACCTGATGCCTGTTCCGCGATCTCGAGGCCGCAGGTGCCTTGTCCGGCGATCACGTCCTCGTTGTCGAAGGGCTTGACGAGTGCGAGGCCCCGTTCATCCGCGAGCGTCGTGCCGATCGCATCGCGATCCTCGGTCGCTCGATCATAAAGCACGACGTCAGCGCCATAGGCCCGCGTATTGGCGATCTTGAGCGCCGGTGCGTCGCTTGGCATGACGATCACGGCGGGAATGCCCATTTCGCGCGCCGCGCAGGCGACGCCCTGCGCATGATTGCCGGACGAGAAGGCAAGCACGCCCCGTTCCCTCGCGTTCCGGGGTAGCGCGGAGAGAGCCGACCGCGCGCCCCGGTACTTGAACGATCCCGTACGTTGCAGGCATTCGGCCTTCACGAAGACACGGCGACCTGCCGCTTCGTCCAGAAGCGGTGCATTCAAGAGCGGGGTGCGAAGCGCGTGCCCCGCAATCCGGTCGGCTGCGGCGACGATTCGGTCGATGCTCATGACAGTCTTTCGATCCATTCGCGTATGGCTGCCAGCGCTTCCGGCTCGTCAAGGAAGGGCACGTGGCCGCGACCAGGCACGTCGGCGAAGATCATGTCGGGGCGCCGGCGGCACATTTCCTGGGCGACTTCCGGGGCAAGGATGTCGGAATTCGCGCCGCGGACCAGCAAGAGCGGCAGGCCTTCGAACGCATCGAACATGGGCCAGAGATCCAGTGCGGGCGCAGCGGCGGCGGCAAGGAAGGCATCGCGAAGTGCCGGGTCGTAGTTGATCTTGAGCCCGCCAGGCGAGTCCACATAGTGCTTCCTCACCTCTTCTTCCCAGCGGCCTTGGGGCACATCCTCGAATCCCTCCATCAACCTGGCACGCATTTCCGCCGCTTCGGCAAATGTCGCTTGCGTCGGGTTCTGTCCGACGTAGTCGCGTATCGCTTCAAGACCGGACGCGGTGATTTCGGGTCCGATGTCCACGAGGCAGGCTCCGAGGAGGCGTTCCTTTGCAACGCTCGCAAGCACCATGGCGATCAGTCCGCCGCGCGACGTGCCTATGAGGGCGACACGGTCCAGACCGAGATGGTCGAGGAGGGCGGCCACGTCTCCTGTTTCGACCGGAACCGAATAGGTCTCCGCGCCGGTCCATTCAGATTTGCCGCGTCCTCGATAGTCCAGGCGGACAAGGCGCACGGAGGCCGGGAGGTGCGGGGCGAGATAGTCGAAGTCGGTGCCGTTCCGCGTAAGGCCCGAGAGCGCGAGGACAGGCACGCCCGCGCCGTCGTCGGCAAAGTGGAGACGTGCGCCATCTGGGGCGTGGAATTCGGGCATTGGATGGACCTCGCCAGTTCGGGAATTGCAGCGATGTCCCTGATCACACGTGCGGGTCAAGCTTACAACCTGTCCCCGCCGTTCGCCGTCACGGTGCAATAGTCGGCAACAGAGTTGCCGCAGGAAAGCGTATGCCGTCGCTCGATATCGATGCACCTTGCTGCAATCCGCAATGCCGCAATAGACATCACGAAATGCCTTCGCAAGGCGTGCAAGGCTTCGGCGGACAAGGTCGACAATTCTTGGCAACGATACAGTTCGTTTCAAGGTATTTTCCAGACCTTAGGAGTTGCAAGCGTCAGATGAGACTTCCCGACGAAGATCTCGATCGCTTGCTGCGAGACGGCGAGAGCTTTCGTGTCGAAATGAAGCGGTCTTTGGATGGCGATGCGCGCAACGCCATTGGCGAAGCCATTTGTTCCTTTGCCAACGATCTGTCCGGTGCCAGTGAACCGGGAGTCATATTTGTCGGCGTACAGGATCAGCAACTCACACCATCCGGTTTTGTTCCGGACGAAGCGGCGTTGCAGACATTGATGGCAACGAAGACGGACGGGCGGATGTCTCCTCCACCATCCATGTTGGTCGAGAGAAGAACTGTTGCCGGCATGCAACTCGCAGTGGTGACCGTAGAGCCTTCTCCTTCTCCCCGGTTCGTTTCAGCGGTCGCATCCATGTCGGGACGGGACCTCGTCGCGGCATCGCGACGGCGCAGGATGAGAGAATTCTGAACGAACGACGAAGGCATCTCGACTTGCCCTTCGACGCGCGTCCGTTGGTCGGAGTGCCTCCTGAGAGCCTGAACATCGCCATGTTCAAGGAGGAATACCCTCCTTCGGCCTTTGATCCGGAAGTCCTTGAGATCAATGCAAGGCCCGTTGAGGAGCGACTTGCCGCGCTGAAGATGGTGGATTCCGCCGACGACCCCACGCCGATCGTATTGGGAATGATGACTCTGGGTCGAATTCCGCTCGATTATCTTCCGAACTTCTTCGTGCAGTTCCTGTGAATCGACGGCACGGATCTTGCCGATCAGATAATCGACGAGCGCCGCGTCGACGGCAGGCTATCCGAGATCATTCGAGGCATAGATGAAAAGATCCGTGCCGCTGCAACAGTCGGCATTGACATGCGTAGCGCCGACCGCGAGGTCAGAAAGTCCGGCTATCCGGTGCCAGCGCTTCAGCAGCTCATTCGGAATGCGATCATGCACAGATCCTTTGAGACGACGAACGTACCGACGAGGATCACGTGGTATCAAGATCGCGTGGAGATTCAGAGCCCGGGAGGGCCGTTTGGACAGGTCACGAGAGAGAACTTCGGACGCCCCGGCATCACCGATTACGGAAACCCCAATCTGGCCGACGCCATGAAGACCCTCGGATACGTGCAGCGTTCTGGTGTCGGCATTTCGACCGCAAATGCACTGCTCGCGGAAGCTGGACTTCCGGTGCCCGAGTTTCACGTTGAGGACTCCCATGTTCTGGCAGTGGTTCGAGATGCGCGACCATGAGTGCGCCGACCCTTACATTTTTTTAGCAACAAGGGAGGTGTCGGAAAGACCTCACTTGCCTACCACCTTGCTTGGATGATTTCGGAACTCGGCGAAGAGGTTCTTGTTTGCGACCTGGACCCGCAGGCAAATCTCACGTCAGCCCTGATTCACGAAGAAATGCTCGATGAACTGCTGAATGCCGCTCCACCTCTCGGCGCAGACGGCCCAACAACATTCAAGTGCGTTGAACCTCTGATGTCTGTCGGTGATCTGCGCGAGCCAGAAGTCAGAATGATCGCCTCAGGCTTGGGCTTGATACCGGGAGACCTGGCTTTGTCTGGCTTCGAAGAAGCGCTTTCCGGCGAATGGCCCAACGCGTTGGGTTCGGACATCTTGTATCGGCCGTTTCGCATCCTGTCGGCGTTTCGGACCATCATGCAGTGTGGTCCCGAGCGCATGGACGCCTCAATGATCATCGCCGATGTAGGCCCCAATCTTGGCGCAATCAACAGATCGGCCTTGATTGCCAGTGACTTTGTCGTTGTGCCCTTGGCCGCGGATCTGTTCTCTCTTCAAGGCTTGCGCAACCTTGGACCGAAACTTCGCGGTTGGCGCCGAGATTGGAATAGGCGCGTTGAAAACTGGGAGCAGCCCGAATTCCCGCTCCCAAGCGGTGAAATGCAATTTGCCGGCTACGTGGTGCAGCAGCATGCTATCCGCCTCAGTCGCTCGACCAGGTCCTATGACAAGTGGCGCGACAGAATTCCGGTCGAGTATGCCGAGGCGGTTTTGGACAACATCCCGCAAGGCGTGCAGATCAGTCCCGATCAGGACCCGCATTGCCTTGCGTCTGTGAAGCACTATCGGAGCCTTGTGTCCATGGCGCAAGAAGCGCGGAAGCCCATTGTCCAACTGACTCCTGCAGATGGTGCGATCGGCGGGCATGCATCCGCTGTCCAGATGGCCAGGTCGGATTTCAAGGTTCTTGCCAAGAAAATTCTGGAGAAGACCGGTGTCTGGGGATCCTGTCCGGCGGCGGATGGATGACGACAATTCCGGCAAAATCCTCGATGCACAGAATCGTTGCAGTGTCCGGGCAGGATATTCGGAGGAAGCGCGATATCGCGTTTCGGAACGCGTGATCACGTGATAGCGTCAGCTGGCGCACAATCTGGAGAGAGGGCGAAAGATGTCTGAAGTTCATGGCAAGGTCTGGTGGAACGAGTTGATGACCCGCGACGTGGAGGGTGCCAAGAAGTATTACGGCGCGACCTGCGGCTGGACGTTCGAGACCACGCCCGTGCCGGGCGGCGAGGGGCACTATACCGTCGCCAAGCTTGGCGACGAGATGGTTGTCGGCCTGATGGACATGAGCGGCATGGAACTCGAAGGAGTCCCGGCGCACTGGTTCACGTATTTCGCGGTGGATGACGTCGATGCCGCCGCCGGGGCCGCGGAAGCCGCTGGCGCAAAGGTTCATCGTCAGCCCTTCGATGTCGGGACCGTGGGCCGCATCGCCATCATCGAGGATCCGACCGGTGCAATGATGGGGCTCATGACGCCGTCCGAGGATTGACCCGAGACGTCCCGAGGTGTCCAGTTCCGGTCGGCGCCGCTTCGGCTTCCAAGCGAGATTGAGCCTGAAGGGCGGTAAGGTCCCGCTACAGCAGAACCCGGTGTTCCGCTTGGCCGATGCCTGCGTCAGCCTCGGCAAGGGTCATGCCATGCCTGTCTGAGCGCGCCTTGGCCGCCGCGCCCAGGTCTTCCCGTGCCGTCGTGCAATACAGCGTCGAAAGCCCCGGTCCGCCAAAGGCGGGACATGACGTGTGGGCCGCGTCGAATTCCACCGCTTTCAGGAAGTCCCCGCCGCGACCGTAGCATGCAACCCGCCAAGCACCCCACTGTGCGTTCCAGAGATTGCCTGCGGCATCCACCACCGACCCGTCCGGGTGCAGCCCGTCGGCGGTCAGGTCCAGAAACACGTCCGGGTCACCCTCCGGCCAGCCATGATCTGGGTCGAGACCCTGCCGCATGATCTTGCCTGTGGGCGTGTCGGCGAAGAACGCGCCCTCGATGCCTGGCAGAAAGCAGATGGAGTTCGGAATCGTGATGTCAGGATAGAGCGGGCGCAATTCCCCGCGGTAGTAGCGGTAGATCGCTCCCGCACCGTGACCCTTGCGCTTCCCCATCGTACCGATCCAGAACCCTCCCCAAGGGTCGGCACGTCCGTCGTTGGACCGCGTGTCCGGATCGCCGGCTTCCAGCCCCACGACATCTTCCTTGCGCTCGCGTTCGACATCGAACAGGAACAGCCGCGTTTCCGAGGCGATCAGCAATTCGGTATCGCTCACCCATCCGGCGGCGGACACAAGTTCGTCGAACTGCACGCTGCGTGCCCGCCCGTCCTCGCGCGTGTGGAGACGCGCTCCCAGGATGTCGAACCAGTAGAGTTGCTGGCGCTCGGGATGCCAGAGCGGGCCCTCGCCCAGTTGGCACGCCGTCTCGTCGTACACGTCGCTCATGGGTCACATTCCTCCCAGGCCGCCACGGCCGCCCTTGCCCTCGCAGCTATTTCGTCCGCACCCAGTCCCGGTGCATACAAGGAGCTTCCGAGGCCGAACCCGCTTGCACCTGCGCGAACCCAGTCGCCGAAATTCTCCGCACTCACGCCGCCGACCATGTAGACTTGGGTCTGGACGGGCAGCACTGCGCGAAGCGCCTTCAGCCCTTCTGTGCCCATGAGGAAGGCCGGGAAGACCTTAAGCCCGTCGGCCCCGGACGCGAGGGCGGCGAAGCACTCCGTTGGCGTCATCACGCCCGGGAAGCTCTGCATCTCCAGTGATTTCGTGGCCGCCACCACCGCCGGATCGAAATTGGGTGAAACAACCAGCGCCCCGCCGGCGGCCTTGACGTTCTGGACCTGGGCCTCGGTCAGGACCGTGCCGGCGCCGATCAGTGCCCTGTCGCCAACGGCACTCGCCATTCGCTCGATCGACCTGAACGGCGACGGCGAATTCAGCGGCACCTCGATCCGGTCAATGCCGGCCTCGATCAGCGCTTCGGCAATCGGCACGGCTTCGTCCGGATCGATGCCGCGAAGGATGGCAATGAGGGGTCGGCTCATGATGGCTCCTGCAATCGGGCGTGGGTTGCGGCAAGACCCGCCAGCGTTGCCTGCTTGGCGTCTGCAGTCTCGGCCGGTGCGCCGAGAGAGGCAAGCGCCTTGGCATAGTGCGAGACCTGCCTGCTGTCGCCAACCAGGACGATTCGCTGGCCCAGCCAGTAGACGCGTGCTGCCGCGAGCTCGGCGCCGATCAACAGGCCGGACAGCCGTGCCGTTGCGGTGCCCGTCCCGAGATCGGCGAGCAGGGTCTCCGCGCGAAGCGCAAACAGTCGCGCGGCAATTGCTTCCGGCCTTCCCATGGCGTCGTCGACGGCCTCCGTGAAGGCGGTGTCATCCCAGCCCTCGCCCACCGAGTGTCGCAGGACGGATCCGGTGGAAAGCAGCGCGAAGAGTTCGCCCGTCATGAAGGTGCGAAAGCTCACCACCTCTCCGGCCGACACGTGCACCCACTTCGTGTGCGTACCCGGCAGGCAAATGATGCCGTCGAATCCGGGATCCCCGGCAAGGTATCCGGCGATCTGCGTCTCCTCGCCCCGCATCACGTCAGCGGGCTTGTCCTGCGCAAGGCCGGGCAGGATGGTCACCTCGAGCCGCGCGTCCGCCACGTCGGGCCGAACGGCACCCGTTCCTGTCGGCGCACAGGGCACGGTCGCATAGGGCGCCTCCCGCCAGCCCTGCCTCGCGCCCACCATGCCGGATGCAACGACCCGCATCGGCCCCACGCCAAGCCAGGGTTCGATGATGTCCAGCAGCGCGGCCTCGAAGGCGTCGGGCGCCAGCACTCCCATGCCCTTGTCCGAAGTCGCCTCGGCAAAGGCCGTTCCGTCCCGGACCGCCCAGGCCCGCAGGTTCGATGTGCCCCAGTCGACAGCTATCCAGTCCGCTTGCATGCGTTCGCTCCCCATGTGAGGAGATGGCTTGAATCGCTGGCGGGAATCAAGCGCGACTTCGGTTCGAGGCCGGATCAGCCGTCCCGTTCCGGCAGTGTCGCCCGGACCTTCCTGCCCAGGCCGGCGCGGACAAGATCGTACGAGGTCACGAGGCGGTGCCGGAGCTCGTCATCCGCGACGTCCTCCGGCAGAAGAATCCAGCTCTTGTGAAAATAGGGCGCCCGTGTGCCAATGCCGGCCTCGATGAGCATGCCTGCAGTTTCGGTGTCTCGCGTCTTCACTGTCACGCCGGGTCTGGATACGCCGGCGCACGCGAAGATCTTCTCTCCGACTTTCCAGACTTCGTGCCCCATGCCCCAAGGGTCGGAGACCTTTGCGCCCGGCAGCGGCGCGCAAATCGAATCGACTCGCTTCCTGAACTTCGACGAACTGTCGGTCATGCGCTCACCATAGCGTCCCTTGAGGCATTCGTGTAGACCCGGTCCGATGACCACGGACGTGATCGCAGAAGACCCGCGCTGGCGCGCAACCGGCATCGAGTCACTGGCTTCGCGTGCCGTCGAGGCGACGCTGGAATACCTTGCTCTTGACCCGGACGGCTGGAACGTGACCGTTCTTGCGTGCGACGCCGCGCGGATTGCCGCACTGAACACCAGGTTCCGTGACACGCCGGCACCCACCAACGTGCTTTCGTGGCCGTCCGTCGAACGCGCTTCGGCTGAGAGGGGCGCGCGCCCCGCCCCGCCGACAGGCGACCCTGAACTCGGCGACATCGCGATTTCGTTCGAGACATGCCTGGCGGAGGCCAGGGAAGGCGGCGCTCCGCTTGAAGCCCACGTTCTGCACCTGGTCGTTCATGCGACATTGCACCTTCTTGGTTACAGTCACGACGACGAGTCCGATGCAGACTTGATGGAGGCAACGGAAACGGCGATACTCAAGTCGCTCGGGATTCCGGATGTGCATTCGCTGAAGGAGACCGGCGAACGACCGTGATGGAAAGGGCAAATGGGAGAAAATGGCGAGGCGTCTTCTAGCGCGGCGCATGGCGCGCAGGATGAAGACGGCAGCGAACGGTGGTCCGTGCTGCGATGGTTGCGGGCCATGTCAGGCAATTCGGACCGGAACGGCGAGGGAGAATCCCCGACCGCGGTTCCCGCAGGAAACGCCACGAAAGGCGGCATTGCCAACCTGACGCGCCTCCGGGTCGAGGATGTCATGATCCCGAAAGTCGAGATCGTCGCGGTCCCGGAGAACATCAAGAAAAAGGAGCTGGTGAAGGTCTTTCACGACAGCGGGCTCACACGGCTGCCCGTGTTCAAGGACACGCTGGACGAGCCGCAGGGCATGGTGCATCTCAAGGACTTTGCCCTGAGGCACGGCTTCAACGGGTCGGAAGACCGGTTCGCGCTCGACAAGATGCTGAGGCCGCTTCTCTATGCGCCGCACTCGATGCCGATCGGCGTGCTGCTGCAGAAAATGCAGACGGACCGGGTGCACATGGCCCTGGTCATAGACGAATATGGCGGCGTCGACGGGTTGGTCACGATCGAGGACCTGATCGAACAGGTGCTTGGCGAAATCGAGGACGAGCATGACGTCGGGGAGGGCGATCTCTGGATTCAGGAGGCATCGGGCAGCTTTCTGGCATACGCGAAGGCCCCGGTCGATGAATTCGAACAGGAAGTCGGTCGCAGGCTGCGAACCGGCGAGGGTGACGAGGAAGTCGACACGCTGGGCGGTCTTGTCTTCATGCTGGCAGGCCGCGTACCCGCCCGCGGCGAGGTGGTAAAGCACCCCGACGGAACGGATTTCGAAGTGATCGACGCCGATCCAAGGCATATCAAGCGGTTGCGCATCCGGCTGGACCTGCCGCAGGCAGCGGAGTGATGCCAGCGCGATTCCGGTTCGGGAGCGGCATCCCGGTCCTTCGCTTCCGGACCACCGAACCATCTCCAGGCGCAGGACTTCACTGGCGAACCTCGCTGGCCCCGCTTGCAGGTGCCATGGCCGCGACCGGCCACGCGCCCTTCAACTTGTGGCCGCTCGCGCTTCTGGGACTGGCAGGTCTCTCCTGGATCGTGGCTTCGGCGGACAGCTGCAGACGCAAGGCGATCGCCGCCTGGCTTGGTGGCGTAGGCTATTTCGCCGTTTCCCTGTTCTGGATCATGGAGCCTTTCTTTGTCGACAGCGATCGCCACGGCTGGATGGCGCCTTTTGCGATCGTTCTCGTGGCGACGGGTTTCGCCCTCTTCTGGGCACTGGCCGGGTGGCTCTCCGGACGGACAGGCGGCGGTGCGATTGGCTGGGCGCTGTCGCTGTCGCTGGCCGAGATTCTTCGCGGGCATGTGCTGACCGGATTCCCCTGGGTGCTGCCAGGCTACATCTGGACCGAAACCCCGGCGATCATGGGCGCAAGCGTTGTCGGGCCATACGGCCTGACCATGCTCACCCTGATCCTTGCGGCCCTGCCTGTCGCGACGCCACGCAAGGTGATTGCGACGTTGGTTGCCGTGCTTGGCGTCGCGGCTCTCATCGCATTGGGGCGGGTAGCGCAAGTGCCATCGGAATCCCATGTGGGCACGGTCCGCGTCGTCCAGCCCAACGCGCCGCAGCACGAAAAGTGGGATCCTGCGAAGGCGGCTGTCTTCCTGCGCCGCCAATTGACGGCCACGTCAGCGCCCGGCAACGACGTCGCGCTCGTCATCTGGCCCGAGTCCGCATTGCCTTACCGGCTTGACCAGGCAGGACCTATTCTCAAGCGCATGGCCAATGCCTCCGGGGGGATGCCGGTCATCTTTGGCGTGGACCGGGTTGACGGACGGCGGCGCTTCAATTCGATGGTGCAGATCGACGCCGACGGCAGTGTCACAGACATCTACGACAAGGTTCAACTCGTGCCCTTCGGCGAGTACGTGCCCTTCGGCAGGCTGGCCGAACGCGTCGGGATCAGGGGATTCGCGGCGCATGACGGCTACGGCTACAGCGCGGGCAGCGACGTGGCGCTTGTCGACACGCCGCTCGGGCGGGCGTTGCCGATGATCTGCTACGAGACGATCTTTCCGAGGCATGTCCGGCGCGCCGGAGAACGTGCGGACTATCTTCTGCAGATCACCAACGATGCATGGTTCGGTACCTTCTCCGGGCCGTTTCAGCATCTCCAGCAGGCGCGGTTCCGTGCCGTCGAGCAGGGCCTGCCCTTGGTCCGCTCCGCGAATACCGGCGTGTCCGCGGTTATCGGACCGGACGGGAGAATCCTGGAGTCGCTCCCGCTCGGCGAATCGGGGTTCATCGACGTGCCGCTGCCGGCACCGCGCCCGGCGACGATCTACGCGCGAACCGGCGATCTCCCGGTCGTTCTCCTGCTTCTCATTGGTCTTGCCGCGATCTTCTTCGCCGGCCGCGCAATGCCATTGTCAAGCCGCGCCGAAAGTCGTAACGGCGTCTGACCGTCACAACGGCTTCCTGGCGTGACGGCGATTGATGCAATGGAGCACCTCAAATGAACCGCAAGAATTTCGTCTTCGCCTCGGAAAGCGTTTCCGAGGGACATCCCGACAAGATCTGCGACCGGATCTCGGATGCAGTCCTTGACGCCTTTCTGGCCGATGAGCCGGAAGCCCGCGTGGCCTGTGAGACCTTTGTCACCACGAATCGGATCGTGATCGGAGGAGAAGTGCGCGGACCGGAAGCCGTGTCCGGCCGCGCCGAAGAGATTGCACGGGAATGCGTGAGGGACATCGGCTATGATCAGGACGGGTTCCACTGGAGGAACCTCTGCGTCGACAACTACCTGCACGGTCAGTCGTCCGACATCGCGCAAGGCGTTGATGCCTCGGCCAACAAGGACGAAGGTGCGGGCGACCAGGGAATCATGTTCGGCTATGCCGTGAACGAGACGCCGGAACTGATGCCCGCACCGATCCACTTCGCCCATGCCATCCTGAAGCGCATTTCCGAGGCTCGAAAAGCCGGCGACGCGCCGACATTGCGTCCGGACGCGAAGTCGCAGCTTTCGCTTCGCTACGAAGACGGGAAGCCGGTCGAAGCGACAAGCATCGTGCTCTCGACCCAGCACGAATCGGAAAACCAGACTCCTGACGACATCCGCGCGATCGTCGAGCCCTACATCCGCGAGGTCCTGCCTGCCGAATGGCTTACCGATGCCACCGAATGGTGGGTGAACCCGACCGGCACCTTCGTGTCCGGCGGTCCGGATGGAGATGCCGGGCTCACCGGGCGGAAGATCATCGTCGACACCTATGGCGGAGCCGCGCCGCATGGAGGTGGCGCGTTTTCCGGCAAGGATCCTACCAAGGTCGACCGTTCGGCCGCCTACGCGGCACGCTATCTCGCCAAGAACGTGGTGGCGGCAGGCATTGCGGAGAGGTGCCTGATCCAGCTCTCCTACGCGATCGGGGTCTCGAAGCCGCTGTCGATCTATGCCGACACCTTCGGCACCGGCAAGGTTCCTGCAGCGAAGATCGAATCCGCCATTTCCAACGCGATGGATCTCAGTCCGCGCGGCATTCGCGAGCATCTTGCGCTCAACAAGGCGATCTATCAACGGACGGCGGCTTACGGCCATTTCGGGCGAGCGCCCGACGAGGACGGCGGCTTTACCTGGGAGCGGACAGATCTGGCAGACGAGCTCAGAAAGGCCGTCTGAAGGCCCGCGGCTCATGCGCCGGAAACGCCGCGACTCGACGGCGGGAAGGGCGGCACGATGAAGTTCACGGTCGCAGTCGACGGCCCGGCGGCAGCCGGCAAGGGCACGGTTGCACGCGCCATCGCGGCGGAATTCGGGTTCGCGCACCTGGATACCGGGCTTCTCTACCGCGCCGTCGGACGACGCGTGCTTGAAGGCGTGCCCCCTGAGATTGCGGCTTCGACGCTTCGTCACGGTGACGTCGTGCGAGACGGCCTAAGGGCGCCCGAGGTGTCGCGAGCGGCAAGCGAGGTTGCGGCCTTGCCGGACGTGCGCCAGGCGCTTGTGGAGTTCCAGCGCGAATTCGCTGGTCGGGACGGCGGAGCCGTGCTTGACGGGCGGGACATTGGAACCGTGATCTGCCCGGATGCAGAGGCGAAGCTCTTTGTCATTGCAAGTGATGCCACGCGGGCGCATCGTCGCTGGCTCGAGTTGACCGCTGCCGGCCACGATGTCACGGAAGCCGGCGTGCTCGATGACATCAGGGAGCGCGATGCGCGAGATGCGGGCCGACGTGACGCGCCGATGAAGGCCGCTTCGGACGCCGTGGTCCTGGACACGTCCGATCTGGATGTGGAGGAAGCGGCCGCGTTCGCCTTGGAGGTGGTCCGGACGCGCTTGGAAGGTCGGGAGGGGGTCTGAGTCCAGCAGGGATCGTCACGAAAACAGGACGTCGCTTGTGCGTTGCACCTTCCGTTGGGGCTTGTTCTCGCAGTGGGGAAGGCTGGCGGTTGGTATGCGTCAGGAGAGGCTGCGAATCCGCCGCAAGCCGAAAGGGGTCGTTTCGCTGTAGGACATCTAGGCGCTCAGCCCCTTGATGAGTTCGAAACCAAGATCCACCTTTCGATCCACCGGTGTGCCTGAAAGTCGCTTCAAGATGTTGCGTGCCGCAGTTTCCCCAATGTCACGACGCCGCGTCCTTATCGTCGTAAGTGGCTGTGGCAGGCATTGCGCCATCCGCAGGCCACTGAATCCTGCAATTGCCAAATCGTCCGGGATGCGCATGCCCAACTCCAGGCACAAGTTCACGCCTCCCATTGCCGCCGTATCGTTCGAATAGGCGACTGCCTCGGTCTTGGGCGCAACAGACAGCAGCATCTCCAGCCCCTTTTTCCCGGCTGGCAAATCGGGCGGTGCATCGTAAACATCGGGTGCGACAAGTCCGTACCCGCGCGTTTCCAATCGCGCCCGAAACGCTCTGAACCGGGCCGCCGCGGCAAAATCGTTCGCCTGCCAGCCCAGATACCCAAATCTCTGGTAGCCGCGGTCCATCAGGTAATCTGCGAGTGCCGCTGCCGCTGCCTCGTGATCAAGGCCGACACCCAGGTCGATCGGGTCGCCGCGGATGTCCATGATCTCGACCACGGGTACGGACGTGTTTTCCAGGATCGACCGGGTCCGGTCGGTGTGAACGAGGTTGGCCAGGATAACTGCGGCCGGTCGCCAGGACATCATCGAAATCAGCTGGGCCTCTTCCTTTCGGAGGTCGTATTCGGTCACGCCGACAACCGGATTGTATCCCCCTTTTTCCAGTTCTTCCGTGATGCCGGCGAGCACGGACGCGAAGACGTTGTTGACCAGGGAGGGGATCAGGACCGCAACCTGGTTGGAATAGGCCTGGGCCAACGAACCGGCAAGCTTGTTGGGCACGTAGCCCATGTTTCCTATGACGCGTGCCACGTGCTCTCTGGTGCGAAGCGAAACAACGGTGTCGCCGCGCACGACACGGGAAACCGTCATTTGCGAGACGCCAGCCGCGCGTGCAACGTCTTTCAAGGTGGTGCGGGCCGCCATTCCGTCAGTATAGTTTACTTAATTGTTAACGGGCAGAAATTTATCACTTAGGCTGCCGTGCCCTGCTTCGTATCATTCGAACCGGCAACCAGGGAGGAGTGAATGATGAAGCAAATGATCACGTCAGCAGGGCTGGTCGCAGGCTTGGTCCTGACTGCGTCCACTGCGTTCGCCGAGTATCCGGAACGCACGGTAAACATGCTGGTGCCTTTCGGCGCCGGCGGGGGAACCGATGTGCCCGCCCGCTTTTTCGCGGTCGAGATGGAAGGAATCCTTGGCCAGAACATCGTTGTCAGCAATGTGGAAGGTGCTGGCGGCACGGTCGGCGCAACCCAGTTGAGCCAGGCAGAGCCCAACGGCTACAACTTGGGATTCTTGCCCGTGGGAACCACCACGACGCAACCGCACCTCAAGCGCACGAGCTACAACGCGGACAGCTGGATTCCAATTTGCATGGTTAGCCAGGGGCCGTTCTACTTGGTCGTGGCCGAAGACAGTCCGATCAGATCCGTTGATGACTACATCGCGATGGCCAGTGGCGATGGCCTGAAATTCGCGGGCGCGGGCCCGGGCTCGATGGCGCATGTGGCGCAATTGACGCTGGACAACAAGCTCGGCGTCACGACCCAGTACATCCCGACCAAGGGCGGTGGCGATATCGCGACCGAGATCAATGGTGGACGCGCCGACGCAACGGCCTGGTTCGCCGACTTCGGCACAAAGTTCGGCTGGCGAGCGCTGGCTGTCCTTTCTGACCAGCGGTCAGAGCAGCATCCGGACGTGCCGACACTGGCAGAGCTTGGATATGACACGCAGGTGTCGGTCTGGTTCGGTTTCTTCACGCAGGCTGGAACGCCGGACGATGTGGTCAACATCTTGTCCGAGGCCTGCGCCAAGGCCGTTGAAACCGACAGTTTCAAGGAGAACATGGCCGGTGCAAACCGCTTGATCCGTTACATGGGCACCGAAGAGTTCGGCCCGTTCTTCCGGACAGCGTTTGAGTTGAACGGCAAGCTGCTCGAAGACGCCGGCCTGGTAAAGTAGTGCTGAGGGCTCCGGCTGGCTGCGGTCGGCCGGGGCACGCTTCCGGAAGAGAGCCGTGACACGTTTGCTGGACATTTCGGTTTCGGGTGCATTGCTCGTCACCGGCATCGCGCTGTTCGCAATGACGTTCGGCGATGCCTTTGACGTCCCGACATTCGGCGGGGATGTCGGACCGGCCTTCGCACCGCGCATCTTCCTGACAATTTGGATCGTGCTGTCGGGCGTGACCCTGATGCATGCCGTTCGATCTGCCGAGACTGAAGAATCTGAAGTCAAACTGGCTCAGATGATCACGCTTGTCGCCGTCGTATGCGCCACTGGATTTGCGATCACGAAGATCGGTTTCGTCCTTGCGACGATCCCCGGTTTTGCAGCCTTTTGCTGGACCTTCCAGTACCGAAAGCCCGTTCCGCTGGTGGCGCTCTCCGTGCTTGCGCCTTTGGCGATATGGGCATTGTTCACGTTCGGGTTTGAACTGCTGTTGCCGCGGTCGCCCTGGTTTCACCAGATTTGAGCGGGTTGATGGACCAGGTTGCCCAAGCGATAGCCCAATTCGCCAGCGTGGGCGTTTTGCTCGCACTGATCATCGGCTCCGTGTGGGGGACCATCGCCGGAGCCTTGCCCGGGATCGGGACCGTGGCGGCACTCATCGTGGCGCTTCCATTTACCTTCGGGATGTCCACTGAAGCCTCGATTGCCTTGTTCCTGGGCATCTATGTGACATCAGTTTATGGCGGTTCCATATCGGCGATCCTGATTAACACCCCAGGCACGCCGCAGTCTGCGGCCACGGTGTTGGACGGGTATCCCATGGCAAAGGCGGGGAAAGCCGATCTTGCCATTGGATGGGCCACGTTTTCGTCGCTTGTCGGCGGCGTGTTTTCATTGGTGGTCCTGATTGTCGCAGCACCCCTGCTGGCAAGGGCGTCAGTCGCATTCGGACCAGCGGCGATATTCGCGATCATCGTCTTCGCGCTGACGTGCATCGCATGGGTTTCGGTCGGCAGCACGATCAAGGGCCTGCTGGCTGGTGTCATCGGCCTTTGGCTGACCACGATCGGAACAGACGATCTGACGGGCTATACCCGTTTTGACTTTGGGCAGCCGGCGTTGATGGGCGGGCTCTCCTTGATCCCAGTGCTCATCGGGATTTTCGCGCTGGCAGAGGTTTTCCACCGCGCAGGGCATTACTTTGCCGCAAAGCCGCCGGATGTTTCCAACGTCGGCTTCCGCATGCCCGGCCTTGGGGAACTCACGTTGCGCATACCGCAGTTCCTTCGTGCCTCGGTTATCGGGACATTCATCGGCATACTGCCAGGCACGGGCGCAACGGCTGCAACATTCGTCAGCTATTCAGACTTGCGGCGCAGTTCACCGCGGCGGGAAAACTTCGGCAAGGGCGAGCCCGATGGCCTCATCGCATCCGAGACCGCGAACAACGCCGTCACAGGGGGGGCCCTTATCCCGACGCTGGCTCTTGGAATTCCAGGTGACGGCGGGACCGTGGTGCTGTTGGGGGTGTTGACGATCCAGGGCCTTACCCCCGGATTCGATCTGGCGCAGAACAACCCCCACATCTTGACAGGTGCTTTCCTGCTGATCCTGATTGCCAACTTCATCATGTTCGGACTTGGAGCGCTTGGCTCTCGCATCTTCGCAAGAATCCTTGCGATGCCAGAACCGATTTTGATGGCGTTCATCATGCTTTTTTCCTTTGTCGGCGCATTCGTTGTTCGCGGAAACCCGATTGACGTGATCATCTGTGCAACTGCCGGGGTTGTCGGGGTCATCCTGCGTTTCGCCAAGTACCCGGTGGCACCGATAGTGATCGGCATGGCGCTTGGAACCACGTTTGAAGGCAAGCTCCGTCAAGGCATGATCAGCGCGCAGGGCAATTTCGTCGAGTTCATTTCCGATCCGATCGCGCTTGTGGTGTTTGGCCTGACCGTGGCATTCATTGCAGCGCCGGTCATCGGATCGCGAAGATCGGGGAAGAGAAGTGTCTGAGACACCGCCCAATGTTCTCCTGATCGTCACTGATCATTGGCCGGCGGCCCTGCTTGGGGCGGCCGGTCATCCCGCCGTCCACACACCGGTGCTGGATCAGTTGTGCCGGAACGGGGTGCGGTTCTCCAATTGCTACTCCGAGACGCCCGTTTGCTTGCCCGCAAGGCGCACTCTGATGACGGGTTGCACCCCCCGCCAGCACGGGGACCGGACCTTCCAACCCAAGCGCCCGATGGAGCCGCATTTGCCGACGCTCGCTCAGTGCTTTCGCGACGCTGGGTATCAGGCCTTTGCGGTGGGCAAGACCCACACCTATCCTCAGCGGGACCGGATCGGGTTCGACGATGTCCAGCTTGATGACGAAGGACGCACGCTTTACGGCGTCACTGACGATTACGAGACCTTCCTGGGCGATCAGGGCCATCTCGGCCAGCAGTTTGGGCACGGCATGTCGAACAACGCCTATCAAGCGACCGCCTGGCACCTGCCGGAGCGGCTCCATGCCACCAACTGGGCCACCGACACGATGGCGCGCTACGTGCGCCGCCGCGACCCAAGCCGCCCGTCCTTCTGGTATCTGGGCTACCGACATCCGCATCCGCCGCTGGTGCCGCCGCAACGATTCCTCGACCATTATGACGACATTGAGATCGACATGCCCTTTGCAGGCGATTGGTCGACAGCCGATCTGCCCTTCAACCTGCAAGGCGTCCAGGCGCGCAACGTCTATTCCGAGCGCGAGGTCCGGTGGGCACGGCGTGCCTTCTATGCGCTTTGCACCCAGATCGACCAGCAGGTCGGCGCGCTGATCGGCACGATCCGCGAGGAAGGCATACTTGATGAGACAATCATCATGTTCACCTCGGATCACGGCGACATGCTGGGCAATCACGGGTTGTGGGCGAAGCAGACCTTTTATGAAGGCTCTTCCAATGTGCCGATGATCCTGATGGGTGAAGCTGGCGACGGCCGATTGCCCTTCGGCTCGGTCGATGACCGCGTGACCGGGCTTCAGGACATCATGCCGACGCTTCTGGGGCTCGCAGGAATAGAGCCGCCGAGCCATGTCGATGGGCGTTCGATGGTGAGCGATGCGCCGCGCGACTACATCTATGGCGAATTTGGCGAAGAGAGCCACAGTTCGCGCATGATCCGCGACCAGCGCCACAAGCTGATCTGGTACCCGTGCGGCAACCACGTCCAGTTGTTCGATTTGGAGAACGACCCGCAAGAGATGTTCGATCTCGGGACAGACCCGGATCATGCCGACACGGTTCGGCGCCTGACCGGGGTCCTGCGGTCTGAATCCTACGGCTCGGATGAACAGTGGTGGGACGGTGACACGCCCAAGGGCGAACCTGGCCGCAGATTTCGCCCGGGCCCCAATCGCGGCCTCGGCCTCACCCGCGGCAATCAATGGCCGGTCCCGCCGATCAACACGAAGGGCGACATGGTCTTCTTCCCGGAAGCTCCGACGAAGGACGCGCAATGACGGCAGCGATCATTGGAGGGTCGCTCTCGGGATGCATGGCCGCCATCTTGCTGAGGCGCGTCGGCAGACGTGATCGTCCTGGAACTCTCGAAGTCGGGGCTTGTGGGATGAGGTGGTGGATTGACGACCTCGCGCAAAGTTCAGGACGAGATGAAGTCGCGCGACTTGGCCGACGCGGAATTCCCGGCATCTCCTTTCGACACTCTGCGGACAAGCAAACGGACGAAAGAACCTGGAGTAAGGTGTGGCAGGTCGGCGAAAGGACGGCCCGCCGCCGGGCAACTGCACTTGGACCACCGTGTTCCGCGTTGCCTACAGCTTGCTTCGCAGCGCCTGGTACAGGGCCTCGATCTCGGACAGGATTTTGTGAGCGGGCTCATTGGCCAGCATCAGTCGCACCAGATGTTCGCCCACTTTCTCCTGAACAGTTGGCCACCAAGTGGTAAGCGGGCGAACCCAGGCGTTGGCCTGCGTCTCCCGTGTCCCGGAATAGAATCCGGACGTCATCTCGTCGATTTCGGGGTCGTGCCAGGCCGACAGACCCGAAGGCTGCCCCCAGGCTCTCCCGGCAAGAACCTGACCTTCGTCACCGCAATACCAACTGATAAATTCCGCAGCGAATTCAGTCAATTCTGACTGCGAAGACACGGCCATGCCGGCCCCGCCAAGCGTGCTGCCACAGCCCGCAGGCGGTGCGGTGAACCGCCAACCGCCCTCTTCTGGGCGCGTGCATCTGGCATAGCCGAAGGTCAGGGGAATATAGGCGATCTCTTGAGTGGTCTGCGCGGCCTTGAAGAGGGCTTGGGGGGTATATTGCCAGCAATGATCCTCAACGACTCGCGTGAGCCTGACAAGGAGGTCAATCGACTGTTTCGCCGCCTCGGGATCGGGGAAAAATCTCTTTCCGCCGTCGGGGACAACGCCCTTGCCGGCTGCGATGCTCATGAGCGAGACAATTGCGTCGGTCGGATGAAGGGCCAGAGCCACCGAGCCCGGAAAATTCTCTGCCAGCGACATGACCTCGTCCCAGGTTTCGGGAGCGGACGCACCGTAGCCGGACAACGTCCCGGGCCTGTGGGCCGCGACATGGCACGCAGCGTCACTGCAGAACGCCGAATTCACGCCGTCGACAAGGAAAGACGCTTGCGCGGGACCGATCGCGTTGGCGGAAACTGACTGCGTGACTTCATCGTCAACGATCCTTTCAATCGGTATGATCGCCTCTTCCTGCATGGCTTGAGAGACGTGTGGAAAGTCGATGATCATCACGTCGCAAGCGGGGGACAGCTCGCGCAGGGGTTGATCATTGAATGCCGTCAACGGACGGCGGGAAATCTCGATTTTCCCACCCGTTCTAGCCTCCCATTCCACCGCGGCCGCCTCAAGCGGACCGGTGCAGCGCGGATCGTCCCAGGCGATTACTCTCAGGATATGGGGCATGTCAGTGTTCTGCGGAAAGTCATTGGAATTCGTGTTCTGTCCGCGGGTTCGGTTTCCCATCCCATCCGATTTCTCGTTGAAAAAGTCAGCGGTCCCGAGCCCGGCTTGGCCAGACAAAGCACATGTTTTATTGCTAGTAAAGCGATTTACCAAACATGCCGCTGACGTGCTGGCAGAGCGACTTTCGATCCCGTCCATGCTGATCGGCATCAATGGCAAGCCCCCGCAATGTTCAACCGTCGTCAACAGATTGGAGCCCATCGTGAAAGACTCTCACGATGCGCGGAAGCGGGCGCAGGTTGGATGTGCGGATTCCAATCTCCGAGGATCGGTGCGGGAGCATCTGTTTGACTTGAATGCCAGGAAATCCACGAATTTGCGGAGCAGAGGTTTCGAGAGAACGAGAATTCCAAACCCATTCGACAACATGAATCTGCCGATCTCCTGCGTCTGCGCTGCGACCTGTACGCGGCGGCAGTCGGAATGCCCACCATTCATCAGCTCGATCATGAGATTGGGTCCTGTTTCGGGCGGGCCCGTGATGATCGGGACATCGCCGATGTTCCTGACATCGACTGAACACGACTGCGCGAAGTGATGGATCGCGCCAACGATACAGACGGCGTCGTCCATGCTGTTTTTCGCAAATCGCGATGAAAATGCACAAGTGACGGAAACCGGAACTCCTGCTCGCTCCAGGGTGCCGCAAGTTGCACGGTCAAGTTTCCTGGTCAAAATGCATGGCAAGTGCCGGGCAAGACACCGAAAGCGCTTCACTTTCCGGAATCGGTGCGCCTATATTGGCTAGAAGTTCGGCTTAGCAATAAGCGGTTTTGAGCGATTCCGGGTGCGGTGCGTGTTTTTGCGCGAAAACGGGCAAAATGCGTTGATTGGCATGCTGTGCTTATGACTGGCACGGTCGGCGGCGACTGAATTAGCGTTGGTTTGTGGCGAGGCATTGCCCACCGATTTGGGTAATCTTGAACCGCCCGGAAATTTTAGCACGGAATCGTGCATGTCTGACGGCTTGCGGCGTTCGAAAGGCGGCGCAATGCGTGGGTGGCGGGTGTGATATGGCAACTCTGGCAGAGATCGCGCGACGCGCTGGTGTTTCGTCAGCCTTGGTTTCGCGAGTCATCAACAATGATGAGACCCTCCGCGTCAGCCAGGAAACTCGGGAGAGCGTCCTAAGGGTCGTGCAAGAAGTGAACTATGCGCCGAACGTCGCGGCACAATCCCTGCGGTCGTCGAAATCCGGCACGATTGCGTTTGTTGTACATGACGCAGCAAATCCGGTTTACGGAGAGATCCTTCGCGGCGCGCAGGCAGAGGCCGAGCGGCAGAACAAGGCCATTCTTCTGGGCGACTCCGCGGCGGGGAGTGTCGGGAATTCCCGTCTGGCGCAAATGATCGGCGGCGGTGGCGTTGATGGCCTGATCCTTCAGGCGGCCGGTGTTCAGGCCGATAATCTCATCATCAAGGCCGCGCACAAGAAGGTCCCTGTCGTTCAGCTGCAGGCCGATATCGGCCTGGGCGGCAGCCTGGTTCTGCTCCCCGACACTCCGGCAGCGGAGATCGCCACCCGGCACCTTCGAGAATTGGGCCATCGGACCATAGGATGTCTTGCCACAGTTGAGGGGCTGACCTTCACAGAGAGCCGGATGAAGGGATGGCAAAATGAAATGGGAGCTGACGCAGACCCGTCGCTGGTCGCGCATTCCGCTCCATTTGCGGTGGAGGGCGAAGCCTTGACCCGCGAGTTGCTCTCGCGTCGTCCGGACATTACCGGGCTGGTCTGTTTCAATGTCGTCGCTGCCATCGGCGCAACGCGTGCGGCCACCGCTCTGGGCCTGGACGTTCCGCGAGATCTGTCGGTTGTATCGATCCATGATGTGAAATTTGCCGAGGATCTGAAAGTGCCGCTTACGGTCGTCAGAATGCCGTTAGCTGAAATGGGTCAAGTGGCGACAAAAACCGTTTGCATCGAGGCTCCAGAGCTTCCTGCCAGAATAGCAATCGAGACTTCGCCCGAATTCGTGCACCGTCAAAGCACTGCGGCGCCGGGCCGGCGGCCTAAATGAAATTAGTGGTAAATCGCTTTACCAAACTTCACCTTTGTGATAAGCCTTAGTCTTGGGATGCGACGCCGCGTCAGAAATGGAGTTCAGCAGATCATGGCTGATGATGGCTGATGGAGTGCCACTGCAGGACGTCGTCAAGTCCTTCGGTGATGTGACTGTGATCCCGAAGCTGAATCTCGATGTCAAGGAAGGTGAGCTTGTAGTCCTGGCGGGACCGTCAGGATGCGGGAAGTCGAGCACTTCGAGAATGATCGCCGGGCTTGAGAGAGTCAGCAATGGTTCGATTTTCTTTCGTGGTCGAGCCGTCACTTGGGAGCGTCCCAAGCAGCGCGACATCGCCATGGTGTTTCAGTCCTGCGCGCTTTATCCGCATATGATCGTCGGCGAGAACATGGCATTCGCGCTGAGGCCGGCATGGGTTTCAAGGGAAGAAGTGGCCGAGCGGGTCAATCGCGCGGCTGAGATGTTTGAACTGACGCCGTATCTCGATCGGAAACCCAAAGACCGGTCGGACCTTGACGCCAAGCTGCGTGCTTCTAAGCGAACCGAACTTGCCCTGCTTCACAAGAAGCCGGTCGTACAATGAACTGCGCGCATTGCACCCAGATTGATCAACAGATAGGTGCGCTGTTCGGTACGCTGCGCGAAGAAGGCATCCTCGACAACACCGTCATGATGTTCACCTCTGATCACGGCGAAGCCATGGGCAACCACGGTATCAGGGCCAAACAGAACTTCTACGATGCGTCAGCGAATGTCCCTCTGATCCTGATGGGCACAAAAGGGGACGCGCGTGTTCAGGCTGGGCAGGTCGAACAGATGCAATCGTGTCTTGTTGAGGTGCTTCGCGGACCGGACAGGGACTGGGTGACGGATGGCAGACGTACCGGACTGCCGAACCGCCGCTACCGTCACGCGCCAAATCGCGGGCTAGGAATGACACGAGGCCATCAATGGTCGGTCCCGCCGGTGAACCCTGGCGGGTTGATGAATTTCTTTCCGGAAACACCAGAGGATACGTGATGAGGGCCATTGTCACGGGCGCGGCCAGTGGAATTGGGGCGGCGACGGTCCGCGCCCTCACCGCCGAGAGGTTTGCAGTGCTGGCCGTCGCGCGCCGCGGTGACCGGCTTGCGGACCTGCAAGACGAGACCGGTGCCCAGACTCTTGTCGGCGACGTACGCGATATCGCGGCACTGACCCACGAGATCGAGCGATTTGCGCCCGATATCCTGATAAACAACGCCGGTGTCGGACATGGCATCGACGGGCTTGCGGGCATTGGTCCGGACCTGCTGCAAGAGGCGATTGACATCAACGTCACCTCTGTGGCGCAACTGACCGCTGCCGCGCTTCCCGGAATGATCAAGAGCGGGCATGGCCACATCGTCAACATCGGCTCAATCGCCGGGCTGCACACGCTGGTCTCGGCGCTCTACGGGGCAACGAAAGCCGCCGTCCACATGTTCAGCCAGAACCTGCGCTTCGAACTGATCGGAACTGGCGTCCGCGTGACCGAGATCTGCCCGGGACGGGTTGCGAGCGAATTCTATCAGGCCGCGGAAGGTGACCGTGAGCGGCTGGACCGGATCGGCGCTTCCGGGATCAGGGCCCTTGACCCGGAGGATGTCGCGGACGCGATCCTTTATGCGGTCGGCACCCCGCCACATGTAAATGTCGCGACGCTTGAAATCCTGCCGACGGATCAGGCCGTCGGCGGCGTGAGGGTGGCCAACTGAGATGGATCGGCTGGATGGAAAGATCGCGCTGGTCACCGGCGCCGGGAACGGGATCGGAAAAGCCACCGCGCTGGCGCTGTCGCGGGAGGGCGCCAGGCTAATCCTTGCGGATTGCCAGCTGGGCCTTGCCGGCGAGGTCGCCGCTGAGGTCGAACGGGCAGGCGGCGAGGCGCTCGCGGTTCAGGTCGATGTCAGCGACGAAGCGGCGGTCGACGCTGCGGTGCGCGATGGGCTGGCCCGCTTTGGACAGATCGATGTCCTGGTGAACTCGGCTGGCGGCGGGTCGATGAATGATGGTCCGGTAACCGAACTCGATCTGGAAGAATTCTGGCGCACCATTCGCGTTGATCTCTTCGGAACGCTTCTGACTTGCCGGCGGGTGATCCCTGAAATGGTGACATCGGGCGGCGGCTCGATCATCAACATTTCCAGCTTGCGGGCGATCATCGGGACTCATGGCGCCGACGCCTATACGGCATCGAAAGGCGGCGTGCTGTCCATGAGCCGCGCGATGGCCATGCAGTGGGCCAAGCATAACGTGCGGGTCAACGTTCTTGCGCCTGGTGTCGTGCTGACCGAACGTGTCGCCGCCTTCATCAAGCCGGATGACCCGATCTACCAGAAGTCACTGCTTGGTCCGTCGGAGCCGGAAGATGTCGCCTCTCTGGCGCTGTTCCTGGCGTCGGACGAGGCCCGCAAAATCACCGGAACGGTCATGCGCGTTGATGGCGGCGCCAGCATTTACTGAGGAGGTTTCCCGATGAAACGAAGCACGAACCGCATTCTGACCAGCCATGTCGGAAGTCTTCCAAGACCGCACGACCTGCTTGACATGTTCAAGGCCAAGTTCGCCGGTGAGTCCTTTGACGAGGCAAATTTCGACGAAAAGGTCGCCGATGCCGTGGACCGGATGGTTGCGGCACAGGTCGACGCCGGAATTGACGTTGTGGCTGATGGCGAAATGTCAAAGCCCGGCCACGCGATCTATATCGAGGAACGTCTGACCGGCTATGAGCAGCGCCCCGGCCATGACACCGGGTATTATGCCGAAGAGAAGGCCGCATTTCCCGAGTATTACGAGGACTATTTCGCGCGTGCCCATCTGGGCGGCGCAATCGCGCCTGCGCATCCTGTCTGCTGTGTCGGACCGGTGAGCTATGTCGGTCACCACGCTCTGCAAAAGGATCTTGCCAACCTGCGCGCGGCCTGCACGAAGCACGGTGTTGAGGAGGCATTCATGCCCAGTGCCGCTGTCACAGGCGTTGGGTTTAACGAATACTACGCCAGCCAGGAAGAATACATGTATGCCGTCGCCGATGCGCTGGCTGAAGAATACAACGCGATCATTGATGCTGGTTTTTTGCTTCAGGTCGATGATCCCTTCCTGCCGAATGTCTACATGGACAAATCACTCGACGAAAACGAGCGGCTCGAAAAGGCGAACCTGTTTGTCGAGGCCGTGAACCACTCGATCAGGGGGATCCCGCAGGAAAAGATCCGATACCACACCTGCTATGGCATCAATCAGGGCCCGCGGGTCTACGAGCCCGACCTTCCGATGATGGTGAACGAAGTGTTGAAGGTGAACGCCGCGGCCTATTCGTTCGAGGCCGGGAACCCGCGGCATGAGCATGAGTATCACTTGTGGGAACATGTCGATCTGCCCGAAGGCAAGCTGCTGATGCCAGGTGTCATCACCCATGCCTCGAGCGTTGTTGAGCATCCCGAATACATCGCCGAGCGCATCGTCCGGTTTGCGGACCGCGTTGGCCGTGAAAATGTAATCGCGTCTGCCGATTGCGGGTTTTCAAGCCAGGCGATCTACAAGACGGAAGTCGAGAACCGCGTTGTCTGGGCAAAGCTCAAATCGCTGTCCGAAGGGGCCGCCCGGGCGAGCGAGCAACTCTGGGGGCAGGCCGACCGCCAGAGGGTGTCCTGAACGCACGGAGTGGCCCTGGCGACCGCCGTCAGAGCCACGTCGAAGGCACGCGGCGCCGGGCGGTGCTTGACCTGCCTGTCGCGGTCAGTCGACGTCGCGCCGGATTCAAGAAAGGGAACATATGAACGTCGTCGTTATCACAGGTGGAAACAAGGGACTTGGCTTGGCGCAGACCAAACGGTTCCTCGACGACGGTTGGCAGGTCCATGTCGTTGCCAGGACCTCCGGCGACCTGGATCGCCTTGGTGATGGGGACTTCGTGTTCCATCCGGCTGATCTGACGGACTGGCGCGACACCGGTTGGCTGGATCGGGTGAACGAGGCGGCGGGCGGGATTGGTGCGCTTGTCAACAATGCCGGCATGCATCTCAAGAAGCCCGTTTGGGAGGTCACGCCCGATGAGCTTGAACGGCGGTTGGATCTGAACGTGAAGGCGGTCTTTCGCGCATGTGGGCGGTTTGTCGAGCTGAACCGAGAGCGGGGAGCGGGTGCAATTGTCAATATCTCTTCGATGGGCGGGTTGATGGCCTTGCCTGGAGCTGCCGCTTATGTGACCTCGAAAACGGCTGTCATTGGCCTGACGCGGTCGGTTGCCGTTGACGCTGCGGCCTTTGGAATTCGCTGCAATGCCGTGTGTCCTGGCTTCATTGATACCGACATGACGCGGGCTGTTCTGGAAAAGGATCCCGAAAGGCGTGTGAAGATCGAGGGCCGGATCCCGGGCGGCAGGTTCGGCACGCCCGAGGATGTTGCCGACGCGGTGTTCTATCTGGCCAGCGACCGGTCGTCCTATGTCAACGGGGTCGAACTGCCCGTGGATGGCGGATATTTCATAGGGTTTTAGGCCATGCGCTACACAAAGTCCCTTCTGGCCGACGCTCGCAGGATTGAAATCGTATCGGCCGAGATGCCGGAAGAGACTGCGGAAGACGCCATCCGGCTGCGTCTTGCCATGGCCAGCATTTGCGGCACTGACATGCATTACTTCCGGCATTTCGCGAATGCCGGCTTTCAACTCGACCATCCGGTAAGCCTTGGCCACGAGGCATGCGCCTATGTTGAAGACGCGAACGGTCACTCGTTCGCGAAAGGTGCACTGGTGGCCATCAACCCGGTCATCGAATGCGGCACGTGCGAAAGATGCGCGACGGGTGACATCAACATGTGTGCCAGAAAGAGATTTCCCGGGTCGGCGACCACGAAGCCGCATATCGACGGGTTTTTCCGCCAGTATTTCGACTTTCCGGCGCGTTGCTGCCAGGTGGTCGATCAGACGGTGCGTCCGGACCATCTGACATTTGCGGAACCACTCGCCTGCGCGATGCATTCGGTGAATGTCGCGGGGATCACGGCCGGTCAGAAGGTGCTGGTCACGGGATGCGGCCCGATGGGGCTCTTGGCCACCATTGCCGCTACGGCCTGCGGCGCGGAGGTTGAGGTCACGGACCTGAAGCCCGACTGCATCGCGGCGGCAGAGGCGGTCGGCGCAACACGTGGCTATGTGGTCGGTCAAAGCGGCCCGCCGTCGAACGGCTATGACACGGTGATCGAGGCCTCAGGCAGCCCGCACGCGTTTAACCAGGCGCTGGACGCAGCCAGAAAGCAGGGCACCATTGGCGTCCTGTCCCTTATCCAGCCGACCGCGGTGCCGATAAACCTGCATCTCATCGCGCTGAAAGAAATCCGGTCGGTCGGGTCGATCCTTTTTACCAGCGAATTTGACGAGGCCGTCGCGCTGATCGAAAGCGGCACAGTCGAATTTGAGGCGATCACAGCCCGTCGTTTCGCGATCAGCGAAACTCAGGCGGCCTGCGATCTGATGGCCGAGGGGCATGCCGTTGGCAAAGTGCTCATTCAACCCGATTGAGGCGCCTTGCATTTGCGTTGAGACACCGCATCGCTCGCCGGGCAGAGGCAGAGTTTGCATCGCATAACGCGTTCGGCCCGATGAGTGATCAGACGTGAACGCACTGCGCGAAAGGGGGCGGAGTGCAAGAAGGCAATCTTGCCTCGGCCGGGGCTCAGCGAGTCGAGCCGCTGTCGATTCGTGGTCGACGATGATTCGCGACAGGTCAGAGCACGACCTTGCCGCCACGATTGATCTTGACGCGGCGGACGATTTCTTCGTCCCGCCTCGCCTTGAACTCATCGGGGTTCCGGATGTTCCAATCGTAAAAGCCTTCACCCGATTTCATCCCGATCCTGCCATCTTCATAAAGCTGACCAACCGGTGTTTCCGACGGCGCAGCCGCATTGCAAAGATCGGCCCAAACAGCCTTGGCGGCGGGCGAGTTCATCAGGTCGAGTCCCGCAAGGTCGGCATGTTCAAACGAACCCATGGCAGGCAGCCGCGAGGCGTATCCGACCTTCAGAATCGTGTCGCAGGCCTCGGGCGTCACAACCCCCCTGCCGACCAGCGACGAAAACTCGCGCAGGACGGCATGCTGAATGCGCGCCCAGAGAAACCCCGGAATGTCCGGGCAGAGAACCGGAACCTTTCCGGTTTCATCAAGCAGGCGCGTCACAAATCCGGTCACCGCGTCGCGCGTTTGCGCACCGGGGACGACTTCCACAAGTTCGACCAGGTGCGCGGGTTGAGCGTAATGCGCGATGCTGAACTGTTCGGGACGGGACAGCGCCGACTGGATTTCGGTCGCGGAAAGAGCAGACGTGGTGGAGGATGTCACCGCATCGTCCGGCGCATGTTGCTCGGCGCGCTGAAGCAGGTCCTGCTTGATCGCGATGTCTTCGACCGCGGCCTCGATCACGAAGCCAGCGCCGTCCACCGCGCCGGCCATGTCGGAATCGGGCGAAATCCTCGCCAGTACCTCTTCACGATCGCCCACGTCTGCCAGCCCTTGGGCAACGAGAAAGTCGAATCCTGCACCGGCGCGTTCCATCGCCACCGGCAGCGTCTCTTCCCTGCGCCCCCAGATCCGCACCGCGGCCCCGCCAAGCGCCAGCGAAAGCGCGATATCCGATCCCATCGTTCCGGGGCCGAGGACGGCGCAGACCGGTAGTGTTTTCATCATGGCTGTGCTCAGAACGTCATAATGTTGCCGGGGAATGTGGGGTTGGATTCAACCGGTATAATGCCAGCCGTCACCACGTTTTTCCACCAAGCCTTTGCTGGCCATGTCTTTCAGGCTTGCATCAATGGACACCAGTGCACGCCACTCATGCACCTTGTCCTGGTCGTCACAGCATTTGTCGCGAAGGATCGCGAAGCTGATGCCTGGATTTTCCTTCAGATGATGTACCATCGACTCCTCGACTTTGTTAACGCGCATGCGGCAGTCCTTGACCAGCTCCTGCGTTTCGGCGGCAGACTTGGCGTCGTCATGGGCGAGCAGCACGGTCTGAACGTCGCGCTCTTTCAGAAAGCGCTCGATCTTGTCAAACGTGCCGCGCATGACATGCGGATCTTCGTAGAGATAGAGCACAGGGTTGAAGGTCGGCAGAAGTGGGTCGGCGATGACAAGCGTCCTGGTCGAGCGTTCGAAATACCCGACCTCTGCCATCGAATGGCCCATCATCTCGACCACCTCCAGCTCAATTCCGCCGCCCAGGTCAATCACGTCGCCTTCTGCAATGAACGTGTCGATCGGGCCCTCGGTCGGTCCCATCCAGTCGAGGTATTCCGCGTTCAGATCAAAATGTTCACCCTCAGGGAAAGCATGCACTATTGTCTTGGCGTTCAACATGTTGTCGGCCACGCGATCCGCACGGTTCCTGTGACCCATGATGGTGGCGCCGGTCTCTGCCTTAAGCCAGCCATTATTGCCGACATGATCCATGTGCTCATGCGTCAGCAGCAGATAATCCAGATCCCGGCGTTCGATATCCAAATCGCTGAAAGCCTGCTTGAGAGCGCCCAGCCCGCCATAGAGGCCACTGTCGATAAGCGCGATCTTTTCGCTTCCCCGCACGAAGAAAACACGGGTTGCAGTTTTGCCTTCATGGTCGCCGGGCAGGCCCATGGAAACTACCGAGAAGGGTCCGAATTGATGGCTGATCACGGATTTTGTCATGTCATTTTGATCCTCTATCGGCCCTTGTACTCAGGCGCACGCTTGTTCATGAAGGCATCAATGCCTTCCTTGCCGTCCGCGGTGGCGAAAAGCGCACCAAGAACGCGCTGTTCCAGTGTGAGGCCCGCGGACAATGCGGCATCAAGCCCATCATCGACCACGCGCTTGGCTTCTTTCAGCGCGATTGGCGCCATGGTGGACAGGCTTTCGGCATAGTCCATCACGCGCGGCATCAACGCATCCGGAGCGCAGGCTTCCAGCGCGATCCCCAGCGCGACAGCTTCGTCGGCAGGGATCATGCGACCGCTCATAAGGATGTCCTTGGCCCGCATCGGTCCGACCAGTCGCGGCAGGCGCTGCGTACCGCCGCCGCCCGGGAGGAGGCCAAGCTTGATTTCGGGAAGCCCCATCTTTGCCTTCTCGTTCATGAAGATGAAATCGCAGCACAGCGCCAGTTCCATGCCGCCACCCAATGCATAGCCGTTCACGGCGCAGATCGTGACTTGCGGCAGGTTGGCGATGGCGTCGAATGTCTGCCGGGAACGGCGCTGGAAACGGTCGAATTCGGATTGCCCGCAGCCGTGATAGCCCGCGATATCGGCTCCGGCGACAAACCCACGCCCAGTCCCGGTAAGTATGGCAACCCGCGAATTGTCGGATCTGGTGCAGAGATCCGTCGCGTAGTTCCCAAGCGCCTCCATGATCTCGAAGTTGAGCGCCCCGAGGGCCTCTTCGCGATCAATGCGTAGCACCTCGATGACGCCATGGCGGGTCAGAACCAGGTTGTCATGCAGCCTTTCCTCCGCGGGCGTCGCCATCAGACCGCACCCTTGTCGCGCAGTTCCGTCAGCCGGTCTGCCTCAAACAGTTCTGCCAGAACCTCGTCCGTGTGCTGGCCAGCGGTCGGCGGGGGGTAGCGAAGCGCGATCGGGGTTTCACTGAGCGTGACAGGATTGGCAATGGCCTTGATCTTGCCCGCCGTCGGATGATCCATTTCGACCAGCCGCGACGAGCCGAGATCAACAAGCTCTTCCAAGGCCGCTTCGGAATCCCGGATCGGCGCAGCCCAGACATCGGCTTCTTCGAAAATCTTCATGATCTGCGCGGTTGACATCTTGCGCGTACCGTCATCAATCCGAAGCTTGACGGCGTCGCGTTCGTTCCAGGGATCCATGTCGGCCAGTCCGTCATCGCCCAGGAGCGGCGCGAGTTTCGACAAGGGGCACATGGCGATGGCGATCCAGCCGTCAGAGGTGGGATGTGCGCCGTAAGGGGCATCATTCCAGCAGGACGCGACGCCCGCCTTCGAGCGCTCCAGCGTGATGTTCTGGTTGAGAACCGCGAAATTCTCCTGCGCCATGACATTCAGCATCGCCGAGTAGAGATTGGTCTCGACCTTTTGGCCCACCCCGTGCCGGTCGCGCGCGAGCAACGCGCCGAGAATGCCGATGGCAAGCGACTGGGACGCCGCAAAATCTGCGATGGGCGTGCCGCAGGCTGTCGGGGGATCTTCGGCACGGCCGGTGTTGAACATGACGCCGGACATGGCTTGGACAAGCAGATCCTGACCGGGCATTCCCTTTTTCGCCAGGTTGCTTGTCGGGCCCCAGCCCGAGCCGCTGGCGTAGATGATCCGGGGATTTGCCTTCCTGAAATCTTCGTAGCCCAGACCAAGCCGATCCATGACGCCGGACCGGAAATTTTCCGCAACCACGTCGAATTCACTGGACATATCCAGAAGCAGCGCAATGCCATCAGGGTTTTTCAGATCGACGGTGACGGAGCGCTTGTTGCGGTTGAACGCATGGAAGGCCGCGCTGTCGCCACCGACGAACTGGCCGATCATCGGCATCCGGCGCATCCACTCTCCTTCACCAGGGCGCTCGATCTTGACCACATCGGCGCCCAAATCGGCCAATGTCTGAGTGCAAAGTGGGCCGAGCATCATTTGCGTGAAGTCAAGGATGCGCACACCTTCGAGCGCCATCTTTGCCTCGGACAAACTGGGTCTCCCTCCATCGAATCGTTGGTTCTTTGATGGTAATACGATTTACCAAATCCTTGCCATATGCAATACAAGCAGACGGGTATTCCGGGAACCGCTGGTTCGGGACTAACCGATGAAGAACGCCGGCGGGCGCGCACCTCGCAAATGACGCAAGGAGTCCTGAGATGGTTCCCTGGCTGGAGGCAGCGGAACTGAGCTTCGCATATCGGGGCGCGGCACGGATAATGGGAATTCTATCCAGAAACTTGGCTCCGCGACTTACCCGTTCGCCTTGGCCCCACATCGGAATTCCGCTCAATCAGAATCTCCCGCGCCCGACAGAAACGCCTTGAACTCGTTCGTGAGAGTAGCGGCCTGAAGGAGCCGCTGCGCCTCGGACTTGCGTATGAGCGTCGGGACGTCGAGCGCGAAATTCTTGATCCTCTCGCGCATGCGCCTCGAGGCCAGGATTGCCTCCGAGGGATCAGGATCGATCGTGTCCGCAATGAAATCGTCCGCCGAGATCGCGTCGATCGCATGTAGAGCCAGCGCCTCATCCGGAAAGTCCGCGAGGTTGTCGGTCACGATCACCGACGCGGATGTCGAGATCGCGCAGCCAAGACATGGCTGTCATCCGGGTCGGGCAGGTCGAGCTTGCCTTCGAAGACCTCATGGCCAGTGACCAAAGACTTCGGGAACGCCACTTCGATTGCCGCGCGCTGTTTCGATCCGTCCGTGCCCCTTTCGCAATCTTGGAGATTGCCTTCTGGGTTTCATCAAGAATGCGCGCGCACCAGCGCGGCCGGAAAAACCGGCTTCGGCCAGGCCGAGCAGCATGTTCCGGCGCAGTGCGCCGCCCATGACGCATGCGTCGATCAACGCTGTGAACCGGTCAGCGTAGCCGTTCATGCGAGCCCGTCTTCTGCATCCGTCCGTGCGAGATCACCCGGGGCATCCGAGCGCGCGGCATCGCGCTTCTCATTGTAGGCAAAGAGATCGTCTGCACGCACGCGTCGGTGTCGACCGGTTTTCGTGAACGGTATGTCGCCGGCTTCCAGGAGTTTCACGAGGAAATGACGAGACACGCTTGGCAGATCGGCGGCTTGTTGCGTGGTGAGCACGTAGCCGACGGGGATCATGCGGAACCCGCGCCCGCTCGACACAAGCCGCAGCAATTCAAGCAACGATGCCGCAAGAGCCGGTGTCAGCGTCACGTTTTGAACGTCACCGTCCTCCAAGGCGAGCGACAGCATCGTCGGCACGCCTTCATTGATCTGAGAGGCGACGATGGTTCTGAGGTTTTCGGCATTCTTGATCTCGACCTCATCAGGCAGTCAGTCGGAGACCGCCTCCCTCTTGAGGGCGGTCATGCTGTGCTCCGGTTTTCCTTTCTCGGTGACATGCAAGGTGGTCGCCATTCGATTCAATCGCAATATTCGAAATTCCTTTCTGTTACGTCAGGGGCTTGCAACGAAAACGCCAGCCCCCATTGCCAACGGGGATCGTGACCGACGGCCGAGGCCGCGCCAACGCTCGACAGGCCACCACCCGAGGGCGGCCGCTCAGCGGGCCTTGGCTTCGCGGTTGCGGAACTCGACATGCAGTCTCGGGCGCCGGGTGAAGCCGCCCTTTTGGGCGCAGACCGTCGGCAGAGGCCCACGTTGCCGACATGAATTCGCTCGAGAACAGTCGGGTGCTTGCCATATGCGACGTTCCCGCCTATAGACCTGCCGTCGAAACGGCGATCACAGCCGTGGGCAAAGGACTTGGGCAGGGTCGGTCGAACACCGGCCCTTCTTGTTTGACGCCTGCGCTTGTTCGTCACGCATCAACTCAAGACCGGCGGAACCAACCGCCCGGCCGGAAAGCACGAAAAAGGACACAAAGGCCACATGGCTCAATACGCAACCATGGAGGAATTCGAGGCCCTCCTTGAAGAAAGCCTCGACATCGACACGCCCGACGAGGGGTCTGTCGTGAAGGGCAAGGTCATTGCCGTCGAAGCCGGACAGGCAATCATCGATGTCGGCTACAAGATGGAAGGCCGGGTCGAACTCAAGGAATTCGCAGCACCAGGCGAGGCGCCGGAGATCGGCATCGGCGATGAAGTCGAGGTCTTCCTTGACCGCGTGGAGAACGCGCGCGGCGAGGCCGTGATCTCGCGTGACAAGGCACGCCGCGAGGCCGCCTGGGACAAGCTCGAAACCGCCTATTCTGACAAGGGCGAAGTCGAAGGCGCGATATTCGGCCGGGTCAAGGGCGGGTTCACCGTTGACCTTGACGGCGCGGTCGCGTTCCTGCCGGGCAGCCAGGTCGATGTGCGTCCGGTACGCGATCCCTCCGAAATCATGGGAATGAAGCAGCCGTTCAAGATCCTGAAAATGGACCGGCGTCGCGGCAACATCGTTGTCTCGCGCCGTGCAATCCTGGAAAAGGAGCGCGAGGGTCAGCGCAGGGCGGTCATCGAGAGAATCAAGGAAGGCGACGCGGTCGATGGCGTGGTCAAGAACATCACCGAATACGGTGCGTTCATTGATCTCGGCGGCGTTGACGGTCTGCTTCATGTCACCGACATGGCGTGGCGTCGGGTCAGCCATCCGTCTGATATCGTCAAGATAAACGACACCGTGAAGGTGCAGATCGTCAAGATCAACCAGGAAACGCAACGGATCTCGCTCGGAATGAAGCAGCTTCAGGAAGATCCGTGGGATGCAGTGGAGCGCAACTATCCGCTCGAGTCGACTCATCATGGCCGCGTGACCAACATCACGGACTACGGCGCGTTTGTCGAGCTGGAGCCCGGAGTCGAGGGGCTGGTCCACGTCTCGGAAATGAGCTGGACAAAGAAGAACGTCCATCCGGGCAAGATCGTTTCGACCTCGCAGGAAGTCGATGTCATGGTGCTCGAGATCGACAGCGCCAAGCGGCGCGTATCCCTTGGCCTCAAGCAGACCCAGCGCAATCCCTGGGTGGTGTTCGCCGAAACCCATCCGGTCGGCTCGCGTGTCGAGGGTGAGGTCAAGAACATCACGGAATTCGGTCTCTTTGTCGGGCTCGACAACGACATCGACGGGATGGTGCACCTCTCCGACATTTCCTGGAACCGGCGCGGCGAAGAGGCCATCCAGGAGTACCGCAAGGGCGATGAGGTCAAGGCGGCCGTTACGGAAGTGGATGTCGAGAAGGAACGCATCTCGCTTTCGATCAAGGCACTCGACGACACCTTCTCGCAAGCCGTCGGCGGCGTGAAGCGCGGCTCGGTCGTCACCGTTGTGGTGACAGCGATCGAAGAGGGCGGAATCGAGGTGGAGTACGGGGGGGCGAAGTCCTTCATTCGTCGTTCGGACCTCTCGCGCGACCGCTCCGAGCAGCGCCCGGACCGGTTTTCGGTCGGCGACAAGCTAGATGTGCGCGTCACCAATATCGATGCCAGGTCGCGAAAGCTCTCGCTTTCGATCAAGGCCCGGGAGATCGCCGAGGAGAAGAAGGCCGTCGAACAGTACGGATCGTCCGATTCCGGTGCCTCGCTCGGCGACATCCTCGGCGCGGCCCTGAAGAAGGACAGCGACTGATTGCAGCGCGGCGCGGTTCGTGTCGCGCCGCGAACAGGCCCGCCCCGAGCCGGCATTGCCGTTTCCGGGGCGTGCGTCTGCGCCGGATTCCATGTCGCACGGTGCCGTTCGCACGAGACATGGTTCGTGCCGGCTACAGGTGCCGGCAGGTGCGCCGCGTGGCGGCGCATCGTTCACGATGTGCAGGGGTTGCGGGACGCGCCACGGCCGGTTGCGTATCTTGCCAATGGAAGCGGCCTGCCGCATATCCCCACAATGACCGACCTCGCGCATATCCGCAATTTTTCGATCGTCGCCCATATCGATCACGGGAAATCGACGCTTGCCGACCGGCTCATCCAGATGACGGGCACGATGGCGGAGCGGGACATGAAAGAGCAGGTGCTCGATGCCATGGACATCGAGCGCGAGCGCGGCATCACCATCAAGGCCAACACGGTCCGCATCGAGTACCCGGCCACGGACGGCCAGACCTACATCCTGAACCTGATAGACACGCCGGGGCACGTGGACTTCGGGTATGAAGTCAGCCGTTCCATGCAGGCGGTCGAGGGATCGCTTCTTGTTGTCGACGCCTCGCAGGGGGTCGAGGCGCAGACATTGGCCAATGCGTACCAGGCCATAGATGCCGATCACGACATCGTGCCCGTGCTGAACAAGATCGACCTGCCCGCCTCGGACATTGACCGCGTCAGCACGCAGATCGAGGAGGTGATAGGAATCGACGCCACCGACGCGATCCGGATATCCGCGAAGACCGGCGACGGCGTACCCGAACTGCTCGAAGCCATCGTTCATCGCCTTCCCGCACCTCGCGGCGACGCGGATGCCCCCCTCAAGGCCATGCTGGTGGATTCGCGCTACGATTCCTACCTTGGCGTGGTCGTCATGATTCGAGTCATCGACGGGACGATCCGCAAGGGCGACCAGATCGTCATGATGCAGACCGGCGCCAGGTACCGCATCGACCGACTAGCCGTTCTCAAGCCTGAAATGGCGGACGCCGCGAAACTCGGTCCCGGCGAGATCGGCGTTCTCACGGCGTCCATCAAGCAGGTGCGGGACACCCGCGTCGGCGACACGATCACGCATGAACGCGGTCCCGCGTCGGAACCGCTCCCCGGTTTCAAGCCGTCGCAGCCCGTCGTCTTCTGCGGTCTCTTCCCGGTCGACAACGGGGAGTTCGAGGACCTCCGCGATGCCATCGAGAAGCTCGCCCTCAACGACGCGAGCTTCACCTTCGAGATGGAAACCTCCGCTGCCCTGGGATTCGGCTTCCGCTGCGGCTTTCTCGGCCTCCTGCACCTCGAGGTCGTCCGTGACCGCATCGAGCGCGAGTACGACATCGAGCTCATCACGACCGCGCCGTCGGTGATCTACCATGTCCACATGCGCGATGGATCCATGCTGGAGCTTCACAATCCGGCGGACATGCCCGACCCGTCGATCATCGACCACATCGAGGAGCCGCGCATCAGGGCCACGATCCTCGTGCCGGACGACTATCTTGGCGATGTCCTGAAGCTCTGTCACGACCGCCGTGGCGTTCAGGAAGACCTCAGCTACGCGGGTTCCCGTGCCGTGGTGATCTATGACCTGCCGCTGAACGAAGTCGTCTTCGATTTCCATGACAGGCTGAAATCGGTGACGAAAGGGTATGCGAGCTTCGACTACCAGCTTGCCGGCTATCAAGCCGACAACCTCGTCAAGATGCAGGTCCTCGTCAACGAGGAACCCGTCGACGCACTCTCGATGATGGTTCATCGCGACCGGGCCGAGACCCGTGGTCGCGCAATGTGCGAAAAGCTGAAGGAACTCATCCCCCGCCACATGTTCAAGATTCCGATCCAGGCTGCGATCGGCGGGAGAATCATTGCCCGCGAGACCCTGTCGGCGCTGCGGAAGGACGTGACCGCCAAGTGCTACGGCGGCGATGCAACGCGCAAGCGCAAGCTGCTCGAAAAGCAGAAGGCCGGAAAGAAGAAGATGCGCCAGTTCGGGAAGGTGGACATTCCGCAGGAGGCGTTCATCGATGCATTGAAGATGGACGGATGAATCGAAGGCTCCCGTGCCGTCCATGTCGAGGCATTGGCCACTGATGGCCGGTGGCGCGATGCCGGTTCCTGCCTTGCAGGCCGGCCGTCGATCGGGGCGCCAGCGTTCCGGCGGGCGAATCGGTTCGCAAGCCGCAGGGCGAAGACATCCCGCACGAGTCGGCGAATTCGCGGACCGAAGGGTCGAATTCACTCCGCCCTGTCGAATTTCTTGCTTCGGGGGCTTCAGGGAGTTTTCCCCGCCCAGCGCCTTGCCGCGAATTGGTTTTTTTGACTTGTCCACAGGCGTTTCCCCAATAAATCCAACGATTTATCCCCAAGAAATTTCGTCGGCCAGGTCGATTTTCCTTGCGGCGAATCGCGCGGCTTGCAAATATCAGTTTACCGTCAGGCGTCTCCGGACGTGGACGGGTGCAAGGCCTTTGGAGCCGGAGCAAATCGGATCGGGACGCAAGTTCCAGGACGGGGAGCGAAGGTTCGGGGACCGGGCAGACGAAGAGGGGTTTTCGGATCCATCTCCGACGGCATCGGAACCATGGTCATTGCGTGGTGGCGGATCGCGAGGTTCGCTGCACACCGAGCCAGACACCCTTCGGGGAGAACGGCACGGGGAAGGCGTCAGGGTGTGTCGGCAACGGCACGATGCAAGGACCGCGTCCAAGCACCTGACGCCTTCTTTTTTTCTCGCGCCTGACCATCAGAAGCAGCGAGCCCGGGCAACAATGCCCGGGCCTCGCCAGCGTCAAGGGATGCATCCGCGTCCTACGCACCTATGCTTAGGCGTTTATCCATATATATTGTGGAATGCAACCAAATATTGCGGTGATGGCAGGATCTTTCTCAATGCCTTGGGTGCGCAAGGCCTCGGCGGCAACGCGCCGGACGGGTCGACGCAAGGTCATGCGTCCAGAAAGGCGGTCACCGCAGCCTCGAATGCACGCGGCCTGTCGGCGTGCAGCCAGTGTCCGGAGCCCGGAATCCTGACGAAGCGCGCAAGCGGAAAAAGCGACCTGATTCGGCTTCGGTGCTCCGCCGTGACGTAGGTGCTTTCGGCACCCGTCAGAAAAAGGGTCGGCCCCTCGAACACGCCGTCAAGCTCCGGGAATCCGACAATGCGCGACATTTCGCGTTCCAGCACGTCGAGGTTCAGGCGCCAGCGTCTCTCCTTCACGTTGAGCGATTGCAGGAGAAAGGTCCGCACGCCGGCATCATCGATTCGTTCGGCCAGCTGCGCGTCCGCGTCCCGGCGGCTTTCGACCCGGTCAAGCTCGACAGCGCGCATCGCATCAATCATGGGCTGCTGCGTGTGGGCGTAGGTCACGGGCGCAATGTCGGCGACAACCATCTTGCGGAGCCTGTCGGGACGGGTCAGCGCAAGGGCCATCGCGGCTTTTCCACCCATGGAGTGCCCAAGGATGTCGGTTCGTTCGCCGATGGCACCGGCAAGGTCGGCGGCCATGTCAGGGTAGCCGTGGGAATCGGACCAGTCACTCGCTCCGTGGTTGCGCATGTCGACAGCGGTGACGCGCCGAGTCGCCGACAGGCGTTTGGCAACGACACCCCAGTTCCTGGCCGAGCCGAAGAGCCCATGGGCGATCAGGAGCGGGACGCGCCCGGTCGAACTGCCGTGCGTGATAGCGTGGAGCATGTCCCCCTCTAGCGACCGCTGTCGGGAGTCACCAGTGCGCAAAGGTCGCGGGGGCAAGGTCTTTCGTGCGCCGGGCCGTTTCCATTTCCGAACCGGTATGAAATCGTCGTCCGGTGACTGACGCACCAGAACTCTTGCCGCTTGGACCGGACGGGCTGCTTGTGCGGTTTGCCGACCAGTTGAGCGAGCCGGCGAACCGGGCCGCGCTGGCGTTCCGTGCCGATCTCGAAAGCACCGGGAATCCGGGCATCGCGGAGACCGCTTCGTCGCTTGCCTCGGTGCTCGTGAAATTCCGACCCGACGTCATCGCGCGCAAGGCTCTGGAAGACGAGCTTGGCGCGATGCTGGCCGAACGCGACTGGCTGGAGGCTTCCCTTCCGGCGGGGCGCCGGCTCTGGCGCGTGCCGGTCGCATTCGGCGATGTTCACGGGCCTGATCTGGACGACGCGGCGGACGCGGCGGGTCTCGCGCCGGATGCGGCGGTCGAGGATATCTGCGCAGCGCGTCTTCGCGTTCTCGCACTGGGCTTTTCGCCCGGTCAACCCTATCTCGGGTTTCTGCCCGAACATTGGGACATTCCGCGGCAGGTCGACGTGACCCACGAAGTTCCACGAGGGGCCGTTGTCGTTGCCGTGCGTCAAGTCATTCCTTTCGCGCATGCGGCGCCCACCGGTTGGCGGCAGATCGGACGGACGGCATTCCGCTGCAACGATCCGGGGCTTGATCCGTCCAGTCCTCTCCGGCCGGGAGACGAGATGGAGTTCCTGCCCGTTGAAGGACGAACGCTTGATCGCCTGCTGGACGACGCGCCACCGTTCGGCGGTGCCGAACGATTCGAGATTCCATGACGACCGGGCTTGTCGTGGAGCGGGTCGGACCCGCCGCCTCGGTCCAGGACCTGGGACGGCCGGGATGGCTCGAGGTCGGGCTCTCTCGTGGCGGAGCGGCGGACAGGTCTGCTTTCATCGAGGGGCTGGCCCTTCTTGACCTGCCACTTGGAACGGCAGGCATCGAGATGGCGGAATTGGGCGGACGGTTCAGGTTCGAGGCATCCATGCGGTTTGCCCTGACAGGCGCCGCGATGAGGGCAACGCTTGACGGGGAGCGACTGGATGTCGGCGCGAGCCATTTCGCGGCTGCCGGTGCGGTGCTGGACGTCGGCGCGGCCGAGAGGGGCGTCTACGCCTATCTCCAGGTCGCGGGCGGAATTGCCACGCCGGTCGTGAGCGGAGGACGGGGGGTCCACGGGATCGGGGGGCTTGGACGGTTGCTGCGGGCAGGAGACATGGTTCCCGTTGCGCCCGATCCGGCGCCGGATGCGCCGCCGACAAGACTGGATCGCCAAGCCGGAACCGGACCGGTTCGGCTCATGCCTGGGCCGCAAACCGGCCTGTTCGCCCGTGACATGCTGAAATCGTTCGAGGAAGCGGTCTTCGTGCGCAGCCCGCGTGCCAACAGGCAGGGTGTCCGGCTTGATCACGAGGGCGCGCCGTTCTCGACTCGTGCGCAGCTCAGCCACGCCTCGGACTTCATAGCGGAGGGAGATGTTCAGATGACGGGAGACGGCACGCCCTACGTCCTGCTGGCCGAATGCCAGACCATGGGCGGCTATCCCCGAATCGGGACTGTCCTGCCAGCCGATCTGCCCAGTGTGGCACAGGCCAGGGCGGGAGAGGAATTGAGGTTTCGCTTCGTTTCCGTCGATGAAGCGGAAGCGGCCTGGCAAAGCGACGAGGAGGTCCTCGCGTCGCTGAAACAGGCACGGACCCCGCACACCCGGGATCCGCGGGACGTGGCCGATCTGCTGACCTACGACCTGATCGGGCGACCGCCGGAGGATGTCGCGGGAGATTGAGCGGCGTCGGACTCGCAGCGCCGCTCGACCCGGCACCTGGATCTCGGCTACTCGCGGGCGCGGAGGATGCGTGCCGGCCGGGCGGAAAGCGGCCCCCAGGCAAAGACCAGTCCCGCAGCGAGCGTGGCCGCAACCCCGCCCGCGACGATCAGGAGCGCCGAGACGGGCTCAAAGCCGTACTCGACATCCATCACGAAGTGCATCACGCCCCAGCCCGCAAGGCCGCCCGCGATGATCGCGACGATGCCTGCGGCGGCTCCCAGTACGGCGGAGCGCATGGCGAAGCTCCGCAAGATCGTCTTGCGCGTTGCCCCAAGCGTCTTCAGGACAGCGGCTTCGTAGGTTCTGGCATGGGCGCCTGCGGCCACCGCGCCAATCAGCACGACGATGCCTGTCAGGAGCGTAGCCAGCGCCCCGTAGGTGATTGCCGCGGCAATGCCGGCGAGTATTTCGGCTACGCGGCTGATCGCGTCCCTGACGCGGATCGCGGTGACGTTGGGATAGGTGCTCGAGACATCTCGAAGAATCTCGGCTTCCGCTGCGGCATCCGCGTAGACGGTCGAGATGAAGCTGTGCGGCGCGCCGGCCAGCGCCCCGGGATTCATCGAAAGGATGAATCCGATGCCGGCTGTCGAAAAGTCCACCTCGCGGAAACTCGTCACCTGGGCCGTGATGTCGCGGCCAAGGATGTTGACGGTGATTTCGTCGCCGATGGCGAGGCCCAGTTCGAGCGCCTCTTCCGTGGCGAAGCTCACTTGCGGGGCGCCTTGATGTCCCTGGGGCCACCATTCGCCGTGGGTGATGACGGTCCCGTCCGGCGGTCGGTCCGAATAGGTGACGCCCCGGTCGCCTTGCAGGACCCAGTGGTCGCCACCGGTTTCCGAGGCTGGTCGCCCGTTGATTTCGGTGATGATGCCCCGCAGCATCGGTGCGCTCTCGATCTGCGAGACGGCAGGATTGTCGAACAGGCGCGTTCGAAACCCATCCATCTGGTCAGGCTGGATGTCCACCATGAAGAATGCAGGCGCGCGCTCCGGAAGATCTTGCGCGATCGCGTTCCTGAGATTGGCGTCGATCTGGCCGATCGCGGCGAGCACGGTGAGGCCCAGGCCCAGCGACAGCACCACGGAGGTGGCCTCGGATCCCGGACCGCTGACCGCGCCGAGCGCGAGCCGCACCGCGCTCAGCCCGCGCGCGGCAGGCGCGAGGCGCCGTGCCAGCACCTGGATGCCCCGCGCGGCAAGGGCCAGCAGCGCGAAGGCGCCGATCAGGCCGCCTGCCGTCGCCAGTGTCAGGATCCAGAGGCCGGATAGCGCCGCAGCCAAGGACACGAGGCCGACAACAAGGAGCAGCGTAAGCCCGATCCATGCAACACGAGGCAACCCGCGCTGCCGTTCCCCGTTCGCACGAAACAGCGCTGCCGCCCGCACCTCCTCCACGCGTGCCAAGGGCCAAAGCGTGAAGATAAGCGCGGTCAGGGTTCCGTAGAGCGCGGCTTCGGCAAGCGGCCGGGGATGAAGCGCGAACACCGCGGGTACCGGCAGTCTCTCTTCGATCACGGATGCCAGCAGGACGGGCGCCAGGCTTCCGGCGGCGATGCCGATGACTATGCCCAGGACCGTCAGGGCACCGATCTGCAGGAAATATGTCTGGAATATCGTCCGACCGTCCGCGCCCAGGGTCTTGAGCGTGGCAATGACAGCGGTCTTTTGCTCCAGGTATGCCGTGACTGCGGCCGAGATGCCGACACCGCCGACGGCCAGCCCGGCCAGCCCGACAAGCACGAGAAACGTGCTCAGCCTGTCGACGAACACCTGGACGCCGGGCGCCCCGTTGCGTCGGTCCCGCCAGCGAATTCCGGTGAACAGTTCGTCTGCCTCCGCCTTGAGGACATCCAGGTCGGTCGTGCCGGCCAGCCTGAGCTTGTAGTTGGTCTCGAAGAGCGTACCCGTCTGGATCAGCCCGCTGTTCTCGAGCGCCGCGGTCCGCACGATCGTGCGCGGCCCGAGCCCGAAACCTCCGCCGGCATCGTCAGGTTCATGCACGAGCGCGGCCATGAGGATGAAGTCCTGGGTCCCCATGCGGAACCGGTCTCCCGGCTCCATCCCAAGGCGGGCCATCAGCAGCGGCGCCATGACGGCGCCCGGCAAGCCGTTCTTGCCGTCCAGGGCGGTGCCGATCGGCATGTCAGGTTCCAGGACGACGTGACCCAGGAGAGGATAGGAGTCGTCCACGGCCTTCACTTGGGTGAGGCCGCGCTCGGCCGCGTCGCCGGAGCCGAACACCGCCATGGACCGGAAATCGACCAGTTCGGCGACCTCTGCGGCAACACCATCCATCCAGGCGCGCTCTTCCTCGCCGGCAAATCGGTAGGTCAGTTCCAGGTCCACGTCGCCGCCGAGAATCGTGGCGCCCTCGCGTTCCAGCCCGGCGCGGATTGCCTCCCGGACGCTTCCGACGGCTGTGATCGCGGCAACGCCCAGGATCAGGCAGGCAAGGAAGACGCGAAACCCGCGAATCCCGCCCCGCAGCTCTCGCCGGGCGATGCGGCTGGCAACGCGCAGGCTCAAACGGCCACCGCCTGCCGGTCTTCCGGCGCGAGCTGCCCATCGAACAGGCGCACCACCCGATCGCATCGTGCCGCGAGCTCGGGCGCGTGCGTGACGAGCACCAGTGTCGCGGCGTGCCGGGCATTCAGTCCGAAGAGCAGGTCCATGATTGCCTCGCCGTTGGCCACGTCGAGATTGCCGGTTGGCTCGTCCGCAAGCAGGATGTCAGGCCTTGGCGCGGCGGCGCGCGCAAGCGCCACGCGTTGCTGCTCGCCGCCCGACAGTTGCGAGGGATAGTGATGAATGCGGTCTTCCAGTCCCATGGCGGCCAGTTCCTCCCCGGCCCGGTCGAACGCATCGTCCGCGCCCGCCAGTTCCAGCGGGGTCGCGACGTTTTCGAGTGCCGTCATCGTCGATATGAGGTGGAAAGACTGGAACACGACGCCCATATGCTTCCTGCGGAAGCGGGCGAGGGCGTCTTCGCCAAGCGCCGTGAGGTCGTTGCCCACCGCGGCGACATCCCCGCCGGTTGCGCGTTCGAGCCCGCCGAGCAGCATGAGGAGAGATGACTTGCCTGACCCCGACGGACCGACAAGGCCCAATGCCTCGCCCCTCGCGATGTCGAGGGTGATGCCCTTCAGGATGTCAACCCGTCCGGCGTTGCCGTCGAGCGACAGGCGTGCGTCTCGCAGGGAGAGGATCGTCTCGGCCATTGGCTTTCCGTTCCGGCGGTTACGAGAGGCATATGGGGTCATGCGTGTGGTGCGCAACGCCGGACTTGCAACATTTTTCTCCATCGGGACCGCATGGGCGGCACCCGCGACGGTTGCGGCCCTCGGCGACAGCCTGACCCAGGGCTTTGGCCTGCCTCCGGACGACGGTTTCGTGCCGCAACTGCAACGATGGCTGGACATGCAGGACGCCGATGCGGAACTGATCAATGCGGGCGTGTCGGGAGACACGACGGCGGGAGGCCTGAGTCGCATTGCCTGGACATTGTCGGACGACGTGGACGCGCTGATCGTCGCTCTTGGCGGAAACGACATGCTTCGCGGCATCGACCCCGCCGTTGCCCGGGCCAATCTTGACGGCATCCTGACCGAGGCCGGACGGCAGGGCGTGCCGGTGCTCCTGATCGGCATGGACGCGCCTCCGAACTATGGCCCGGAATACGAGGCCGCCTTCGACGCGATCTATCCGGAACTGGCCGCCAAGCACGGCACGCTGTACCACCCCGACTTTCTCGGCGCGCTGGCAGCTCTTGGGGACCGGACCACGGCCGTCGAGACATACATGCAGCCCGACGGCATGCACCCGAACCGGGACGGCGTGACGCTCATCGTCTCCGACATCGGCCCGTCCGTGCTTGGGCTCCTTGCCGAGATCGACTGAGCGGCACTGTCGCGTGCGCACCTCCTGCGGCGCTTGCAATTCGCGATCGAGACCCACGCGCTTGGCCGATGCCGCGGCCGCGTGTCGCGTTGTTCAGGTCAGGCCGGGCTCGTCGAGCATGTGCCGTCCGGCCCGGTCCTCGACCTCAATCACCCAAATGTCGGGATCGAACTCACGTTGCCGCGCGACCTTCCGGTCGACCTCCGCTTCGGCGCCTTCGGCAAGAACGACCCATCGCCGCTCGCCGCTGACAAGGTCGAAGGAGCGCTGGTAGCAGGTTGCCGATCCGTTGAGCGTGTTGAGCTTCACGAGCACCGCGCCTGCCGTTGCGTCGCCTTTCCGCACGATGAATGCTGGAATCGCCGCGAGCCTCAGCCGCGTGAGGTAGGCGGCTATCCAGATTTCCGAGGTCAGGCGAGTCATGGCGGGTCGGCCGGAAACTCGAGACCCATCTCGCGGAAGCGTTCTGCCTCGTCCAGCCAGTTGCCGCGTACCTTTACGGCCAGGAACAGGTGGACCTTGCGGTCCAGGAATTCCGCGATTTCCCGACGGGCCATCTGCCCGACCACCTTGATCATCTCGCCCTTCTTGCCAAGCACGATGCCCTTGTGGCCGTCACGCGCGACGTAGATCACCTGGTCGATCCGCACGGATCCGTCCGGGTTCGTGTCCCATGACCCGGTTTCCACTGTCAGTTGGTACGGCAATTCCTGGTGCAGGCGCAGCGTAAGGGCCTTGCGCGTGATTTCCGCCGCGATCATCCGAAGCGGCATGTCCGCGATCTGGTCCTCGGGATAGAGCCATGGACCCTCCGGCAGTTCCGCAGCCAGCCAGCGGCGCAGGTCGTCCACGCCATCGCCGTTCTTCGCGGAAATCATGAAGGATCGTGCAAACGGGAACGCGCCGTTCAGTTCCTCCGCAAGTGACAGGAGCGCGGTCCGCTTGATTCGATCGATCTTGTTGATGGCAAGCGCAACAGGTGCGCGACCAGGGCCGTTCCGGAGAGAGTCCAGGATTGCAGCCATGCCGCTGGTCAGGCCGCGATGCGCCTCGACCAGGAGCACGACGATGTCTGCATCCGCGGCCCCGCCCCATGCCGCCGTGACCATGGCGCGGTCCAGGCGCCGCCGAGGCTGAAACAGGCCGGGCGTGTCAACTAGGACGATCTGGGCATTTTCCTCGATCACGATGCCGCGAATGCGCGTTCGCGTTGTCTGAACCTTGTGAGTGACGATCGCGACATCGGTCCCGACCATCCGGTTCAACAGAGTCGACTTGCCGGCATTCGGTTCGCCGATCAGTGCCACGAAGCCTGCGTGTGTGGACATGCCTGGGCGTCCTTCGAAACTGCTTGCCCGCAATTAGGTGAAATCCCGTGCGTCCGCCAGTGCACTTCCCTTCATCGAGTCCTGGCCCTCGACCCGAATGCGCGCATCCTGCCGAGGGGACATCCCGGATCGTTCCGGCGTGGCGGGATGGACCGAACGCAAGAGCGGGTGCCTCAAAACCTGCGTGCTATTGAAAAATTGAAGATGGCCGTGGTGTCCCTGTCCGGCGGGACCGTGGTCAATCGGTAATCGGTTTTGCCCAAGCGTGCCGAAAGCGTGGCGGACGCCAGAGGCAGGTAGCCGCCGATGTTGGGAATTCCGTAATCGTCTTTCAGGTCGATCGCCAGCGTTCGGTAATAGCCGAGGCCGGTGCTGATCCCGCCGCGGATTTCCGCGGGTCCGAGCGTGAAGAGGGGTATGTGAATTCCGACGATAACGAACGGCGACACCTCATCGTAGCTGTTGTGGAAAACGCCGCCCTCAAGATGCCATTCCGTGCCGGGTCGGCGCTCCCACCGCATTCCGTAGCTCAGGCCGGGATTGAAGTTGTTGAGCGCATCGTTGCCGATGTGCGCGGAGCCGATGACGACCCCGATGTAACGATCCTGCGCATGGGCCGTTCCAGACAGCAGGAGGAGGAGGATCAGGATGCGCATTGGGACCCTGTACAAGGGAGATACCGGGATTGCCAGAGGTTCCTTGTCAGGCAGGCCGCCTCCTGCGGCCCTGACCTTCACGGCCTTTCGGTGCCCACCGGGTTCCGCGAACGCGAGGTCCCTGTTCGCGAGTCCTGCGCGGCTTTCGCCGATGGTCTGCCTTGCCCTTGCTCCGGACACGCGCGATGGAGAACACATCGAGCGGCAAACTGCTCGGGAGGAGGCGTTTCATGAAGATCATTCATCTCACCGACACGCACGTCGTCGCAGGCAATGGCTCTCTGGCCGGTCTCAATCCTGCAGAACGGCTGCGCGCGGCGGTTGACTCCATCAATTCCGAACACGGTGACGCGGCCTTTGTGGTCGTGACGGGGGACCTGTCGGATTCGGGGGATGTCGCCAGCTATGAAACCTTCGGCGCCGAGATCCGGCGTCTCGAGATGCCGTTTCACCTCCTCGTCGGCAATCACGACGATATCGAGAATCTTGCCCGGGTCTTTCCCGAGTTGCCCCGGGACAATGACGGGTTCGCCCAGTCCTGCGGCGCAACGCCGTTCGGCCGATGCCTGTTTCTCGACACGCACGTTTCCGGATCCGGTGCCGGCGAATACTGTCCCGCGCGGCTGGAATGGCTGCGCGCGGAACTGGAGCGCGACGCGGATCCGGTTTTCCTGTTCATGCACCATCCGCCCTTTCCGGTGGGAATGTCGGGCATGGACGACATCAGGCTTGCCGACGGCGACGCTTTCCATGCCTTGCTGGTCCCGCACGTTTCGCGCATCCGGCACCTCTTTTTTGGTCATCTCCACCGACCGATCTGGGGCACATGGCGCGGGATTCCCTTTTCCTGCATGCGCGGGACGAACCACCAGATCGCCCTTGACCTCAACCGAGCGACGGACCGGGTTCTTGGCGCCCGGGAGCCGCCGGCATACGGCATCGTTCTCCTGTCCGGCGAACAGGTGACCGTGCACATGCACGACTACACGAACGCGTTCAGCACCGTTCCGATCTGAGGAGTCGCGCAGGTCTGCATCCACAACTTGGCGCGTTCGGTCACCTTGAGCGGAAACGCAGCGGAGTCCGGGCGGCGCCCTCGGATCCATCAAAAGTCGACCGCCCGGCCTTTCCTCTCCCAGTCGCCGTAGCGAACCGGATCCGGACCCTCCGGGCCGCCGAATTCCTCGGGCCGGTCCTTGTCCTCGGCCGTCATCTTTCGAAGCCGCTCGGCGTCGGCAAGCGCGCGCCGGGCTTCGGGAGGCAGGTCTTTCTGGTCCATGGAGGTTTCCTTGTGGCACGGGGAAGGCCTGTTATAGGGTGCGCCGGGTTTCCCGCAAGGCATGGCGATGACGAAGGCTGGGGCAGATGCGAGGCGTGCCGCGGTCGCGGCAATGACATCTGTGACGGACCGGCACCAGTTGCTGGGCGTCGCGCTGGCGCTCGCGGCGAAGGGGCTGGATCCCCCTGAGCGGGCGCGTGCCGGGCGCCTCGCGACTGGCGCGCTTCGCTGGGCAAGCCGTTCGGACAGGATGCTCGGCCCGTTCCTGAAACGTCTGCCGGAGGGTCGGGTCATGAACCTGCTGCGGCTGGCCGTGTTCGAGATGTACGTGGAGCGTGCACCGGCATATGCGGTCGTCGACCAGTCCGTGTCGCTTGCCCCGCGGGGCAAGTCTGGCCTGGTCAATGCCGTCCTGAGGAACGTGCTGCGTCGAGGAACGGACTGGGACGGTTTGCCCCTTCCAGGCCTTCCGAAATGGCTTCGCAGACGCTTGGTGGATGCCTGGGGTCGGGACGCCGTGCTGGCCATGGAGGTGGAATTCGCGGCAGGGCCAATGCTCGACCTTACGCTGCGCGATTCAGGCGAGGAGGTATCCTGGGCCAAACGGGTTGGGGCGGTGTTGCGTCCGGATGGCGGCATCCGCCTTGCCGAGGCCCGGCAGGTGTCCGACCTGCCGGGATATGCGGACGGCGCCTGGTGGGTGCAGGACGCCGGGGCCACGGTCGCGGCACGCGTGCTCGACGCGCGGCCCGGCGAGTCTGTGCTTGATCTCTGCTGCGCGCCCGGAGGCAAGACCATGCAACTGGCGGCGTCGGGGGCCACGGTCACGGCACTGGACGTCTCGAAGGAGCGCATGTCGCGGGTGGAAGAGAACCTTGTTCGCACGGGGCTCACGGCAACCTGCATTGTGGCCGATGCATTGAACTGGACCTCGCAAGGGATGTTCGACGCGATCCTCGTCGATGCCCCGTGCTCGGGAACAGGAACGCTGAGGCGGCACCCGGATCTCGCCTTCGTGCGCGACGGGAGCGGCATTGACGAGCTTGTCGGGCTGCAGGCAAGGTTGATTGACCGGGCAGCCCCTTCGCTCCGGCCCGGCGGACGGCTTGTCTTCTGCACCTGCTCGCTTCTTCCCGAAGAAGGGGAGGAGCAGATTGCCGCCGCGCTTTCGCGGCATCCCGATCTGTCGGTCGCGTCCCCGGCAGGCGACTGGATTGACACGCAGTGGCGCACGCCGGACGGAATGTTGAGGATTCGCCCCGACCACTGGCGTGACGATGGCGGCATTGACGGCTTCTTCGTGGCGCGTCTGGAAAAACGGCCATGACAGCCTGACGGCGTTTCGCTATCCTGTCACCCCGAAGGCCGGTCAGGCTGCGTCGGGCAGGGGCAATGCGAATGCCCGGGACAGGGAGTTGGTTTGTGCGTGCCACGCGCTGGTTGAACCGCCTTCATGCGACTTGGGCCTGTTTGTCGCCGCCGGCAGCGGCATTCACCATGATGTCCGACACTCGCGTCACAGGTTCCGTTGAACGTGGGCGCCAGCTTGCCGCCGGAGATTTCCTGTTTGCCGGAATTCGCCTTCCGGCCCCGGGCCGGGACATCTGGGACCTGCCAATGCCGAGCGCGGGATTCGAGGCCGCGGTTCATGGCTTCGAATGGCTCGATGACCTGACGGCCGTGTGCGATCGTCACACGAACCGTCTCGCCCAGGACTGGACGCATGACTGGATCCGGCGCTTCGGTCTTGGTTCCGGTACCGGATGGACGCCCGAGCTGACGGGCCGGCGCATTCTGCGCTGGATCAACCACGCAGACCAGTTGCTGGCCGGGCGGGGGCGCGAGAAAAGCAATGCGTTCCGCCGTTCGCTCTCGGCCCAGACGGTCTTTCTTGCGCGCCGCTGGAAGACGGCGCGTCCCGGCCTGCCCCGATTCGAGGCGTTGACGGGACTGATCCAGGCGAGCGCAGCACTGTCGGGAATGGACAGTCACATGCGCAGGGCGAGCCGGGCGCTCGCGAGAGAGTGCAGGTCCTGCATTGACGGCCATGGAGCGATAGCGTCGCGCAATCCGGAAGAACTTCTTGAAATCTTTTTCCTGCTCAACTGGGCTGCCGCGGCACTTCAGCTTGCCGGACAGCCGCCCGAGAACGGGCACAGGGCGGCCGTCGCCGCCGTGGCGCCCGTCCTGCGAACGCTTCGCCACGTGGATGGAAGCCTGGCGCGATTTCACGGTGGAAGTTCCGGAACTGTCGGCAAGCTTGACTGGGCCTTGGCCAATGCAGGCGTCAGGGGCGGGGTCGCGCGGCGGCAGCAGCTGGCCATGGGCTACGCAAGGGTGGCTCACGGTCGCTCGACGATGATTGTTGATGTCGCGCCGCCGGCAGCATCCGCCAATGCGCATGCATCAACGCTGGCCTTCGAGTTGACGAGCGGCCCGCACCCTCTGGTGGTGAATTGCGGTTCGGGGGAAGCCTTTGGCAAGAGCCGGCGGATGGTTGCCAAGACGACGTCCTCTCACTCGACCTTGGACGTCGAGGGCTATTCCTCGTCTCGCTTCGCCGCCGCCGGAGGTGCCTTTGGCGACAGTGCGGAGAGGATCGTGACTGCGCCCGCCAAGATTATGCTGGAACGCAACGACTACAATGACGGCACGCTCATTGTCGCCGGCCATGACGGCTATCAGGGCAGATGCGGCCTCAATCATTGGCGCAGTCTTCAGGTCGATCCGGAAGGCAGCAAAGTCAATGGCGAAGATGTCTTGCTCGCAGCTTCCGCCGACGGACGGCAGAGGTTTGATGCTTTGCTCAGCGCACAGCGGCTCGAGGGCGTGCCGTTCAACATTCGGTTCCATCTGCATCCAGACGTCGACGTGGATGCGGATGAAGAAGGTCGCGACGTTTCGATGTTGCTCAAGAACGGAGAGATCTGGAGATTTCGTTGCCGGGGCGATGTGCAGCTGGCGCTTGAGCCAAGCGACTTTTGGGACAGCACATCGTTATCGTCGCGCGCGACAAATCAGATTGTTCTCTCCGGTTTCGCCATGGAGTATTCGACACGTGTCAGCTGGATTCTCGCAAAGGCCAGGCGAAGCGACGGGATGATCCCGGAAGACGAACTCGTGCTGGAATGAACGAAAGGACTGCGTTCGAATGACAGACCTGCAGCCGTTGCGTCGCGCATTGCTTTCCGTATCGGACAAGACGGATCTCGTCGAGTTCGCCACCGCGCTTTCGGGCCGGGGCGTCGAGTTGATTTCCACCGGCGGCACCTCCGCGGCGCTTCGCGGATCCGGGCTGGACGTGACCGATGTCTCGGACGTCACCGGATTTCCCGAGATGATGGACGGCAGGATCAAGACGCTCCACCCGGCGGTGCATGGCGGGCTTCTGGCTTTGCGGAGCGACGAAGCGCATCTGAACGCGATGGCAGAGCATGGGATCGGAATGATCGACCTGCTGGTCGTGAATCTCTACCCGTTCGAGGACAGCGTCGCGAGCGGGGCCGATCATGGCGCGACGATCGAGTGCATCGACATTGGCGGACCCGCGATGATCCGGGCCGCCGCTAAGAACCACGAGTTCGTGAATGTGGTGGTGGATGCTGCCGACTACCAGGACGTGCTGGATGAACTGCAAGCCAACGGCGGCCGGACCTCCCTGGACTTTCGAAGGCGACTGGCGCTGACGGCGTTTTCAAGGACCGCCGCCTACGATACCGCGATTTCGGCCTGGATGGCAGACGCCTTGGGCGAATCGGCGCCGCGCCGCCGGGTCTTCGCGGGCACGTTGGCGCAGCGGCTGCGCTATGGGGAGAATCCTCATCAGGCGGCAAGCTTTTACAAGGACGGCTCGGACTGTCCCGGAATCGCGACCGCCGTGCAGCACCAGGGCGGCGAGCTTTCCTACAACAACATCAATGATGCCGATGCCGCCTTTCGACTGGTCGCGGAGTTCGACCCGGCCGACGGGCCCGCCGTGGCCATCATAAAGCATGCGAACCCCAGCGGCGTGGCACGCGGGGCAAGTTGCGAACAGGCGTTCGGCCGTGCGTTCGACTGCGACCGGACAAGCGCCTTTGGCGGCATCGTGGCATTGAACGGCACGCTTGACGCAGGGACGGCGCGCGCAATCTCCGAGATCTTTGCCGAAGTCGTGATTGCTCCGGAGGCAACGGAAGAAGCGAAGGAGGTCCTTTCCGCAAAGAGGGGCCTGCGCTTGCTGACGACCGGCGGGCTTCCCGGTTCTGCGGCATCCCGAATTTCTGTTCGGCAGGTCTCGGGCGGATGGCTGGTCCAGGACGAGGACGGCGGGGCCTGCACGGCGGCGGACCTGAAGGTCGTGACCCGGGTTGCGCCGACGCCGGTGCAGATTGACGACCTTCTCTTTGCGTGGCGTGTCGCCAAGCACGTGAAGTCCAATGCGATCGTCTATGCCCGCGACCTAGGCACGGTCGGAATCGGTGCCGGCCAGATGAGCCGGGTCGACAGTTCAACGATCGCCGCGCTGAAAGCAGGTCGCATGGCTCGCGATCTCGGTCTCACGGAGTCGATGGCAAAGGGTTCGGTCGTGGCGTCCGACGCGTTCTTTCCGTTTCCGGACGGTCTCCTTGCCGCCGCCGACGTTGGCGTGAAGGCCGTGATTCAGCCGGGCGGGTCCAGACGGGACGATGCCGTGATCGAGGCTGCCGACGCGGCCGGGCTTGCCATGGTGTTTTCCGGCATGAGGCATTTCAGGCACTGATGCAGGTTCTCGCGCCCCTCATTCGCACGGCGACCCTGACCGCCCTGGCCGACCAGTTGACGAAATACCTCGTGGTCAACGCCATGAACCTTAAGGAACTGGGCGCAATCCCCGTCCTGCCGCCCTACATCCAGTTTCGGATGGCTTGGAACGAGGGGGTGAACTTCGGCATCCCGCTCGCCGGCAAGTGGGTGCTGGTGGGGCTGGCAATCGCAATATGCGGCGCGATTTTCTGGTGGATGATCCGCGAACGCCCCGGACTCCCGGTGCAGGTGTCGGCGGGTCTCGTCATTGGCGGCGCCATCGGCAACGTGATCGATCGCCTGATCTACGGGGCGGTGGCAGACTTTCTGAACATGTCGTGTTGCGGCTGGCGGAATCCGTGGTCATTCAACGTTGCTGACATCGCCATCTTTGTTGGCGCGTTCGGCCTGATCACGCTCGGCAGCGGCCGGCGATGAGCAGGACAGGCTTTCCACCGGATGAATTCACGAGTAAGACCTGAGAAACGGTTTCGGAGGCATTCATGCTGCGTCGGTTGCTACTTCTCTGCTTGATCCCGACACTTGCCGCATGCGCGGGCGGCGATCCGGGGCTGATGAATATCGGCCGGGATCGCGCTGGCGGTCCGGACGAATTCGCGATCATTCCGACGAAACCGCTCGAAATGCCTGAGGATCTTGCCGCGTTGCCCTTGCCTACGCCGGGCGGAACAAACCTGACGGATCCGACGCCGGAGAGGGATGTTGCGGCGGCCCTTGGCGGCGACATCGGGGCATTGGCACGAGGCTCGGCCGATGGTGCGTTCCTGGCCCATGCCACGCGGCACGGCGTGGACGGCAACATCCGTGTCGAACTTGCTGCTGCCGACCTGGAATTTCGGCGCGACAACCAGGGTCGTGTGCTCGAAAGGCTGTTCGACGTGAATGTCTACTTCCGGGCATACGAGGAAATGGCGCTTGATCAGTACGCAGAACTGGCGCGACTTCGCCGCCTTGGAATTCGGACCTCAGCAGCCCCGCCCGCTGCGGTTGATGAGTAAGGGCCCGGAGCAACTGCGCGAGTCACCATCAAGCGCCTCTCGCATTGCCTCAGCAGGTTGTCGAGAGGCCAACGCCAACGCCCCTTGAAGTGCGGGAGCGTCAACCCCGGACGCCTTGTCTTGCGTCGTTCCTTCGGATGGGCCGTCGCCCCAGCCATGCGATTTTTCCGGAAGACCGGCAGGAGTCCTGCCCTTCCTGTCGGGAAAGAAGGCAGAAGCGGGCGCGCTCGCCTACATCTGCTTCACCGCGCCACTTCCTGTCACGGTCCCAATGAACGGGAGTGCACCGCTTTCTGTCAGATGCAGTTACACCGAAACCCACTCCCGGGATTGAGCGGATGATTGAATGGCTTCGACGGTCTTCTGCACCTCATAGGCTTCGCGGAAATCGGGCATGCAGGATCCGCGCGCGGCATGAGCCTCGACTAGCTGGGCGACCTCGATGACCTTGAGGTCATTGAAACCCAAATGATGTCCCGGTGCAGGACAGAATCTGCCGTATGGAGGGTGGGCGGGGCCCGCTTCTATACGCTGGTATCCCGTCTTGTGGCCGGTGCCGGAATGGAGCAGCAGTTCATTCATCCGTTCCTGGGTGAAGGCGATGGCACCCTTCGTGCCGGTCACCTCGAAGGACAGATCCATCGTGCGTCCCGTCGCGGCCCAGTTCGCTTCGATGCTGCCCGAGACGCCGCTGGCGAAGCGCAGAAGCGCGTGGGTCATGTCGTCCACCACGACTGGGCGACGCTCGGCGGATCCCGCAGCAACGGGTCTGTCGGGGAAAATCGTCGTTGCGTGACCGTTCACTTCGGCGACCGGGCCCAAGAGGTGTCTGGCCAGAGACAGGATGTGGCTGCCAATGTCGGCCAGCGCCCCGCCGCCCCGAGGATCGGTACGGAAGGAATGAGGTGAGTCTGGGCTGGCCATGTAGTTTTCCGCATGACGACCGCGAAAGCCAATTATCTCTCCGATCTCGTCGGAGGAGATCATCTGTCGTGCGAGACCGACCATCGGGTTGCGCAGGAAATTGAATCCGACTGAGGTGACGACATCGGCGGCCTCGGCGGACTTCGTCATTTTCAGGGCGGAACTTGCGGTCGTGGACAGGGGTTTTTCGCAATAGACCGTTTTTCCGGCGGCGATGGCGGCCAGCGCCATGGGTTCGTGCAAGACGTTTGGGGCGGCAATCGCGACTATGTCGACCGACTCGTCCTGTACCATCGCTTGCCAATCCGATGTCGCCCGCGAGAATCCCAGCGCCGATGCGGCCGCGGCCGCAATTTCGTCGGTTGCGTCCGACAGGATGGATTTGACTGGATCGGCGGGAAGATCGAAGATGCCTGCCACAGCGCCAAATGCGTTGGCATGGCAACGGCCCATGAAGCCGGACCCGATCAGGCCAATGCCGACAGTCGGTTTGCCTTCGATCCTCATTGCCCAACTACTTTCGCGACTTCAGGTTGTCGAGCCAGACTGCGACGATGATGACGAAGCCGATCAGCACCTGCTGATAGAACGAGGAAATCCCGAGAATGTTCAGTCCGTTGGTGATCATGGCCATGATCAGCGCCCCGATCAGCGCGGTCAGGACAATGCCGCGTCCGCCGACAAAGCTGACACCGCCGATGATCACGGCAGCAATGGCTTGCAACTCGATGCCTTGCGCAACACTTGGCGGCGTCGCCGCAAGGCGCCCGGTCATGACCACGGCCGCGAGGGCCGCCAGAAAGCCGCTCAGCATGTAGATCTTCACCTTCTGTCGGTCGACCGGAATGCCCTCCAGGCGGGCGACTCGTTCGTCGCCGCCAATCGCGTAGACGTGCCGGCCGAAGACGGTCATGTGCAACATCACTGCGACGACAAGGTAGGTAACGACCACGAAGTACAGCGGGATCGGAAGCCCGAGGAACTTGGCGTTGCCGACGTAAAGAAAGAACGGAACCAGTACCTGGTAGGACACGCCCTTGGTGATGACCAGCGCCAAGCCGCGTGCAATCCCCAACATTCCCAAGGTCGCGATGAAGGGCGGGATATTGCCGCGCGTGATAACAATGCCATTGACGAGGCCGGCGAGCGTTCCGGTTGCCAATCCGGCCAGGGTGGCGAAAACCGGGTCCACGTCAACTTGTATCAGTGCACCGATCACGACCGCAGACAGGGCCAGAATGGATCCCACTGAAAGGTCGATACCACCCGAAATGATGACCACCGCCTGACCCGCCGCAAGGATCGCAACGATCGACACCTGCTTGGACAGGTTGGTCATGTTGCCGACTGTCATGAAGAATGGCGACAAGAACGAAAGGACGATGGCCAGAAAAACGGCGACCAGAAGGATCCAGACGAGCGGCTGGGACTTGATCCCTGGAATTCGCATGTCTCAGCCCCCTGCCGCGGATGTGCCGCGCTCCACGGCAATGCCGGAAATGATCATCGACACGATTTCGTCCTGGGTGAACTCCTTCGTCGGGGCTGTCACCACGTTTTTCCCGCCGTGCAGGATCGTGATCCGATCAGTGAAATTGAAGACCTCGTGAATGTCATGGCTGATCCAGATGATTCCGATGCCCTGCTTCTTCAATTCCACGGTCATTTCCATGACCATTTTGCTTTCTTCCATGCCCAGCGCCGCGGTCGGCTCGTCCATGATCAGAATTTTGGTGTCGAAATGCACCGCCCGGCTGATCGAGATGGCCTGCCGCTGGCCGCCCGACATGCTTTCGACCTCGACGTCGAGCGACTGGATGCGGATGTTCAGGCGGCTGAGCGCCTTTGTCGCCTCGGACTTCATCGCATTTTTGCGAAGGAAGCCCCACTTGTGCAACTCGCGCCCCATGTAGAGGTTTGCCGGGGCATTCAGATTGCCGCAGAGCGCCAGTTCCTGATAGATCGTCTCAATCCCATAGGCGCGGGCATCGTTCGGGTCATTGATGTGCGCCTCGTGTCCTTCGACAAAGATCGCGCCCTCGCTGGCCGTCTCGGCTCCCGCAAGGATCTTGATCAGCGTAGACTTCCCGGCACCGTTGTGTCCCAGAACTCCCAGAACTTCGCCTGGATAAAGCTCAAGCTGCGCGTCGGTCAGCGCCTGCAGGCCGCCAAAGTGTTTTGATATGTGCCGCATTTCGACCAGTGGGGTAGGGTCCGGCATCATTCAGTTTCCTGTTCAAAATGAGATGGCCGGGCGCGACCCGGCCATCTCTGGGCATTGGCCGTCCGATCGGCTGACTGGACTACTCCAGTTCGATGCCGCGACCGGCAAGGTACTCGTCGGTCACGTCCTCGGCCACCATAATCGAGGATTCGACAACGATCCAGTCGTCCAGCTCTTCGCCCTCTGTAACATGACGATACGCGGCCATCACTGCCTCGTAGCCCACGAGGTCGGTGTTGCCGTCGATGGTCGCATTCAGTTCACCGGCCCTCAAGGCAGCCAGTGCCGACGGGATTGCATCGTCGCCGACCACGATGATGTCATCAAGCTTGCCTGCGCCCTTGACGGCCTGAACCGCGCCCAGTGCCATCAAGTCATTGGAACCGATAATCGCGTCAACGTCGGGGTGCGACTGAAGGATGTCCTCTGCGGCTTTCAGGCCCTTCTCCTGGTCCCAGTCGGCGGAGATCGATGCCACCACCTCGATGCCGTCATTGGCGTTGAACACATCCATCATGCCATTCAGCCGAAGTTCGGCCGTCGAGCTGCCGCGAAAGCCTTCGAGAATTGCGACCTGTCCCTTGCCGCCCAGCTGATCGACGACCCATTGTGCCATGCCGGCAAACGAGGTTTGCTCATCCAGACCCACAAATGTCTCAACCTTGGCGGGACCGTCATCAACCCGCGTGTCGGCGGTGATCACGGGGATCCCGGCGGCGTTGGCCTCCAGCACTTTGGGGATCAATGCGGTACCGTTCATCGGGACCAGAACGATCGCGTCGTGACCCTTTATGATCTCGGTTTCGACCACCGCGATCTGGCCCTCGATGTCGCCGTTGAACTCGGCGGAGACATAGGACAGCTCGATACCCAGTTCTTCGGCTGCGCGCTTGGCCCCGTCACCCATGCGCCAGTAGTAGGGGTTGTTCATGTCCTTGACGATGAAGGCCATGCTGATGTCCTCGGCAAAAGTCGCCGTGCTCATGGATCCGGCCATGGCCATTGCACCAATCGCCAATCCCAATTTTGACTTGATTTTCATCTGGTTTTCGCGCTGGAAGCCCCGGCGTTCAGGCTGGGGAGACAAGCGCGCCTCTCTTGCTGTTGCGTTACAGGCGGAACGGGCGATTGGCACCGCCCGCTCCCATGAAGGAAGACCCCATGAAGGAAGACAATGTGGCTTGCGCCGCTCGCGGGGTCGCCGAGGCTTCCCCGGTGGCGTTGGCCGAAGCCGGGTTCCCCTCGCACAACCTGACCACCCGCCTTTGGACTCGCCCCGTTTCGTGCCTGACCAGGCATGTCTGCGAGCGAATCTTCCAGAGCCTGGGACTGAGGAAGCGTCCCAGTTTGGGTCTTAAACGTATGGTTCAGGGTAGATTGGACGGCATTCTCCTTTCTCGTTCCGGTCAGCTTGGGCTTTCGGGGCTTTCGCCCTCCAAGAGCCTCTCCCCTCAGGGAGATGTGGCTGACTACCGACTTCCCTCCTTGGAGTTCACGCGGACAAGGCGTAGGTCTCGCCCGCCGTAAACGCGTTCCGGCAGAGCTTGCTGCCCGTCCGCGACAAGAGAAGCGTGCACCATACTGCCTGCGTGAAACGAGAGCAAAGATGTCCAAAATGAGTCGTTTGGCAGGCAACTGTTGGAACTCAGTAATGCCCGTGTGCCCGCATCAGCGCATCAACGCGGTTTTGCGCATTGGCAAGCGCGACGGCAGGCTTCACCTCGCCCTGCAGCATCAAGTGGATCTCGTTGCCAAGAATGCCAAGAATGTCGCTGAATTCCGGAATTGGCGGGCGCGGCCAGATCTGCAACTCGCCGCGGCGTTCCATGCCGTCAATTTCACTGATCAGCGGGCTCTTGGCCTGTACCTCCGGATCGGCGCTGGTCGAAAACCGCGGGCTGGACAGGTTTCCGTTCTGGACATACCATTTCAGCATCTCGGGTCTGGTCAGGTATTCCATCACCTTCCACGACGCTTTTTTGCGTTCGCTGCTGAGCCCCTCTGGCATCGCCAACGAGAATCCACCGATCGGGGAGACCGTGCGCGCGCCGGGCGCGTGCGGATGCGGCGCATAGTGGACCTTGCCGTGAGCCGGCGACGCCTCATTCAACTCAAAGGCCGCCGCCCGGACGCTCCAGCCATAAGTCATTGCCGCGTGGCCTTCCGAGAAGATCCGAATGCGGCGATCCCAGTTGCAAATCAGGCTGTCCTTGTGGGACAGTCCAAGCAGTTCCAGCAGGAACTCTGCGGCTTGCCGCGCAGGATCGGTATCGAGTAGCGGACGATGGTTTTCGCCGGCGATTTCGGTGAGGTCGAATTCATCGCCGATCGGCTTGAGACTGATGATGGGCTGGCCGAAATCCGCCAGCGTCTGGACGAATGTGTGGGCGACCGGCGTTCCCCGGCCGAAGTTCATTACGATTCCCGAAATGTTGAAGCCTGAACGGTGCAGGACGCGTGCGGCAAACAGCACGTCGTCGGTGGTGCGCGGGATCAGCAGGCCTGCATCGGCAAACAGGTCCGACCGGCAGAACAGCAGCTCTGCCGTCGGCTGGATCGGCAGTCCGAACTGCTTGTTGCGCCAGAAAGACCCGCGATAGGCGGCATTGTGAAAGTCGGACGGGTTGTAGCGTTCCACGCGCATGATCTCGTCCAGGGGTTCGATCACGCCCTCCTCGGCCAGTTGACCGATCCAGGGAAGATCAACTGCCATCAGGTCGTATTCCGGAACTGGTTGCTTTGCACTTTCCATGATCTCGCTGTGCAGATCGTCCAGCGGCAGGTTCGTGATCTCGATCTTGGTGCCGCAGAGCTCATCCAGATTGGATGAAAGCGCGTTCAGTGTCTTGAACGTCGGATCTATGGGGCAGAGTATCCGGAATGTCCGGTCATAGCCGACGCCGGTACGCATGGCACTGGGATAGGGCAGGATTCGCGACGCCATGTAATATCCGCCGAAGTAGAAATCGCCGATCTCGGCGTCTCCGGTATTGAACCCGAACGTATTGCCGACCATTGCCTTGAACTGCATGGCGAAGCTCTCGAACTCTTCGATCAGCTTTCGAGTGGGATGCAGGGAGAAGGACTTTCCCGATTTCGATTTCGGCCTCTTGTGCAGCAGCTTCTGGTCGATCAGCTCTGAAATCCGCCGCAACGCCGTACCATAGGGGACGTCGGCTGCCATTGCCGCCGACGTGGTGGTCAGCAGCTTGCCTTCCAGGTGCCGCCGCATGGCATAGGAGATTATGTTCCAGCGTGCGTCGGTGGTTGACAGTCCCGTTCGCTTTTCGGAAATCTCGCGATTGGCGTCCACGAAATTCAAGATTCGCAAGAGTTCTTCGCGTGTCACTCGATTGCTCCAGGGTCTGCGTTCAAATTGTCCATATCTGATAATCTACAGATCCCGGGAGTGAACGAGTGATATTTCGTCCAAATCTGACAATTGCCTTGTTCCGACACGGTTGCCAGTCATGTCACGCTTGGCCGACAAGCTTGCAGGCAGGGTGAGTGGATCGATGATGAGCGGAGACCATGACTTTGCGGTTGTTGGTGCCGGGTCCGCAGGTTGTGCCGTCGCAGGGCGGCTGGCTGAAGCAGGACATTCGGTGCTTCTGCTTGAGGCCGGCGGAAGGGACCGTAGTCCGTTCATTCACATTCCTCTCGGGTATTCAATGCTTTATGCCAACCCGTCAGTGAATTGGTGCTACGAAAGCCAGCCCGAGCCGCATTTGATGGGACGTCGCCTGTTTCAGCCGCGCGGCAAGGTTCTTGGCGGCACCGGGGCCATCAACGGCATGATCTACATGCGCGGCCAGCCGCAGGATTTCGACGGCTGGGCCGAAGCGGGGTGCACTGGATGGGGCTGGGATGACGTCCTGCCCTATTTCAAGTCCTGCGAGGACCAGGAGCGCGGCACCGATGCGTATCACGGCACCGGCGGACCGGTTGCGGTTTCCGACCTGCGCACGGAACACGCGCTGGGCGAGGCCTTTCATGCCGCATCGGTCGCACTTGGGGTGCCGCGTAACGACGATTTCAATGGACCCCGCCAGGAGGGAACGGGCTATGTCCAGACAACAACCCGCAATGGGCGCCGCTGGAGCACCGCAGCGGGCTATCTCAAGGGACCCGCCAAACGAAACATCGACCTTCGGCTCCATGCGATGGTCGAACGCATCGAGATCGAGGGAAAACGGGCGACCGGTGTGACCTGGACGGACAAGGGCGGGCCGAAATCGGCGCACGTCCGCCGCGAGGTGATACTGTGCGGGGGCGCGTTCAACTCGCCTCAACTGCTGCAGATCTCAGGCATCGGTTCAGAAGCGCACCTTCGGGCACACGGGGTCGAAGCGCTGCACCACCTGCCTGGCGTGGGCGAGAACCTGCAGGACCATTTCGGAATCGGTGCCGAGTACCGCTCGACGGTGAAATCCACCGTAAACGATCTTTACAACAACAGGCTGAAGGGCGGCTTCCAGTTGCTGCGCTACCTGCTGTTCCGCACCGGCCCGTTTGCCGACAACGGCAACTATTCCAACACCTTCATCTGTTCGGGACCGGAAATCGACCGGCCCGACATGATGGTGACATTCATGGCCTGGTGCACGGACGAGCGGCTGAAACCGCATCCCTTCTCGGGCTTCACGATCCTGGCCGAGCACATGCGCCCCAATTCACGCGGGAACGTAAACATCACCGGTCCGCACGTATGGGATCAACCGGCGATCCAGTTCAACTTTTTCGCCGATGAGGCGGATCGGCGTGCCGCAATCGCGGGCTTGAAATTCGGTCGCAAGATTGCCGCGACGGCGCCGATGGCCGATTGCGTCGAAAGCGAGATCTCGCCGGGCGCGGATGTTCAGTCGGACGAAGAACTGCTGCACTATTGCCGGGCATCGGGGCTGTCACTGCTGCATCCTGTGGGCACCTGCAAGATGGGGGTCGGCACGGATGCGGTCGTGGACCCGCGCCTGCGGGTTCACGGCATTGACGGGTTGCGTGTGGTGGATGCATCGATCATGCCGCGCATCGTGACCGGCAACACCAACGCCGCCGCCATCATGATCGGCGAAAAGGGAGCCGCCATGATTGCCGAAGACGCGCGCAGATAGAAGGGAGAACGCCATGCTGGGAATTGCGCTGCTTGGAAGCGGGCGCATGGCCCATGTCTACGGTCCGAAGATCAACGCGCATCCGGACCTGCGCCTGATCACGGTATTCAACCCCAACCTGGCCTCGGCGGAGGACGCGGCGGCCCTTTACGGCGGCACGGCCAGTGCCGAACTGGACGCTGTGCTCGGCGACCCGTCGGTCGATGCAGTGGTTATCGCGACCCCAACCAACACCCATGTCGAATATGTCGAGGCCTTCGCGAAGGCCGGCAAGCCGATCTACTGCGAGAAGCCACTTGACCAGACGCTGGAGCGCGTGGATCGCGCGCTGGCCTGCCTGGAGGCGCACCCGGTGCCGTTCATGCTGGGATTCAACCGCCGGTTCGACCCGGACAACGCCGCCTTGCAGCGCGCGGTCCGGGCGGGCGAGATCGGCACGGTAAACATGCTGATGAGTTGGAGCCGGGAACCCGCGCCGCCGCCGATCGACTATGTTCGCGCGTCCGGCGGGTATTTTCTCGATGCAACGATCCACGACATCGACCTGTTGTGCTGGATCGCTGGTGAGCGGCCCGTGGAAGTGTATGCAACCGGCAGTTGCGTGTTCGATCCCGAAATCGGTGCCGAGGGAGATGTCGATCTGACCATGACAGTGCTGAAGATGCCCTCTGGCGCACTGGTTCATGTCAACAATTCGCGCGCCTGTGCATATGGCTTCGACCAGAGGCTGGAAGCGTTCGGCACCAAGGGCATGCTGCAGACGGAAAATCACCGCGACGACAACCTGATTCGCTGGGATGGTCAAAGGACCGATGCGCGCGAGACGCTCAAGCATTTCTTCCTGGAGCGCTACGACGCGTCGTTCTACCACGCGCTTGACGAATTTCAGGCCGCAGTCCAGGAAGGACGACCGCCGTCCGTCACCGAGGAAGACGGTCGCACGGCTCTTGCCATCGCGCTGGCCTGTGACCGGTCGAGGCGCGAAGGTGTGGCCGTGGTGCCGGCATACTGATGCCTGGACCTGTCACCAATGCACGAAAGACGAAAATTCCCTGGGCAAGCGGCGCAATGGGCGTAGTTCATGCGCACTCCCCCGAAGACGTCGTGCCGCAGAATCTCTCCATGCACGGGATTGACTGCATTCACGTATCGGGTCCGCCCTCTCCTGGCGCTGCACCTGGCAGCGACGTATCGGCTGAATTCGTTGAGGAGCGTGCTTGAAAGTGACCATCCTCGGCCAATGACCTCAAGAAAGAGAATGGCCCGGCAATCCTCTCCGCGTCGCGCAGATCAGCCCCCATGATCCCGGTTCTCTTCTCGGCCGAACGCTGTTTGCGGGACATTCGCTCAATGGCCCTGACCTGCACTTGCGTGTCGTCCCCTCCATTCGGGATTTCTTGTTCGTTTTCACGCTTGCTTCAACGAGCCAGACATCCTCTTGTTGCCCAACCTCCTGAATCTGCCAGATGAATGCCAACGTCAGACAACACGGCCATGCTGACAGGAAAGTGTGCAACTGCGATCTCAAGGCCCGTCGCGTGGTCGGGCAAACGCCGAACGAGCATGACGTTTCGGACCCGCCAACGTCTGTCTCACGGTAAACTCCGACGCGCCTCGCAACCACGGCCGACCATTTCGGCAAACTCTCGCAGTAAACGCGATGCGCTTGAAGCGGCCGTTCGGGCATTGGCGCATCGCGATGTCAGACTTTTAGCCCCGGTTGTCGCGCTCTTGCCAAGATTGTCACGCAAATGCGAGTTGACTAGGCGAAGGACTCGCACCAATCCTTGCCGCAACCTGCCTCACGAGGAGTGCCCATGCGTATTTTCGTTCTCGCCTTGGCGACGGTCCTCGCCGCCCTTCCGATCTTGCTTCGCGCAGAGGGAGTCACCACATTCAAACTCGATAACGGCATGGAAGCGGTCGTAATCGAGGATCACCGCGCTCCGGTCGTCGTTCACATGGTCTGGTATCGGGTCGGCGCGGCCGACGAGCCGCCCGGCAAGTCGGGAATCGCTCACTTTCTCGAACATCTCATGTTCAAGGCAACGGACGAGCTTGCATCGGGCGAGCTGTCCGACGTGGTGTCCCGCAACGGCGGCAGCGACAATGCATTCACGTCCTATGACTTCACGTCCTACGTTCAGCGTATTGCGGCGGACCGCCTCGATCTCGTGATGGGAATGGAGGCCAGCCGCATGGACGGCTTGGCGCTCGTCGAGGAGGACATTTCAACAGAGAGGGACGTCGTGATCGAAGAGCGGCAGCAACGTGTCGACAGCGATCCCGGCACCCTGTTCGGGGAGCAGATATATGCAGCGGCATTTCTGAACCACCCGTACGGCGTGCCGGTCATCGGCTGGAAACACGAAGCCGAGGCATTGACGCTTGAAGATGCCGTTTCGTTCTACAAGCAGCACTACGGTCCGAACAACGCGATTCTCGTGGTGGCGGGCGACGTGGACCCGGACGAAGTCAGGGAGCTTGCCGAAAGGCATTACGGCGTTATTCCGCCCAATCCGAACGTGCGGGTGCGCAGCCGTCCATCGGAGCCACCGCAACTGGCCGAACGGCGTCTGAGCTTTTCGGATTCTCGGATCGGCAATGATTACATGACTCGCGTCTACCTCGTGCCCGAGCGAGACGCCGGGGACCAGAAGGAGGCGGCGGCTCTTGCCATGCTGGCAAAGGTCCTGGGAGGCTCGTCGACCACCTCGGCTCTGGCACGGAAGCTGCAGTTCGAGGATCCCAAGGCCGTGTACACCTCGGCCTGGTATCGGGAGCGCGCGCTGGACGACACGATTTTCGGGCTGGCAATCGTGCCTGTCGAGGGCGTCTCGCTGGAAGAGGCCGAGTTGCTTCTGGACGAAGCGGTTGCCGAGTTTCTGGAAGAAGGCGTGGATGAAGCGGAACTCGAGCGAATCAAGACGCAGATCCGGGCGTCGGAGATTTACGCCCGCGACGACATCTCGAATTTGGCGAGACTGTATGGAACGGGGCTGACAGTGGGCCTTTCGGTGGCGGACGTCGACGCTTGGCCAGGCATTCTGCAAGCAGTCACCGAAGAGGATATCCTCTCGGCGGCGCGCAGGCATCTCGACCGGCGCCGCGCGGTCACGGGATTTGCACGGCGATCGGAGGAGGTGGTCAAGTGAACAGGTTTTTTTGCGCATTGGGGCTGGCGGTTCTCGTCACCGGCCCGGCGGCGGCAGTCGACATTCAGGAAGTTACGTCGCCCGGCGGCATCAAGGCCTGGCTGGTCGAGGAGCGTTCGATCCCGTTCGTCGCCCTGGAAATCAGGTTCCGGGGCGGCGGCTCACTGGATCGGCCCGGCAAGAGGGGCGCAGTCAACCTGATGACCGCGCTCCTGGAAGAGGGCGCGGGAGACCTTGATGCGCAAGGATTTGCCGAAGAGCGGGATGCGTTGGCCGCAGGCTACGGATTCGACGTGCACCGGGACGCGCTGTCCGTTTCGGGACGGTTCCTGACCGAGAACCGCGACGAAGCCGTCGCACTCCTGCGGAGCGCACTCACGGCCCCCCGTTTCGACCAGGTTGCAGTGGATCGCGTGCGCGACCAGGTGTTGACGGTCATTCGCGCCGATGACACGGATCCTGACGCCGTTGCGTCGCGTCGATTCAATGCCCTCGCGTTCGGAGACCACCCGTATGCGACGCCGATTGACGGCACGGTCGAGAGCGTGTCGGCACTGACGCGGGACGATATCGTGACGGCCTACAAGGACGTGATTGCCCGGGACCGCGTTTACGTCGGGGCCGCCGGCGACATCTCGGCCGAAGAACTGGGCCTGCTGATTGACACCCTTCTTGCAGACCTGCCGGAAGTCGGAGCGCCATTGCCAAGCGATGCGGAAATCCTGCTGGTCGGCGGCGTAACGGTAGTGCCCTTCGAGACGCCACAATCGGTATCCATTTTCGGACATGTCGGCATTCCACGGGACGATCCCGAGTTCTTTCCGGCCTTTGTCGCAAATCACATCTTCGGGGCCTCGGGGCTTCAGTCGCGGCTGGGCATCGAGGTGCGGGAAAAGCGTGGATTGACCTATGGCATTGGAGCGTACCTGGCGAGCTTTGATCTTGCGCAACTCGTCGTGGGGCAGGTTGCCTCGGCCAATGAGCGGATGGCGGAGGCCATTGAGGTGACGCGTGAGGAGTGGGCGAGGATCGCGGCAGAGGGCGTGACGGAGGAAGAACTGGAAGAGGCAAAGGCCTACCTCACCGGCGCCTATCCTCTTCGGTTCGATTCAAACGCAAGCATCGCGCGCATAATGGTGGGCATGCAAATGGATGATCTCGGCCTTGACTACGTCAAGACCAGAAACGGCAAGGTGAACGCCGTGACGGCAGACGATGTACGCATGGTGGCCAAGCGACTGTATCGTCCGCAGGATCTGCAATTCGTTGTGGTAGGTCAGCCAGAGGGCATTGACGGTACCAACTGAGCGCCTTGTGCCGCGGCGACTCGGTCATTCAGCGGTCTGGACGGCGGGCGACTGCGCGCTGCGGGCAAATGCCGCGCTTGGCATGGCGATGTTGCCATGTCAGGCCGCGCGACTGATCAGGACCTCGTCAACTTGGCGCTGCGCATCAGCCTCGTCAGCTCCCTTGACGACCGCGACTTCCCGGGTCAGGCGTTCCAACGCCGCCTCGTAGAGTTGGCGTTCCGAATAACTCTGTTCGCGCTGATCGTTGGCCCGGTGCAAGTCGCGAACGACTTCGGCAATCGCGATCAGATCGCCCGAATGGATCTTCTGTTCGTATTCCTGCGCGCGGCGTGACCACATCGCCTTCTTGACGCGCGCCTTGCCCTTGAGCGTCGTCATTGCCTGGGACACCACGTCCGGCGAAGACAAGGTCCGCATTCCGACATGCGCTGCCTTGTTTGTGGGCACACGCAAAGTCATCTTGTCCTTCTCGAACGAGATCACGAACAGTTCGAGGTTGTGGCCCGCGATTTCCTGCTCCTCGATCGACACGATCTGGCCGACTCCGTGCGCCGGATAGACCACGTAATCATTCGGGCGGAATTCCATCTTCTTGACTTTGCTCATTCAGCCCATCCTTTCTGGCCGCCGGGGAGTTGAAAAAATACACGTCGGGAACACCCATCTGCCTTCCCGTTGTGCATTGTCGCCAGCAAGGGGAGGTCACGAACCACGTTTCCCCGCCCGTGTGCCGGACATATAGCAGGATCCGGCGAAATTCCAAGGGCGGGGGACCGCAAATTCTGTCATGACGGGAGCTGGCGCTGAAATGCGTTCGCTTGCTGGCAGCTCGTTGATGCGCGTGCCTGTAAGCTCACTAGTTCCCTTCGCCTGGACTTGGCGAGAAAAACTCCATCTTGCCTTCCTTGCCGTCCATCTCGTCGGCATCCGGCAAAGGGTCACGCTTCGTTACGATCACGGGCCATTGCTCGGAGTACTTGCGGTTGAACTCGACCCACTCTTCCATGTCCGGCACAGTGTCCGGTTGGATGGCGTCGACGGGGCACTCGGGTTCGCACACCCCGCAGTCGATGCATTCGTCGGGATGGATGACCAGCATGTTCTCGCCCTCGTAGAAGCAGTCCACGGGGCAGACTTCGACGCAGTCGGTGTACTTGCATGCAATGCAGTGGTCGGTGACGACGTAAGTCATGAACACCTCGCGAATGGGAACCACGGTCACGTAACCACTTGAGCGGGGTCAATCAAGCGATGGATCACCGTAAAGACGGGCGTTTCGGCGATCCTTGCCGGAAGGGCGCCCCTTGCCTTCAAATCGCGGGGCGCGCGGAACATTGTCGTCCTCCGGCGGGGACAGATCCGTATAGAGGGCCTGCGCTTCCGGAGCCGGGCCGCGGCGTGTGGCCAGCGAGTCCACGCGGATCACGCGAATTCTGCGGGCCTTGCGGAACGTCAGCACATGCCCTGGGCGCAGCGCGAAGGACGGCTTTGAAACGCGTTGCCCGTCAACCCGGACATGACCACCCGCCACGATTCTTGTCGCCAGCCCACGGGTCTTGAAAAACCGGGCGTGCCAGATCCATTGATCCAGTCGCTGGGAATCGCTCACACTGCAATCCCGTTCTGATTCCTCGAGCCAACTTGGTCACGCACGGATTTGCCGGAATTGTACCTTTGCATGCTGCTCTTGCATAGGCGTTGACTCGATGCGGCGTCAAGCGGGCGCACGGTCGGCCTTCGTCCCTTGCCCGAAGGCTCGGGTGAAGCGGCGGGACGGCAGCGGATCGACCGTCTCAGCCTCCAATCCGGTCCCGTGCATGCGCCGGTGCGGTGCCAGTTGATGGCGGTCGGAGGCCGAGTTGGCGACCAGTCCGGCGCCCGTCCGGCGCAACACGCGAATCGGATCGAAGCGCCGGGCGGCACCCGGAATCGTGGATTGCCTGTCGCGTTGATTTGTTCTCCAATCCGATCATGAAGCTGTCTCACATCCAGGCGATGGTCGCGGTGGCGGATGCCGGGTCGATTCGGTCGGCTGCGCAAGTGTTGGGCAAGACCCAGTCCGCGCTCACGAAGCAAATCCGTCAAGTCGAGGACGAAACCGGACTGGCGCTCTTTCTCAGAACGTCGCGAGGCGTCATGCCGACCGAGGCTGGCAAGGCGGTTCTGTCCCGCGCGCGGGCCGTTCAGGCAGACCTGACCCACCTGGATGACGAGGTCGCGGCGCTTCGCGGCACGAATTCTGGAGTGGTGCGAGTCAGCGCGACTCCCCTGGCTGCCGTGAAGGTGCTGCCGCGTGCCGTTGCCCGGTTTAGGAGCGTCTTTCCGGACGTCGACATCACGATTTCCAGCGACATGTTTGGCGATGCGTTGAAGTCGCTCCGCGAGGGGCGGCACGATATCGTCATCGGGCCCCATGCACGGGCGGCCAAGGTCGGCGACATCGTGCTTGAAACGCTCTTGATGACCGAACTCGTGGTGATCACAAGCGCTTCCGCGCCGCATGCGGCCGCAACGTCCCTGGGTGACCTGACACATTGCTACTGGGCAATGATGGGGGATGCGACAGGCAATCCGAAACAGAGGTTTCGAGAACAGTTCAAGCGCCATGGGCTTTCGGCGCCCCGGATCCGTCTCGCGTCGGAGTCTCGGTTGGGACTGCTGGCGTTGGTGCGCGAACTCGATGCCGTCTGTACGTTTCCGGCACCGCTCCTTCAAGAGCTTGGGCCCGACAGCGGGATTGTGCGGATACCGGTGCGGGAGCCGTTGCGTCCATTGACGATTTCAATGGTCACCAGGGCAGGCAAGTCCCTGACGCCGGCGGGAGAGCATTTTGCCGACTGCATTCGGCATCGGTCTGGCGTCTTGCGCAACGAGTGGGGCATTCAGAGCCCAAGCGCCTGAATCGCGGGCGCATCGGGTGCGAACTTGTAAATTCGGAACAGTCGTCCCGGGCCGCCGATGCGGAAATCCAGGACGACTTTGCCCGCCGGGCTGACCTCGACAATTCGTTTGTCGCAGGCTTGGCACATCAACGTGTTGCCGTTTGGCATTCGCTGGGCCCCGCTCATGAAAGGTGAATACAGGGCATGCGAACCGTCGGCGTTGAACGACCAGTTCACCTCGGGCGGTTGGGCGATCTGCAAGGCGCCGTCACGGCTTCGCGGCATGGTGATTTCCAGCAGGTCGGAATAGGCGCCGGTGATCATGCCCATGCAGATCTGGTCAGGCTCCGGTGCGCCCATCGCGCTGCGCCGCATCCCGTTGTTGAAGATCAGGATTTCGCCCGTGCGAGGCAGTCCGCCTGCAATGAAATGCGCGTCGTGCTGCCAATACAGCACCTGGTCCTCGGGTCCGCCGCGCCCATGGGTTTGCGGATTGCCGAACCGCCAAAGCAAGTCGCCGCCGCGCCCGCGCCGTCCGCCTGTTGCCCCGCGTGCCTCCTCGGTTGTGGTTGAATGGTCAATGGCCCAGATTTCGCTGAAGAGCGCGGAGGACAGCAGGATGAGGTCGTCCCCGGCGTTGTAGGACACGCTGTTCAGGTGGAAGAGCTGACCGGAATTGAACTGCGTTCGCCCCAATTTCGGCCAGTTGAGGTCAATGAGTTCCGGGTTCTCGGCGGGGTCGCCGAAGTTTGGCAGCGCCGGGTCCGTGTCTTGCACCAGGTGATCTCGGGTTGACCATTCCCACACGGTTTCCGTTGCACCCGTCTCCAGGTCGGGACGAATCTCGTAGACCTTGTCGAGCACGATCCTCGCGCGTGCCCGCTGCTGTCGCCAACCGAGGGCCAGGGCCTCCTCGACCGGAATGACCACGTAGGAGATTGCGAGGACATTGCCGTTGGGCATCAACTCGATGTCGTGGTGCAGCGCCTCGTGCCCCAGTTCGAAGTGTTGCCATTGCCAGAGCACGGTGCCGTCAGGGGCCATGATTGACACCCAGCCGTTGGACCCGATGGGAAACTTGCCGTCCATCACGATCCAGCTTTGCTTGCAGCTCGTCTTCAGCAGGTTGCCGTCCGGCATCAGGTAGGCGACCGTCGCCTCCGGGTGCCGGTCGTCGGTGTACCATCTGTGCACGATCTGGCCTTGGTCATCCATCAGGAAAGTGCGCTGGGACTTTTGCATGTCGCCCCGGTCGCCGACTTCGTGGATCAACAGGTATCCCGGCTGAACGCCTGGCCGCCCGGATGGGGGCAACGGACCGGTCAGGCCAGGCGCGCGGGTGAAGATTTTCCGTTGGTACCGAAGGGTTTGCGACGGGGTGCCCATCGGCTGCCTGAATTCGAAGCCCGCGCCTTGCGGCGGCAAGTCATCCCGTTGCGTGACCATGCCGTCCTGGTCGGTGTCAAGCTCTCTTATCCGCTCGGCGGCTTCGGCAATGTCCTCGGGCCCGATCACGAGGTCTCCGTCGAGATCCAGCACCTTCACGATGCCGCTGCGCCGAACCATGCCAGGAATGTCCGTGGGTCCGCCGAGATCGTCTTCGCCCAAATATCCGTCGCCGTCCGCATCGAGCGTACGCAACACGTCGGGGGCGGCATCGATTTCTGCGGGTGACAATACTCCGTCGCCGTTCCTGTCCAGTGCCCGGAACAATGTGCCGGCCTGCCAACGCATCCGATTCAAGATGGCTTCGGCATCGGCATCAGTCATGTCGGATTGGCTGTTCAACTCACGCCCCTTTGTCCGCAATATGCCGTCGACACGGCTGGTCGGGATATTCATTTTTTGCATCGCGATGAGAAAATTGAATATCGCGACAGTGCGACCTTGGCGTACACTCTCTGCAGGGCGGCTCGCCACCGAGGCCGCAGTTGGGAGGAGCCAAATGACAATGACATTCACCCGCCGCGCGCTCGGCGCGCTCACCGGCTTGGCGGTCGCCGCGTCCGCATTTTCGATGCCAGCGGTCGCGCAGGAAGAGTTGATATTCAACGTCTTCATTCCGCGCCCGGCACCGCTCTACAAGAATGCGCTGGAGCCTTGGGCGCGTGAGGCCGAGGCGGCTTCCAACGGCACGCTGAAGATCACCATCCCGACGTCGTCGCTGGCGCCACCGAAACAGCAATTCGACATCGTTCAGGACGGCGTTGCGGACATCTCGGTCGCGCCGCTGACGTTCCGGCGCAAGCAACTTGGCCTGAACATGATCGCGGCGATCCCGTTGATTGCCGACACGGCCACCGGGGCATCGGTCGCGGCCTGGGAGACGCACCAGGCATTTTTTGCGGATGCCGGACAATGGAAGGACTTCGTGCCGCTGACATTCTTTACCCTTGGGGCTCCCGCGATCCTGTCGAATGCCCACCCGATTTTGTCGAAGGAGGATTTGAACGGGTTCAAGGTGCTTGCCGTCGGCAAGGACAAGATCGGCACTTGGCAGAACCTCGGTGCGACGCCGGTCGGCGGTTCGGGGCAAGGGCCGTTCGAAGTGGTGTCTTCCGGCGTTGCCGACGGCGCGACCAATCCGCTCGGCACCGCGGTGACCCATGGCATGCTCGAGGCGACGCAGCATGTCACGCTTGTACCTGGCGGAATGGGTGGGCGCGCGGCCTTCGCCGTCTTCATCAGCCGCGATCGGTTCGAAGGACTGTCCGAGGAGGTGCAAGCTGCATTGACAAGCACGGCCGGCGCCAAGCTCGCCGCCAAGATCGGCGGAATCATGGACAGGATCGACGGCTCTGGCCTGGCCAAGTTCCAGGGCAAGGGCATCGAGATTCATGCCGCCTCCGACGAATTGGTTGCCGAAATCAATGATGCGGGTGCGTTCATCACCGATGCCTGGACAGAGGCCGCGATCGCGGCAGGCGTGGATGCCGCGGCTGCGCTGGAGCATTTTCTGTCGGTTGCGGCGCAGTAACGAAGTGCAGCGGGTCCATGTGGCCCGCACCTTCAGCCCATGAGCGACGATCCCCTCTCCCGCTGGACTGACCGTATCGCGCGGGTCCTTTCCTACGTTGCGGCGGCAGGGATCTTCGCGCTGATGGCGCTGGTCTTCGTGTCGGTCTTTTTTCGCTATGTGCTGAACAGCCCGATCCTTGCGACAGAAGACATGATGGCCATTCTTCTCGGCGTCACCATCTTCACCGCCGTGCCCAATGTCACGCTGTCGCGCGGCCATATCACGGTGGAACTCTTCACCGCACCCTTCAAGCACTTCCCCGCAGCCAACCGGGTCCGGCGGCTGGCAATCGACCTCTGCGTGATCGCAATGACGCTCTACATGGCGAGGCTCCTGCACGTTCAGGCTTGGCGGCAATACGATCGTGAAACGGAAAGCCTGGTGATGGAATGGCCGCTCTATCCGGTGACCTACGCCTTCACCGGGCTGGTGGTCGTCGGTGCGATCCTGTTCGCGGCCCGGGCATTCAGGGACCGAGGCCGCGTCACGACCGAAGGCGGGCTTGACCTGTGACTGAACTGGGTCTCGGGATCGCCGCATTGTTGCTCTTGGCGGGATTGGGCTTTCCTCTCGGATTCTCCCTACTTGCGGTGGGTTCGATCGGGTTTGCACTGAACCACCCGCGTGGGATGGATGCGGCGATGACCGTGGCGGGTCAGCAGATCCTTGAACTGGCGGCGAATTTCCAGTTCGCGGCGTTACCGCTCTTCATGCTGATGGGGGTCTTTGTCACAAGGTCGGGCATCGCGGACAACATGTATGACGTCGCTTCGAAGTGGTTGGGGCAGTTGCGAGGCGGGCTCGCGCTGTCGACGGTCGCGGCCTGCGGCGGCATGGCGGCGATCAGCGGATCCAGCATGGCCACCGCTGCCACGATGACCAAGGTCGCCGTCCCCGCGATGCGGCGCTACAGGTACGACGATGCGTTCTCGGCGGGCACGGTCGCGGCGGGAGGCACCATTGGCATCCTGATCCCGCCATCCGGCGCCTTGATCGTGTACGGGCTGCTCAGCGAAACCGACATCGCGAAACTCTTCATGGCCGGGCTGATTCCAGGCATCATCTCGGTTCTCTTCTACATCGTCGCGATTCAGGTCGTCTGTGTCGTTCGCCCTGCATGGGCGCCGCACGGAGACCGAACGACCTGGCTGCAAAAGCTCGTCGGGCTCAAGGACATCTGGTCCATCGCCGCGTTGTTTCTCATGATCATGGGCGGAATCTTTCTTGGAGTGTTCACGGCGTCCGAAGGTGGCGGGATCGGCGCAGGCGGCGCGCTGCTGATCGCCATCGCGCGGCGGCGGATGAACCTGAAGATCTTTGTCGAGAGCCTTGCGGAAGCGGCCAAGCTGACGGCCACGGTGTTCTCGGTGGGATTTGGCGCGCTTACCCTCAACCAGTTCGTCAACATTGTTGGCGCGCCGCAGGAAATCCTGGGCTTCATCGATCAACTCGGCTTTGGACCCTGGGGCGTGGTCGCGATCATCCTGGTGTGCTTTGTCATTCTCGGCATGATCATCGACGGCCCTGCGATGATCTTCTTGACGGTTCCGATCTTCGTGCCGGTCATCGACGGGTTGGCTTTGCCCATCGAGCCGGAACTCAAGCTCGTCTGGTGGGGCATCATCATGGTAGTGGCGGTCGAGATCAGTTTCATCACTCCGCCGATCGGAATGAATGTCTTCGTCATCAAGTCGATGTTGCCGGATGTTTCGCTGCGCCAGATTTATCGGGGCATCACCGCGTTCTTCGTCGCGGACCTCTTGCGGCTGGCGCTGTTCGTCAGCTTTCCTGGCATCGCGCTTTGGCTGGTCAAACTCCTGACCTAGGCCAGCGCAAAAAAACCTTGCGAGCGGGCCAACTCCTGCGCAACGCTCTCCGCAATTTCGTGCAGGCGCCGTTCATGCGTCGCCAAAGCGCGGCTGCCTGACCAGATTGTCCCGTAATTCAAGACCGTTGTCGGCTCCCACGGTACAACCTCAATCTCTCCGGGCGCAGTGCCCGTGACCGTGAAAGGATCAATTACCGCGATCCCGTTCCCGGCGGCAACAAGACTGGCCGTCGACACCGCATTGGAGGTTTCGAACCTTGGGCGGAGTTCGACCCCGGCCTGGACAAAACTGGCCTCGACCAGATTCCGCAGGCGCACCGCCGGCCTGGGCATGATGATGTCCGCGTCGGAAATTGCGGCCGGCGAAAGGCGCTTCTGGCCTGCCAAGGGATGGCCCTTGGGCAATATCGCCACCGCCTGCACGCTGGCGAAGGTGCGAGAAGACAGTTGCCCGCGCCGCACCGGCAAAAGCGTGAGACCGACATCCGCGTGCTGGCCCACGATCCAGTCTTCGATCTCGGCCCGCACCTTTGTTTCGACCGAGAACCTGAACTCGGGAAATTCTGCGCCGAGTTGACGAAGGACTCCGGGTAGGAATCCGCTCATCGACAAGGGACCGATGGCCGTGACTCGAAAACGTGCGGCGACGTTGTCGCGAATGTCCTCTGCAGCAGTTCGAATGCTGTCCAGGAGTTCGATGGCATTGTCGGTTCGACGATAGAACTGCCGGCCCTGTTCCGTCAGATGCAGCCGCCGCCCGACCCGGTCGAAAAGTGCAAATCCAAGCTCCGCTTCAAATCCCGCAAGCATCTTGCTGACGCTTGATTGTGTCAGGCCCAGCGCGACCGCGGCCTCTGAGACGCTGGCGTTTTCGACGATGGCCTTGAAGGCCCGGAGCTGGCGAAGGCGAATGTTCATGGGCTTCCATATTCCAAAAGACCATATGAAACGCAATGTAATTCGTTTTGATGCTTCGAGAGATTGCGTTATGGTCACTGCCAGCATCGCCGACGGATTGCGATGAAACTTGGGAGAAATCTATGAAACGCAGAACGTTCCTTGCAACCGGCGCCGCGCTCGCCGCAACCGCCGCATTGCCCGTCGCTGCCGCAGACTGGCAGCCGCGCCGCCCGATCAACCTGGTCGTGCCGTACCCGCCAGGTGGCGGCACCAGCACCTATGGCCGGGCGCTGATCGGTCCGTTGTCGGAGAAACTCGGCGTGCCGGTCAATATCGTGAACAAGCCGGGAGCGGGCGGCGTCAATGGCGCGACGGAAGTGGCCGCGGCACGGCCCGATGGCCAGACCTTGATGGTCACGACCGGCGGTGCGCTGGTGATGCACTCGATTTTCAAGGACATTCCCATCGACCCGTTCGACAGCTTTGAGACCGTCGCGCAGGTTGGCGGCCTGCAAGGCTCTATCGTCGTCCCCGCGAACAGCCCTCACAAGACGCTTGCCGACTTGGTCGGGGAGATCAAGGCCAATCCCGGCGGGCTGCGCTGGGCCCACACCGGGCGGGGCGCATTCCTGCACGTGTCTGGGCAGAGCTTCCTGGTGGCCAACGGGCTTGAGGCGACGGATGTGCCGTTCAAGGGCGGTGCCAAGGTCCGTGCCGCGGTTGTCGGCGGCCAGGTCGACTACGCGATCATCGGCGTCCAGCAGAATCGCGGCTTTGAAAACGAGATGCGCGCCTTGGCGCTGATCGCGCCGGAACGCGACGCCCTGCAGCCGCATATCCCGACGGTCGCCGAACAGGGCCTTGAATACAAGTTCGTCAACACGCCGATCACCATGTTCGCGCCCGCGGGTACGCCCGCCGAGGTGATCGAGACCGTCAGTGCCTATGTCGGCGAGATCGTTGGCAGCGAAGCCTACGGCGAAGAGATGAAGACCAAGGGCCTCTTGCCCGCCTATCTTGGCCCCGAGGATGCCGAAGCGCGGTTGCGCGATCTCGCGGAAACCGTGCGGCCGATCATTGAAGGCATCATGTAGCCTGCAATGATTGCGAAACCGGCAAGGCGCGAGGCCCTGGCGGGCCTTGCGATGGTTGCGGTCGGCTTCGGCTTTTTCGCGGCCAGCTTCGGCATCGATGTGCGAGAGCAGGGCGGCATCGCCCCTCGGGTCTTTCCCATGGCCGGGGCCCTTCTGATTGCCTTGCTCGGGGCGGTGCAGGCCGGGCTTGGCGTCGCTCGCGCCGACCCGGCGCCGGACGGCCGGATGGCGGCTGAGGCAGGGGTTCAGGATCATGCCCGCGACACATGGCACATCGCCGGCCTGTTGGCCCTGTCGGCGGCCTATGTCATCGGCATCAACTATTTCGGCTACCTGGTCAGCACCGCCGCGGCCGCCCCGATTGCGCTCTATCTCTTCGGCGTTCGCTCGATTCCCGGCTTCGCTGCGGCTGCGGTGCTTTGCCCGGCGATCTACCACCTGGTCTTTTTCGTCGGCCTCGGAGTGTTTCCGCCCTATGGCCTTTGGTTCGACCTGCTTGACGTGATCCAGGGGCACTGACGTGGAGATCTTTGCCGGCCTTCTTACCGTCTTCAGCGATCCATGGGTCTGCATGTGGATTGTCGCAGGCGCGCTGATCGGCATGGTCGTGGGCGCCATCCCCGGCCTGACTTCAGCCGCCGCGATCGCGATGCTGGTTCCGGTGACGTTTTACATGGAACCGCTTTCGGCGCTCGCCTTCCTGTACGTGATCGGCAAGTCCGGTCGCTACGGAGGATCGATCGCCGCGATCCTGTTCAACACGCCCGGCACAGCCGCCGCCGCGGCCACCCAGATCGACGGGTTCCCGTTGTCGCAAAGGGGACTGTCGTCAAAGGCGATGAAGGTCGCGACCGTTTCGTCCGCCATCGGAGATTTCACGGGCGACGTCCTGCTGATCCTCTTCGTCGGCTTCATCGCGAAGGTCGCGCTGATGCTCGGGCCGCCGGAACTGTTCTCGATCTACTTCGCGGCCTTTGTCGTGATCGGCTCGGTCATCGGGGATTCAATCCTCAAGGGACTTGCAAGTGCCGCACTGGGCATCGTTGTCGCGATGATCGGCCTGGACCCGATCACCAGCCAGGACCGGCTGACATTCGACTTCTTCCAGTTGTCCGGTGGCGTGCCCCTGGTTCCGATCATCATCGGCATGTTCGTCTTCGCCGAGGTTTTCGCGCAACTCGAAAAGCGCGACCGGAAGGTCGAAGCCTTCCAGGATCCGCTGAGGGACGACAAGACCGCGAACCGGCTGACATGGGCGGAATATCGGCCCTGCCTGCCACACGTGTTTCGGTCGTCCTTCATCGGAGCCTTCATCGGGATGCTGCCGGGCCTCGGTTCCTCCATCGCCGCGTTCATCTCATACGGCGAGGGCAAGCGCCGCGCCGCCAATGCCGACGAATGGGGCAAGGGCGCGCTTGAGGGCGTCGCCGCGCCCGAAGCGGCGAACAACGCGGTGTCAGGCCCGTCGATGGCGCCCCTGCTGACCCTTGGCATTCCCGGCTCGACAATTGCGGCGATCCTGATTTCCGTCTTCCACATCCACGGCTTCCAGCTGGGTCCGACGCTGTTCCTGACCTCTCGCGAAATCATCTACAGCCTCTTCGCCGCCGGGCTGGTCGGTATCGTGGCCTACGGCATTATCGGGTTTTACGGCGCAGCCCATGTCGGCCGGATGATCCTGAAGATCCCGACCAGGATCCTCTACCCGCTCATCTTCCTGACCTCGTTCGTTTCCGCCTATGCGGCTCGCGGCAGCCTGTTCGACGTCTGGATCATGATGATCGCAGGCGTAACTGGCTGGCTGATGCGCAAATACGGGTTCAACCCGCCGGCCTTCATCATCTCCTTCGTCCTGGCCCGTGGCGCTGAGGAGGCGTTTCGCCAATCGCTGCGGCTCTCTGACGACGGGCTGATGATCTTTGTGCAGCGCCCCGTCGCAGCGGCCTTCATCGTCATCGGCGTCGTCGTCATTCTCATGCGCGCACGACGCATGTCACGAGAGGCGGGACCATGAAAGTGACGCTTCTCGGAACCGGCAGCCCGGTGCCCATGCCCAACCGCGCGTCCTCGGGCTATCTCGTCGAGGTCGGCAACGAACTGCTCTTGTTCGATCATGGCGCCGGGGCGCACGAGAACTTCCTGCGCTTGGGGCACAAGGCGACGGATGTACACACGCTCTTCCTGTCGCACCTGCATTCCGATCACATGCTCGACTACGCGCGCCTGGTGCATTCGCGCTGGGACCAGGGCGCAGGGCTGATCCCGGACCTGACCGTATACGGCCCGGCCTACACGGCCCGGATGAGCGAGTTGCTCTTTGGCGAGAACGGCGTGTTCGACCCGGACATCAAGGGCCGCATCAATGCACCAGGATCGAGGCGCGTTTACCTTGATCGCGGAGGCACCTTGCCGCGCAAGCGTCCGGCGCCCAAGGTCGTTCCTCTGTCAGACGGGCAGGTCATCGAGACAGACGCATGGAAGGTCACCGTGCGCGAAGTGTTCCACCAGCCCGGATACATCGAGGCCTTTGGCTTTCGCCTGGAAACCGACGCGGGATCGCTGGTCTATTCTGGCGACACCGGGCCTTGCAAGGCCATCGCCGCAGTGGCGCAGGACGCCGACATGTTGATCCATATGTGTCACTTCATTTCCGGCACATTCCGGCCGGACGGCCCGCTTACCGCATCCGGCCACATGGAGATCGCCCGGCTCGCGGCCGATGCCAACGTCAAGACGCTTGTGCCGACGCACTTCACGCCGCAATTCGAGCCGCCTGGCGTGCGGGAGCGCTGCATCGCGGAGATGGCGGAGGTCTTCAAGGGCTGCATTGTCTGGGGCGAGGACCTGACGGAACTGACACTGGAGTCACCAATGACCGGAGTGGCCGGATGAGCGAAAGTCCCAATGTCCTGCTGATCTATGCCGATCAAATGCGGTATGATTGCATGTCGCCGGCAGGCAATCCGGTGATCAAGACGCCCAACCTGCAAAGGCTTGCTGATGAAGGCCTGACCTTCGACAACGCCTTCGCCAGCTATCCGCTGTGCTGTCCGTTCCGCGCCTCGATGCTGACCGGGAAATACGCCCAGGGCCACGGCATGACGCAGAACCACTTTCCGCTGCGTGCCGATCAGGAATTTCTTGGAGAGCGGATGAGAGTCGCGGGCTATCAGACGCTCTATGTCGGCAAATGGCATCTGGAGGGCGGGCCAAAGCCGGGCTTCGTACCGCCAGACCGGCGTTTCGGATTCGATCGGTTCGTCGGCTTCAATCGCGGTCATTCCTATCTCGACGGCATTTTCTTCCGAGGCAATGGTCAGCCCTATCGCTGTCGACGGTACGAGCCGGACTACCAGACCGACCACCTGATCGAATTTATCGACGAAGCCCGTGCCGATGACCCGGACAAGCCCTTCTTCGGTTATCTCTCCTACGGTCCGCCGCATCATCCCAACGAGATGCCGGAGCATTGGCGCGGGATGTACGACCCTTTTGAAGTGCCCCTGCCGATTGGGACACTATCGCCGGAGGAACAGGTTCGCATCCAGACGGAACGTGTCGAAACCGATTGCGCGGGCAACATGAAGGCGGCGCCGAGGTCTCGCGCAGCCCATGGGACAAAGGGACAGCTGGAGCCGGAGAGCGAAGAGGAACAGCGTGTCTTCATCGCCGAGTATTACGCAATGATCTCAAACATCGACTGGAATGTCGGGCGTGTCCTGAACCATCTTGACAAGCGCGGCCTCGCAGAGAACACGCTGGTGATCTTCTTCTCCGATCACGGAGACATGCTGGGCGAGCACGGTTACTATTGCGGGTACAAGCCTCAAGGCTACCGCGCCACGATGCAGGTGCCGCTGCTGGCCAGGCTTCCTGGCCGGATCGGCGCGGGTCAACGCACGCATGCCATGATCGACGTAGGGGTTGACACGCCGGTGACGCTCCTGGATCTGGTCGGCGCCGAGCCGTTTTCCGAGGCCCACGGGCAGAGCTACCTGAACGTCCTCCACGATGGCGACATTCACCGAGACTGCATTCACTACCAGACCTTCCGCATGGATGATGGTGCCTGGGGCGAATTCACGCCGGTTCCCGAAAGGGGCATCCGCACCGAGGACTGGCTCTACGTCCGCCAGCCAGACAGACGCAAGTTCCTGTTTGACCAGCAAGCTGATCCGCAGGAACTGACCAATCTGGTTGACGATCCGGCACACGTCGACCTGATGGATCGCTTCGATGCACAGATCGCGGTCCACATGGCTGAGACCGGTGATGACTGGAACATGCATGCCGACTTCCCGCCGCCGGATTTCCTGACCCACGAAGCGGCGAAGGAGCATCTGGAAGGCGTTCTCCTGCCCAACGCGATCGAGGTGCCGTGATGACCCGACCAAACGTTCTCTTGATCGTGTGCGACCATTGGGCGGCCGAGCATCTGGGGTTCGCCGGCAATCCGGCGATCCTGACTCCCGGTCTCAACGAAATCGCGTCCTGCGGCGTGCGATACACCAACGCCTATTCCGAATGCCCTGTTTGCATCCCGGCGCGCCGAACGCTGATGACAGGGATGACGCCGCGCAGTCATGGCGACCGCGTCTTCAACGACGGGCTGGCGTTTCCGCAGGTCACGACGCTCGCTGCAGCCTTCAAGGAGGCAGGATACCAGGCGCAAGCCGTCGGCAAGCTGCACGTGAACCCGCAACGCGACCGGATCGGATTTGACGACGTGATCCTGGACGATGAGGGTCGGCCACAGTTTGGCGTGACCGACGACTATGACATCTACCTTGGCGATCAGGGGTTCCCGGGGCGGCAGTTTGACCACGGCATGTCGAACAACCAGTACCATTGGCGACCCTGGCATCTGGACGAGACTCATCACGCCACCAACTGGGCCGCCAGGGAGATGGCCCGCACGATCAAGCGGCGCGACCCGACCCGTCCGGCGTTCTGGTATCTGGGCTTTCGCCACCCGCATCCGCCGCTGGTGCCGCCGCAAGCGTACGTGGATCTCTATCGCGACATCGAGATTGAACGACCATACGTGGGAGATTGGGCAAACTCGGATGACCTGCCCTTCCCGATACAGGCGCTTCGGGCCCGCACCAATCTCTACACCGGTGCGCAGATTCTGGAGGCGAAACGCGCATTTTATGCGCTTTGCACCCAGATCGACCATCAAATTCGCTACCTGGTCGGGACCTTGCGGCTGGAAGGCATTCTCGACGACACGATCATTCTGTTCACGTCGGATCATGGTGACATGCTCGGCAATCACGGCATGGTCGCGAAACGGGTCTTCTACGAGTCCAGCGCCAACATTCCGATGATCCTGATGCCGAACAGGGGCAACCCGCGCGTCGCCGAGGGGGCGGTGGATGATCGGCTGGTCGGATTCGCAGACGTCATGCCGACACTCCTGGACTTGGCGCGCATCGATGCGCCCGAAACCGTCGACGGCGTCTCCATGGTTGGCGAAGACCGGCGCCGCCAAATCTACGGCGAATGCGGGGAAGACGACCACGCCACGCGGATGATACGTACGGACCGATGGAAGCTGATCTACTACCCGGTCGGCAACCGTTTCCAATTGTTCGATTTGGAGGCAGACCCGCAGGAATTGAAGGACCTCGCCGACGACATGGCCCACGGCGAGACCCTGGTCCAACTGACCGCGAGACTCATTCCTGAACTTCATGGCTCTGATCTCGACTGGATTTGTGACGGCGTCCTCAGGGGCAAGCCAGACCGGCCGTACAATTGGGCTCCACATCGCAGCCTCAACAGCCAGCGCGGCGACGGCTGGCCACCCGGGCCTGTCGTGGACATCCCGCAGATCGAATGGACCCGTGAACGCGATTCCAGCTGGCCGGCAAACCAGTGATCCGGCCCAACGTCCTCCATGGTGCCGCCGAACACTGGCCTGCCGCGCCTTCTTCGCGCCCTGCATCCATATCGACCCGCAGATCGGTGCGTTGATCGGTGCCGTCCGTGAGGAAGGTCCCCCTCGATGCGACGATCAGCATGTTCACGCCCGATCTCGGCATGCCTGGCGAACGTGGAGTGTGGGTCAGGCAGGCGCGTGGCGAAGGGGCGTCAATTGTGCCGATGCAACTTGTGGGGGAGGCCGGGATGGAATTCTCGCCTGCGATCGCTCTGACGGCCGTCTTCTGGGCCTGCAAGATGTCACGCCGACGAGTCCGGGATCTCGCCAGATCGTAGCACCCGCGCATCTCGATGATCGGTTCGCATCAAGATGGGATCGGGCCCTTCGGGCCAAGGCGTCGCAGGCGCCAAAGCGGGGTTGACCGCAATCGGTACGTCCCGATTGAACCGGCAGCTGCGAACGGGCTGTTTCCGGGCGTGCTTCCGAGACAAGCGGCAGAGAACGGATTCTCGTGACTCTACAAGTCAGGTGGTCTTGTTCTTCAGCCCCTGAAGGGCTTGCGCGAACGGATTGTCGGGATCGATCCGGTCCCTTTTGGGCGGGCGGGCCTCGAAGCGGCCGGTCCTGACATTTGGGCCGCCTTTCGACCTTTCCTTGCGGGGCGCCTTCTTGCCTTTCCGCGCCGGTTTCGCGCCTTTCCTTTGGTTGCCGCGCCGCCCACTCCAGACGAACGTGAAAAATTCCTCGATTTCCGGACCGTCATCGGCTGGATCAGGCTCTTGTTGGGCGGCGCTGACGTGGTCCGCAGACTCGTCCGGAACAGCGGCTTCCAGAGCCGCCTCGGAAGCGTCCGCCTCGGAAGCGTCCGGCGTCGCAGTCCCTTCGGATGGCGTGGAGAGCGCCGGTACCTGGCGCACCTTCTCGCGCTCGCCGCGCGTCGCCTTGTATCCAAGCCCTTCCATCAAGTTCGCAAATTGCGCGAGCGTCGTTCCGGTGATTGAGAGCATGTCGGGGGTCGCCTCGAAACCGCCCCGGCTGTCTTCCGTTCGGAGCATGTCGGCAAGTCGTTCCAGCATGTCAATGCGGATCGCGCGCTCGCCGGCCCGTCGATATCCGGACTTCAGGTAGACGGCTGCAGGAACCTTCTGGACGGCGGGAATCGTGACAAGGCCAGGCGGCGGGCTCTGCGGAAACTCCTCGTCGCCTCGTGCCAGCGACCAGAGCACGAGTCTCAATCGGGTTGGCGCCGGCTTCAGAAGGTCGGGCATGAAGATCGTGAACTGGCCGAAGCGAATGCCGTGCTTGCGCAGGACGCCGCGGGTCTCCTGATCGAGTTCCTTTACCTCGTTTGCCACCTCGCGGCGGTCAATAATCCCCATGGCCTCCACCATGCGAAACCCGAAGCCCTTTGCGATGCCGCTCAGGCTTTCGTCATTCCGGATGTTGAGCAGGGGAAGAAAGTGAAGCGCGATCTTCCGGTCGATGAAGTGCTGGAGTCGGCGCTGAACCTTTTGCGCAACATCCGCGTCGGCATCGTCATCGACGAAGGATGCCACCTGCGGTTTCAGCGGGTCGTCTCCGGCCACGAGCTTGCCGACCGTGTGTTCTCCCCACATCAGCCCGCCTTGGTCCGTGAAGTCCATTTCGGAATCAGGTGAATTGTAGAACCGGTCCGCGCGAAGGCGGAATTCCGGTCCAAGTGCCGCCATGGCCGCCGTGCGCACGGTCTTGGCTTCGTCACCGGACACGTCCGCGTCCTGGCGGAACCGGAAGCCGTCGATGTGGCCGACGAACTGGCCTTCTATCGTGACTTCGCCTTTGTCGTTGACCTTGGCCACGAGGTTCTCCTTCTGCTTCAACCCGCGCATCAGGATGGACGTGCGCCGGTCGACGAATCGCCGTGTCAGTGCGTCGTGGAGCGCATCCGACAAACGGTCTTCTACAGCGCGAGTGAAGTCCCGCCAATGGGATTCGTTGGGACACCATCCGCTGCGCTGTGCGACAAATGTCCATGTCCGGATGAACGCGAGACGACGCGACAGCATGTCAATGTTGCCGTCCGTGCGGTCTATGTGCCGGACCTGCCCGGCGAGCCAGTCCTCCGGAATCTCGCCGCGGTCATGCAGATGGCCGTGGATCGCGCCGAGAAGTTCGGTATGCTCCTCGTGACTGATGTCGCGGAAGTCGGGGATGCTGCAGACATCCCAGAGAAGCCTGACGGAAGGTTCGTCCGTGGCACGCGCACGGACCTCGGATTGACTGGCGAGCGACCTTAACGCGATCAGGTCATCGGCATCCCTGGCGCGGACGAGGCGGTCGCCGTCCGCGGGCATCTCCAGGGATTCGATGAGCCTGTCAATGCTGCCGTAGTCCAGCCGGTGGTTTCTCCATTGGAGCCTTTGTACCGGAGCGAAGGAATGCGTGGTGATGGCCTTGATCACGTCCTCGCCAAGCGGCGGTGCATCGCCCGTCACTCCGAACGAGCCGTCCGTCTGGAACCGGCCGGCGCGGCCCGCGATCTGGGCCAGTTCGTTTGGTGCGAGGTTGCGCGTCCTGCGCCCGTCGAACTTGCTGAGACCGGAGAAGGCAACATGTCCGATGTCGAGATTCAGCCCCATGCCGATCGCGTCCGTGGCGACGAGATAGTCAACCTCGCCGCTTTCGTACATGGCGACCTGGGCGTTGCGGGTGCGCGGGGACAGGGCGCCCATGACCACCGCAGCTCCGCCCTTCTGGCGTCGAACCAGTTCCGCGATCGCATACACGCTCTCGACCGAAAACCCGACGATCGCAGATCTATGCGGCAGCCGGCTGATCTTCTTCGCGCCGGTGTAGGACAGGGAGGACAGTCTCTCACGGCGCTGGAAAGTCACCTTCGGCACAAGCGCGGCGATGGAACCACGCATGGTGTCGGACCCCATGAAGACGGTTTCCATCAGGCCCCGGGCCCGGAGCAGTCGGTCCGTGAAGACATGGCCGCGCTCCGGGTCGGCGACGAGCTGGATCTCGTCGACGGCAAGGAAGTCGGCCGCCATGTCCACCGGCATCGCCTCGGTTGTGCAAACCCAGTACTGGGTTCGGTTCGGGATGATTCTTTCCTCGCCGGTCAGGAGGGCCACGACCGAGGGCCCGCGAAGATCGACAATCCTGCTGTAGATCTCGCGGGCAAGCAGTCGGAGCGGCAGGCCAATGACCCCCGTCCTGTAACCCAGCATCCGCTCAACGGCGTAATGTGTCTTTCCGGTATTCGTGGGACCGAGGGCCGCAGTGACGCGGCCTTGCATCTGTGGCATGGGAAGGCAGGTCAGGAATGTCTGTCGAGGTGCTTAAAGCGGATCGCAAGCGACGTGGCAAGTCCATGCGCAGCGGGTCGAAATGTCGAAATTGCCGTGTTGACTCGACCGTACCCGATTGTATAAGCGCGCCTTCATTGGTGTTGGTGGCCCCCGCAAGGGGATGCCTGTCGGCCTGTTGGCAGAGGACAACGCCCTTCAACGCCGCCTGCGCTGCAGGCGGCATCCAGGAAGGAGATCAGCCGTGACCAAACGCACAGCTGCCAAGTACAAGATCGACCGCCGGATGGGCGAGAACATCTGGGGCAGGCCAAAGTCGCCCGTCAATCGCCGCGAATACGGTCCTGGCCAGCATGGACAGCGCCGCAAGGGCAAGATGTCCGACTTCGGCCTGCAGTTGCGCGCCAAGCAGAAGCTCAAGGGATATTACGGAGACCTGACCGAAAGGCAGTTCCGCCGCATCTTCGCCGAGGCGGAACGGGTCCGGGGAGATACCGGAGAGAACCTGATCGGACTTCTGGAGCGACGCCTCGACGCCGTCGTGTATCGCGCCAAGTTCGTGCCGACCATATTTGCCGCACGCCAGTTCGTGAACCACGGTCATGTCAGGGTGAACGGCAAGCGCGTCAACATTCCTTCCTACCGTGTCAGGGAGGGAGACGTGATCGAGGTCCGTGACCGTTCCAAGCAACTTGCAATCGTGCTGGAGGCGGCTGGACTGCCCGAGCGCGACGTGCCCGAGTACATCGAGGTGGATCACTCGAAGATGACTGCCACCTTCGTGCGCAGTCCGGGTCTGACGGATGTCCCCTATCCCGTGCTCATGGAACCGAACCTGGTCGTCGAATACTACGCACAGAACTAGCCGCGTCGACCGGCAGCACGGGTTGTCGGCACGACGTGGTTGGGGTCCTGCGTTCGCCTGAGCGGCAGGGCGGGCAGTTGTGATCCGTCGGAGGGATGCGCTTTCGCATCGCTGTCCGGCCAGGCGCAAGGCGACCCTTTGAATCGTGCCGATGATGCGCGCCTCGGTCTCGGAAAATGCCGCTCGGATCCATGTTCGCGGCTCAAGGGAGGCATCCCATGCCAAGCATCGTCAAGGTCGAAGACCTTCGCAAGACTTATGACAACGGGCTCGAGGCCCTGAAGGGCATCACGCTCGACATCGAGGAAGGAGAGATTCTTGCGCTTCTCGGGCCGAACGGTGCAGGCAAGACGACACTGATTTCGACGATTTGCGGGATCACCCGGCCCACGTCCGGACGAATTTCGGTAGGCGGGCACGACGTGCAGTCCGAATGGCGCGAGACTCGCAAGCTGATCGGGCTTGTGCCACAGGAAATCAACCTCGAGCCCTTTGAGCTCGTGAAAAACACGCTGCGCTTCTCGCGCGGCCTCTTCGGCAAGCCCCGCAACGATGCGCTGGTCGACGGCGTGCTGAAAGACCTCGCACTCTACGACAGGCGGGGCAGCAGGACGTCAGAGTTGTCCGGCGGCATGCGGCGCCGGGTCCTGATCGCCAAGGCCCTGGCGCACGAGCCGCGTGTCCTGTTCCTGGACGAGCCGACGGCCGGAGTGGATGTCGAGCTTCGCCGCGACATGTGGGCGCTCGCAGAGCGGCTGCGTGCGGACGGTGTCACCATCATCCTGACCACGCACTACATTGAGGAGGCCGAGGCCATCGCGGACCGGGTCGGCGTGATCAATTCCGGTGAGCTGCTTCTGGTCGAGAAAAAGTCCGCGCTCATGCAGCGTCTTGGACGGAAGGAAATCCGGATCAAGCTGACCGAACCGGTCGAAGCCATCCCGGACGTGCTCGCCGAATACGATCTGGTCCGCTCCGAAGACGGCGGGTCGCTGACATATGCCTACAAGACGACCGGAGAGCGCACGGGAATCACCCGTCTGCTCACGGCGGTGCAATCCGCCGGGCTGACCTTGTCTGACATCCAGACTCGCCAGAGTTCGCTCGAAGAGATCTTCGTGCGCCTGGTTCGGGAGGACGTTGCATGAACTGGTACGGCATCGCCGCCATCTGGCGTTTCGAAATGGGGCGGTTCCTCCGTTCCATCCTCCAGTCAATCGTGTCGCCGGTGGTTGCGACCGCGCTGTACTTTGTCGTCTTCGGTGCCGCCATCGGCAGCCGCATGCCCGAGATCGAGAGCGTGGACTACGGGGCCTTCATCGTGCCGGGGCTGATCATGCTGACGGTCCTGCAGCAATCGGTTCAGAATGCGGGATTCGGAATCTACTTTCCGAAGTTCATCGGCACGATTTACGAGGTCTTGTCGGCACCCATCTCGTCGCTTGAAATCGTGATCGGCTATGTCGGTGCGGCTGCCACCAAGTCGATGCTGATCGGGCTCATCATTCTCGTGACTTCCCTGTTTTTCGTGGAGTTCAGCATCGTCCATCCCGTGCTCATGCTGGCGTTTCTGGTGCTGACTTCGGTCAGCTTCTCGCTGCTCGGGTTCATTCTTGGCATCTGGGCGCGGAATTTCGAGCAATTGAACCTGGTGCCGCTCCTCGTGGTCACGCCGCTCGTCTTCCTCGGTGGATCTTTCTACTCGATCAGCATGCTGCCTCCGTTCTGGCAAAACGTGTCATTGCTGAATCCGGTGCTGTACCTGGTTTCCGGATTCCGCTGGTCCTTCTTTGGCACTGCGGATGTGCCGGTCGTGGCAAGCCTGGCCGCGATATTCGTCTTTGCGGGGCTTTGCCTGGGCATCGTCTGGTGGATTTTTCGGACCGGATTCAGGCTGAAGTCATGAACGTGATGCGGCCACGACGGGCCGCAGGCAGCATCACTCCAGGCGCGTGAGCGTGCATGAAGTCCGGTTGCGCTCGGTTGTCTCGGGGTCGCAAAGCCTGGTTGCTTCAGTCGAGACGGCCGCGCTTGCCGCCGCCACGCCCCATCGCAGGCATTCGCCGACCGGCTCGGCGCTTGCAAGCGCGAGCGTAAAGGCACCGACGAAGCTGTCGCCTGCACCGACCTTTGAAACAACCGGCCCAGGCGGGCTGACGGCGTGCCATGCCCCGTCCTTGTCTGCTAGCACCGAACCATCCGCACCTCGGGCGACGATGACGACCCGGGCCACGCCCCTGTCGACGAGTTCGCGGGCGAACGTGGCTGTGTCGGCTCGCGTGGGCAGGGGGCGACCCGCCAGTTCTTCGCCTTCCTCGCCGTCCATGCGGAGTACGTAGACGGCGTCGTGCGGCTTCTCGGCGAGGTGGAACAGGGCCGGGCCGGACGTGTCGACAATCAGGTGTGCTCCCCGTCCGGCCACATGTTCCGCAAGGATTGAGGGAAAGTCCTTTGCGACGCCGGGTGGCTGGCTCCCGGAGAGGACGACAAGCGTATCTTCGCCAGCCGCCTGGTCGACCGAGTCGAGCGCGCGCGGCACATCATGCTCCTGCCACACCGGTCCTGGCATGACGAACCGGAACTGTTCCCGTGATGCCCGATTGATCACCGACATGGACTGGCGCGTTTCGCCCGGACCCTGAAAGGCGACCGTGGGCACGCCTTCGAGCGCGAGCAGTTGCAGCAGATGCGCGCCCGTGGCACCGCCGATGGCGACGAGGGCCGTCGCTTGGCCACCCAGAAGCTTGACGGCTCGCGCGACGTTGATGCCTCCTCCGCCCGGATCGATCTGAGGCTCTGAACAGCGCAGCTTCAATTCGGGCGCGATCTCCGGTGCCGTCGTGGAAAAATCGACGGTTGGGTTCAGCGTGATGGTCAGGATGTGCGACTTCATTTACCGATATTCCTTGAGAGGGGCTGCGAGGGAAGGCTGGAATGGTCCCGGCACAAGCGCTCGCCCTTCGGGTCATTGGCTGGGCGCGGCCTTGCCGGACCGACGTTCACGAGGCCGGTGCGCTGGCCGGCCATCAAGGACCTGGCTTCTTCTGGAGAAGCGGCATGACATCGGCCATTTCGGGGCCTCGCGACCGGCCGGTGATAGCCACGCGGAGCGGCATGAAGAGGCTCTTGCCCTTTCGTCCGGTCTTGTTGCTGACGGCGCATGTCCAGGTGGACCAGGTGTTAGCATCGTATGGAGGCGCGGTAAGCAGTTCCAATGCCTCGCCGACGAACTCGCGATCCTCTTCGGCGACGGCAGGTGGGTCCGAGCGGACAAGAGCTTGCCACCAGTCGCCTGCCTCGGAACGCCGTGAGACATTGGCGCGCACGGCATGCCAGTATCGCTCACGCAACTCTGCCGGAACGGCGCCCAAGTGTTCCGCGACGTCATCGACAGCAAGTCCGTGCACCACGCGCGAGGTGAGAGGATCCAGATCCTCCGGGTCGAACTTCGTGGGTGCGGCGCCGAATCGCGCGATGTCGAAGCCTTCGATCATTTCATCGTGGCTGGCGCACAGCCTGACCGGGTCGGATGATCCCAACCTGGCCATGAGCGACAGGATTGCCATCGGTTCGACGCCGTTGGCCCGCAACTCGCGCAGGCTGAGCGTGTTCAGCCGTTTCGCCAGCGGTTCGCCCTTGGCATCGGTCAGGAGCGAGTGGTGGGCAAATTCCGGCGGCTGGCTCCCGAGCGCTTCCATTGCCTGGATCTGGGCAGCGGTATTCGTCACGTGATCCGATCCGCGAACCACATGCGTGACCCCCATGTCGATGTCGTCGACGACCGAGGCCAAGGTATAGAGCATTCGTCCGTCCTGCCTGATCAACACCGGGTCCGACACACTGGCTGCGTCGATCGATATTTGACCGAGGATCAGGTCTTCCCACTCAATCCTTGCGTGGTTCAGCTTGAAGCGCCAGGCACCTGTGCCGCGTTCGGCCCGAAGCCGAGTCCTATCTGCCTCCGAGAGATCGAGCGCTGCCCGGTCGTAGACCGGAGGCCTTCCCATGTTCCTTTGTTTCTTGCGCTTGAGCTGAAGTTCGGTGGGAGTTTCCCATGCCTCGTAGAACCGCCCCATGCCCCGGAGCCTGTCTGCGGTTTCATTGTAGAGGTCGAGCCTCGCGGACTGGTGTTCGACCCGGTCCCAACCCAGGCCCAGCCACTCGAGATCCTCCCGGATGGCGTCGACGTATTCCTGCCGGGAACGATCCGTGTCGGTGTCGTCGATGCGCAGGATGAACGTGCCGCCCGCCTTCCGCGAGATGAGCCAGTTCAGCAGTGCCGTGCGCAGATTGCCGACATGGATGTAGCCGGTCGGCGATGGCGCGAAACGGGTGACGGTCATTTGGGATCTCCTGATCGGCAGTGCCTCTTTCACATGAGTTGCGAATTGTCCATATAGGGAGCGTGATGGACCGGCAGGTGGCAGAGGCGCCGGATGCGGCGGTTATCGAGGCCATGGCGGTCGCATCCGTCGAGGCCTTGCCGAAGAAGTTCCGAGACCATGCCCGCGCCGTGGTGATCCAGGTCGAGGAATTTGCGAGGGACGACATTCTTGCCGATTTGGAAATCGACGACCCGTTTGAACTGACGGGTCTTTACGACGGCGTCCCGCTCACGGAAAAGTCTGTGTCGGACCAGCGTGGGCAACCGGATGCGATCTGGCTTTTCCGTCGGGCCATTCTGGAAGAGTGGATCGAACGTGGCGACGTGACGCTTTCCGATCTGGTGGCGCACGTCATGGTTCACGAACTGGCGCATCACTTCGGATGGTCGGACGAGGACATCGCGAGCATTGACGAATGGTGGACGTAGCAAGCAGACCAAGTCCTTGCTTGCTGACGCCTGTCAGAACGCGCGATGACGTCGTACGGGTCTTCATTCTTCGATCCGGAAAAACCAGGTTGTGCGTGCAGGGCTTCCGCATGGGGCGGGTGCGAGGCGCAAATCGATGCGACCGATGCCCGCGGCAGGACGTGTCGGCCTAGTTCAGGCGCAATCCAGTATCAGGTGCGAAGTATGACACCTTGCCAAGATCGAACGCCAGTTTTCGGGTCTTCCCGGGCTGGGCGGTCGTTTCCGAATGCAAACGCGCCGTGACGCTTTTGCCGCCGAGTTGCATGACAACGAAGGTGTCCGCGCCGGTGGGCTCTACGATGTCGATAATGCAGTCTGCTGCCTGGACATTTCCTCCTCCGCGCATTGCCGGATCCGCAATGTCCTCTGGGCGCACACCGAGGATAACATCGCTCGGCAAATCGCGATTGATTTCGTCTGTCAGGACTATCGGTTCCCCGTCCTTGCGCAAGATTTCGATATTCGTGCCGTCGTCGTTCGACCGTGTCTTGGCCGGTATCAGATTCATCGCCGGGCTGCCCATGAAATCTGCCACGAACAGGTTTGCGGGCCGATTGTAGATTTCGGATGACGTTCCGATCTGCTGGATTTCGCCGCCCTTCATGACAACGATCTTCGTGGCCAGCGTCATCGCTTCGATCTGGTCGTGCGTCACGTAGACCATGGATGCCCCAGGTTCTGGTGCAGCGCCTTGATCTCGGTTCGCATCTCGACGCGGAGCTTCGCGTCGAGGTTCGAAAGCGGCTCGTCAAACAGAAACAGCATAGGATCCCGAACCAGCGCACGACCCATTGCGACACGCTGCCGTTGCCCACCGGAAAGCTGGCCCGGACGACGGCCAAGCAGTGGCTCGATCTGAAGCTGCTGCGCAACTTGCGCCAGCTTTGCTTCTTGCGTCGACTGATCGACCCCTCGAACCTTCATGCCAAAGGTGATGTTCTTCGCGACGCTCATCGTTGGATAGAGCGCGTATGACTGGAACACCATCGCGATGTTTCGGTCCTTCGGGCTGACGTTCGTCATGTCCTGCCCGCCGATGCTCAGCTTCCCGCCCGAAATCGGTTCCAGGCCGGCGATGCAATTCAAGAGTGTGGACTTGCCGCAGCCGGAAGGCCCGACAAGGACCAGGAAGTCACCGGAATCGATAGACACATTGATGTCTTTCAGGATCTCCAATGACCCGTAGTTCTTGTAGAGATTCTGGATTTCAAGGATCGGAGCCATCGGATTTATCCTTTCACAGACCCCGCGGTCAGACCGCGGATGAAATACTTGCCGGCCACGACGTAGACAAGCAGCGTCGGCAAGGCCGCAATGATCGCGGCCGCCATGTCAACGTTGTATTCTTTGACCCCGGTAGTCGAATTTACGATGTTGTTGAGGGCCACGGTTACGGGCTGAGTTCCGGCTTGGCTGAAGGACACGCCGAACAGGAAATCGTTCCAGATCTGGGTGAATTGCCAGATGACGGTCACAACGATGATCGGCAGCGAGAGCGGAAGGAATATCGACCAGAAGATCCGGAAAAACCCTGCCCCATCGACCTTGGCAGCCTTGGTAAGTTCAATCGGTATCGTGACATAATAGTTGCGAAAGAACAGGGTCGTGAACCCAAGGCCGTAGACAACGTGGACAAAGATCAGGCCCTGAATGGTCCCCGCAATTCCCATGATGCCCAAGACGCGTGCCATCGGAAGCAGCACCACTTGGAAGGGGATGAAGCAGCCGAAGAGCATGAGCGCGAAAATGATGTTTGCCCCGCGAAAGCGCCATTGGGCGACAACGTAGCCATTTATTGCGCCAACGAGTGTCGAGATCGCTACGGCCGGAACCGCGATCAGGACGGAATTCCAGAAATAGGGCTGTACTCCTTCGCACTTTATGCCCGTGCAAGCGCCGGACCACGCGGTGAACCAGGCGTCAAAGGTCACTTCGCGCGGCAAAGCGACAAGATCGCCGGTGCGGATTTCCTCAAGGCTTTTCAGAGATGTCGTGACCATCACAAAAAGCGGCATGAGATAAATCGCCACGAAGAACCCGAGGGCGATGTAGAGGCTCCATCGCAGGAGAAGCCGAACGGCCTGGCTTTGCCCTCGGGTCGGCGAGGTCGCAAGATCAGTCATTCTTTTGAGACCTCAGTTCAGAGTAGAGATAGGGAACGACAATCGCGAAGACGACAGCCATCATGGCCATGGCGGAGCTCGCCGCTTGCCCGATGTCACCGCGTGAAAACGCCATCGCGTACATGTAGGTCGCGGGAAGATCCGTTGCGAACCCCGGACCGCCGCCTGTCAGTGCGATCACGAGGTCAAAGCTCTTGATCGCCAAGTGCGCCAGCACGATGAATGCGGACAGGAAGATCGGTGCCATCGACGGAATGATGATTGCCGTATAGATGCGCCACGTCGGTATTCCATCGACCTGCGCAGCCTTGATGATCTCGCCATCGACCGATCTCAGGCCAGCCAAGAACAGCGCCATCACGAATCCCGAACTCTGCCAAAGGGCAGCGATTACGACGGTGTAGATTGCCATGTCCGGATCGACGAGCCAGTCGAACGAGAAGCCCTCGAATCCCCAGCCCTTGACCATCGCCTCCAGCCCAAGGCCAGGGTTGAGTATCCATTTCCAGGCCGTCCCTGTGACGATCATCGAGAGCGCCATCGGGTACAGGTAGATCGTGCGGATAGCACCTTCTGTTCGGATGTTCTGGTCGAGCAGGATGGCCATCAAGAGCCCAAGCGCCATCGCAATGACGATGAAGAGCGCCCCAAAGATAAAGAGGTTGTTCAGCGCCGTGTCCCAACGCGGCGACGCAAACAGCCGTTCGTACTGAATGAACCCTTCGATCTCGTATTTCGGCAACAGGCGCGATCTGGTCAGGGACACCCAGGCTGTCCACGCAATGAATCCGTACACGAAAACGAGAACTGCAACGAATGACGGTGCAAGCATCAGCTTGGGCAGGTGGTCTTCGAGCCATTTGGTCATGAGCTGTTCACCAGCGTGCGGGACCCCGCCGCGGGAGAACCGCGGCGGAGACGTCATGTGGTTGATCACATGCTGTTTGCAACGGCTGTCACCAGCTGCTGAACGGCATCTTCGGACGACATGTCAGAATTGAAGTGGGAAGTCACGACATCGGTGATAGCGCCCGCCTGCGCGCCACGCAGCGCCATGCCATGGGCATAGCTGGGCAGAAGGGAGCCGCCTTCGCTGGACGCGGCCATGTCGCTTGCCGACAAGTGGGCGCAGCTGTCAAACTCATCCAGAGCGACGTCGACGCGAGCCGGGATGGACCCCTTGTTGAGGTTGAACACTTTCTGGAAGTTCTTGCCGACGATCAGCTTGGCCAGCAACTGTTGGCCAGCCTCTTTGTCGGCACCGTCAACCGCGAACATCGCGAAGCTGTCAACGTTGTACAGAAATCCGTCACCGGGCGTCGAGGCGCAAAGGAAATCTTCTCCTGGCGCCTTGCCAGCGGCCAGGAACTCGCCCTTGGCCCAATCGCCCATGATCTGAAACGCAGCTTCGCCGTTCATCACCATCGCGGTCGCAAGATTCCAGTCCCGGCCGGGGAAATTCGGGTCAACGAACCCGCGCAAGGTGCGCATCTGGTCAAACACCGCTTTCATCCCGTCAGACTTGAGCGTGGCCTCGTCCAGTTCGACGAAGGCCTTGTGGAACCCGTCCGCGCCCAGGATGCCAAGCGCCACGGCTTCAAAGACAGTCGCGTCCTGCCATGCCTGACCGCCATGGGCCAGGGGAATGATGCCCGCGGCCTGGAGCGTTTCAGCAGCGGCATTGAACTCGTCCCACGAAGACGGCATCGCTATGCCGTTTGCCTCGAGCACGTCTGCGTTGGCCCAGATCCAGTCCACGCGGTGAACATTGACCGGCGCTGCGCACCACGTGCCTTCGCATTTCATGTGGCCGGCAATGGATGCAGGCAAGACATCCGCCCAGCCTTCGGCTTCCGCCACAGCAGATATGTCGGCAAGCACACCCTCTTCGTACCATTCCTGAATTGCCGGGCCCTTCAGTTGAACGGCTGTCGGGGCATTGCCGGACAGGACGCGCGCCCGAAGTGCCGTCATGGCTGCATCGCCGCCGCCGCCGGCAACGGGCATGTCGGTCCATGTGCCGCCGTTTGCAGCGAAATCCTCTTGCAGGACGGCCACGGATTTTGCTTCGCCACCGGATGTCCACCAGTGAAGCACTTCGGCTTCAGGACCTGCGTAAGCCGCGCTTGATGCGACCAGGGCAACTCCGGAAACGGCGCCGAGAACTTGGGACTTCATTTTTTCTTCCTCCCTAAAGGATGCCGCGATCGCGGCCAGATGGGTCGATCTTCTAGGTGCAGGTCCGGGCAATACAATCTGCGCGAGCCCGCATTTCCGACCAAGGAGCAAGATTCTCGCCCGGTTCGTTACAGGTTGTTACCAAGCGCTCGATTCTGTTGCATGATGTTACATAAACCGGCTCAGGCAAGTCACGGATCCGGACTTCATGGGCAGGGCGATTTTGTTTTCCGCCGCGTGACCGAGGCGAGGTGATTTCACGGCTGGCCATTCCGTTTTCGATGTGGCAGCGTGTCGTCCATGGTGATTCTTCCGACGCCGGGCTCGCCCATAGACCTGCGCGCTGTCACGGTG
>JAJEAC010000063.1 GCA_022824315.1 Silicimonas sp.
CATGAACACGCGGCAGGAGACCAGGTGTTCACATGCCATCCATATGTCTTCCGGCTGCATCGCCCGTGCATGAACGCGTTCAACGAAGGGACCCGCATGTTACTAGCTGCGATTTTACGATCGATGTATGTCCGCGTCCGGTTCTCCGATTCCACTTGCTACATCGCGCAAGACCCTGTAAGAAAACGATTAAGCGAGAGCGGGAATCCTGTGTGTAGTGTATTTGTAGGTCACGTTTCGTGACTTTTTCCTCTACACCGGCATTCCGTAGCTTACGCTTGCATCCAACCGCTCGCTCGCCTGGTCAACTGGCGCCAGCCCGCCGGTCACGCCTGTCTCCCACAACTGTTGCACACCGCTGGCTGTTTGGCCCCACATCGGCCGCATTCTGAAAGCGAGTCCCACGCCGGCAGGGCCTGGATCCAGTTTGACCAGACCGCTTACGCCCCATTCCTCATAGTCGCCGCTATGCGCCAGGAGTGTCCGGACGCGGGCCTCCACGGTCAGTCCGGCGGCCTGGACTTCATAGCGCAGGCCGCCCCCGGCTTCGATGCTGGTACCAGTCTCGCCGTCCCCGCCGTCACTCCGCAAACCAATTTCGATCGACGGTGTGAACGTGACCCCCGAGGCAAGAACCTGGACATGCGACCCTTCGAGCATCAGCCGGTGCCGGCTGGCTTTCAGGGTCATGCTCTCGATGGTCCCGGATCCGTCAATCCCGGCGCGTGTGAATGCGGTCTCGCCTTTTACCGTCAGGTTCGTCGTGCCCCGGGCAATCAACTGATCGCTGGCCACCAGCGGCCCGTTGACGCCAGCCGCCACCATCCGCCACGAGAGGTCGCTTGTTTGCGCGCCGGTCGAGTCATCGAGCTCGATGTCGCCCGAGCCGTAGCCGGCCATCGCCCAAAGACCGATTCCTCCTGAAGCCTTCCAACTCATGTAGGGGTTGACGCTCGTTACGGTGGACGTGAGTGTGCCCGAACGTGCATTGGAATCCGTGTAGTCCGCTCTTCCCGACGCCTGCGCCAGTGCTATTCCCGCCAGCACGTTCGCACCCAGCTTGGCATCGAACCCGAGGTTGGCGCTCGTCACCTTGCCGTCGTAGGTCACGGCCTGCTGGCTGCCGCCAGAGAACTTGCGGTAGTCTCCGCTTCCCCAGAACGTCAAGTTTCGCCTCTGCCCGGCGTCCGCTGCGCTCAAGGGCATAACGAAGGACGACCCCTCGAGCAGCTGAGCAAGATCGAGCGTGCCATCTTCCAGCGCCTGCCGTTTAGCCAGCAGGGCATGCGGGAGCGTGGAGGCGCCCGCCAGGCTGAAATCATTGGCGGGTGGGGCATCTGACATCGCCTGCCGAATGCGGCTCGACACGGCGTCAACCGTGCTCGCCGTCATTGCGCGCATCATCTGGGGCAGAACGGACGTGATCACCGTGTTCTGGTGCGTAGCGATGGTCTCGGGCGCCCTGAGGTAGACGCCTGAGCCGATGACAAGTCTGGTGGTAATTTCGGTCCCGTCGCTTAATTTGGTCGTCCTGTTGAACTCCCTTGCATAACCCAGCTTGGGGATGTCGGCGCTGTCGGTGTCGTCCGACGGGTCGTCGAAGTAATACTCCACGAAGCCGCCTTCCGGGCTGCTGCTTGCAGCCTCGAGGACCTGCGGGAGGACAAGCTTTCCGGTCACCACGTCTCGGACGGTGGGCACCAGCGGCCGGAGCTCGAATCTGTTCGGAAACGCTCCATGAAACAGGATGATGTTGCTGTTTCGGTCCAATACATAAAGGTAGACGGAGCCATGTCTCCATGGCCCGTTCGGATCTCTGAGCGCAAGCCTGGCTTTGGCGAAAGCCGCTCTGGATTCCGCCGTGGTACGCGCGTTCCTCAGGGTTCCGCCAAGGAATCGGAGCGCTTCCGTGACAAATGCCTTCAGGGTCGCGCGGTCTACCACATCCCTGGCGGTGATCGCGGGATCGCCGAAATCGACGGTTTCTTCCATCAAGTGAGAGGCATCGAGATCGAACCCGGCGAGCAGCACAAACGGCTGCTCCGTATTGACCGATATATAAGCGGCCGCGTAGCCGCTCGCGCCCGGGATGCCCGGCCGTCCACCTGCCGCTGGGCCTGTTAGGTCGAACGGGCCGTGCGGTTCGTGTTGCATCTGCTGGCGAAGTGAGGATTGCGCCTGGCTTCTCACGGCGGGATCCTGTGAAGCCAGGCCCGCCAACACGCTCCGGTTGACGCCGAGTGCGGCAAGAATCCCGGCGTAAACTGATGATTTCAGGCTGCCGGCTGACAGGGACATGTCCTTGGCGTGAAGAAACACTCGACCGTCGAGCGTCAGCGTCACGATATACGTCGAACCGGAACGCCCAGGACCGCCCTCGAGGCGAATCCGACAACCCGCGAACGCAATCTGTTCCGGTGTCAGCGTCTCCGAGCCCCGGTTCCTGAAATGCGTCGCCGCCTCTAGCGCGAATTCCATCAGGGTGGCGTTGCCATCTTCCACATCTTGCGCCGTCACTTTCGGTTCCGGTGGAGGCGTGACGCCGGGAGTGAGCGGACAGGCTTCCTGCGCCCAGGCTGTCTCCGCATGGGTCGTGACGCCGGCCAGCACGAACAGGCCAAACAAGACAGACGTCAATTTCACATCAGAAATCGCTCGGACGGCGGTTCCGAAGAGACCACCGACCGATGGAAACCGACAAATTTCGGACACCATGGAACGTTTCCCGAGGATGGAGATGCGTGAACGACCCGACGCGCCTTGGCTGGGCACCGCCACTTCAAGAAAGTTTGTCATGACCGATTGACCTCCTGCGAGAATGATTATGGGAATGGCTCGGCAGGTGGTGGGCAGGCTTGTTCGGGCCAAAGTCGCAAGCCCACAGCCCTGTCCGCCCCCTGCACGTTCGACCGTTTTGACTGGGTCCGCTCGGCTGCCCCCTGAGCCCAAGGTCTATCATCTGAATACCGTCCCCGCACCGCCGAACGTCAGAAGCAGCGTCCAATTCCAAACGCTCAGCGACTGTTGTGTTGGGCATGTATTTTGGCATGGTGGCCGCACCGACTTCTTCGAAGACTGGTTCGGTTTTGCGCTAAAGGCAAGGATGCAATTCAGGCATCCGTAACAAATCCAGCTTGGGCGGCCTTCACGGGTTCAATACCGAACACGTCAATGTCGGCATGGGCGAGATCGTAGTTTCGCTGCATGTTCAACTCGGGGGCGGTTCCGAAGAAGCGGGAAAGGCGCAAGGCAGAATCCACGGTTACGCCACTTGATTCCTTGACCAATCTCTCAATGCGGGTGCGAGGCACATTGAGGCGCCGGGCGAGCTGGCCCTCGCTCATGTCGAGCGGGATCAGGAACTCGTGCTTCAATACCTCACTAGGATGGCACGGGTTCTAAATCGGTGGCATTTGCTGACACTTCTCCTTGCTGTCTGTCGTAGCCCGTAATCTCAACTTCTGTCGAACCTTGATCTGTCCAATTTAACAGATGCGCCTTTGACCGTTCATTCGTATCGATTGCCGACTCTTCCGATTTCCCATCAGAACCTCAAGACGGATCGCCGAAGGAGAACGCAAATCACCAAATTCAGTGGCGGCTTCCAAAATTGTCATCTTCCTGATCGCTGCCTTCAACTCGCCTGCCGGGAACCCGTTCCCGGGCTGCCCTTTCAACACATGCCTTGCCAGTTTGCCTTTGGCGTTGCGGGCATCGGATCTCGCCTTACGCTCCCGGATGGACGGTTGCGGACTCAGTCGGCGGCAAGGAACCCCACTCATTTGCTGAAGCCGTGCGATCTGGCGGGCGCGACAAACAGAGAGAGACTCGCGTCGGCACAACGAGATCCCGCTCTTGATCATACCGGATCGACGGGGCGAGAGCCGATTGACGGGCATTGAAATTGAACATGCATTGTCGGGACAAAGAGAGGAAATGCCGTCGTGTTGAACTTCACCGATGTCACGGCGTCCCCGAACGAGAGGGCGACCGGCAACATAGAGATGCGGGTCAAGCCGAGCGACAAGCGGCGCATTGCCCGGGCGGCCGAGCTGACAGGCGTCAGGCTCACGACATTCGTCCGGGCATCGGCGGCCAGGGAGGCCGAACGAGTCCTGCAGGAGCATCAGACCACAACGCTTTCGGAGCGCGACAGGCAGACGCTGCTGGAGGCGCTGGACAATCCGCCGCCTCCGACGTCGGCGGCCCGGGACGCGGTTCGCGACTACCGTTCGCGGATCGCCAATGCCCGGTGACGACGAACGTCCGAGCGTTCCGCGAATCGTCATCGAGCCGTTCGATCACGGGCGGCATGACCGGTCGGGCTTTGCCTGCGGAACCGATCGCCTCGACAACTTTCTGAGGCTCAGCGCCAGAAAGCAGCAAAAGGACGACTTTATTCGGGTCTTCGTCGCGGTGACCGAGGGGTCGTCTGAGGTTCTCGGCTACTACGCACTGAACGCCCATGCCGTGGCGACAGAGGATTTTGGCGAGGACCGCCTCAAGCGCGCGCCCAGGACCGGAAGCATTCCGGCGCTTTATCTCTCGATGATAGCGGCGGACGGGCGTCGGCAGGGCATTGGGCTTGGGTCGGACCTTGCAATGGACGCGCTGGCGCGCGCTGAGTGTCGCCAGCGAAGTCGGCCTCAAGCTGGTCGTGCTGGATGTCATCGACGACGGCGGCGAGGAAGTTCTCGCGCGCCGAATGGAGTTCTATCGGCGGCTTGGATTCCGGAGCCTGGAGGATCGGCCGGAACGAATGTTCATCACGGTCGACACGATTCGGGCCATGTTCGGCGAGAGATGAACAGGGCCGACCCCGCGCGGCGCGGACCCGACGGGCACACGGAGCGCCGACGAGGGGCTGCGAACGGCGGGAGCGAGCGGAGATCGGCGACGAGTTCAGGTTGCGCGGATAACGAACGCTTCAACGATGTGCCCTATGGCGCTTGCCTGGACGATGCGAGAAATCTTGGTGAAGGATGTCGGGCGGGTGGAAGAAACAGCGCAATGAATTGGCCCGAGTTGATCGCTGCAGTGGACCGCAAGGCGGCACAGACGATGGCACAGCTGGAAGGGGCGAGGGTTTTCGAACTCCTCCTCAGCCGTGGAGAGTGCCGGGCAGCAGCTGTCGCGGAGGCGATTCGACCGTGAATGCCTGATCGTTGCGGGCTGGGCAGCGGCGAAGTCGTTGGGAAGAACGGCGACCGCAACTAGGCACTCGACATACTGATCTACGACGCACAAGTTCGACCGAAAACCAAAACTCACGACACATCAGCAATCGGAAGTGACCAGGATGCTCAACCAAGGCCAGTCAATCCGCTCGATAACACGCCACTTCAATGTCGGCGTCGCTACAATCTATCGCATCAAGAAACGCTTAAGCCACTCCGACCTGATGTCTTGCCGTTCTTGACCCCCGTCGTGCGTACCGGGCCCGCATCGCGAGAGTGCCGCCTGGAGTTGCGCGACGCCCATCTCGCGGATCGGGACATCGAGGCAGCGACAGAGCGGTTCGGCACGGCGAGGGCCCGGGAGATGGCGCTAAAGTCCCCTCTCCCGGCGAGTCCCCGCGGCCAAACCATCGACCGTGCGGCAATGGAGCAGCGAAGGAACCGTGTCTGTCGACGCCCGAGGCTGATCAGCGCCGGGCCGGAGCTACTCATCGGTCAGGTAGATCCCGGACCCGACCATGACCATCTGGTCCGACTCCAGCACCGGGAACCCTGTCGCGTAGCCGATCTTGGGCGACCCTGTCTCCTCGTCTCCATCGATGGCCAGGATGTTGAATTGGCGCTTGAGGAATCCGCCCCCTCCGTGCGCATGTCGATGAGTTCCTGCATGAACTGCACTCCGTTCACGTCCACGAGGTGAAGCGGCGCCGGTTTGCCTTCGCGGTGGCGCTGTCCTCCGTGGAAGACCACGATTCCGTCGCTGCTCACGTTCCAGACGCAGACGGACCCGTCGTTCCAGTGCCCGCCTTCCTCGCGCAACGCGTTCTTCGTGCCCACAAGGCCGGAGTACCTACAAGGCCGGAGTAGTCGTCCGACCTCACCGCGCCCCGGTACGCCTTCGCCGCCTCTTCGACGAAGGTGATCAGCGTGTCCTTGTCTACCACTTCCGATGCCGTGACGGCGGGTCGCGGCAGCTCGGAGATCGTGATCGGGACATGGGACACGTCCTGTGAATACACTCCGACCATGACGGGCGTCCATCCTGTCATTCCGGAGGTGTACTCGACGGCGTAGGCGGTCTGGGGCCCGCCGTCGGCGTACTCGACGAAGCCCCCGCCTTCGGCGGCGACCTCAAGGCGCTTGATGCACTTTATGGTCCGGGAGACAAGCTGTCGCGGGACATCGCCTATTCTGAAGCCCTGAGGCTCCTGCACGAAGCGCATCCGGAAGACGACGAGATCGCGACGCTCCATGCGCTCTCGTTGCTCGGCACCGTGCGTCTTGGAGACAAGGGGTTCGGCATGCAGGTGCGCGCGGGCGCCATTGCCATGGACGTGTTTGCACGCAGTCCCGACCACCCGGGTGCCGCACACTACATCATCCACGCCCTATGTTGGGCTCAACATAGGGCGTGAACGGAAGTCAAGCTGCAACCATAACGCCCGAACGGCGCCGCCGATTTCGCGCAGATGCTCGACGTATTCGGCCTTGTCCTTCACGAACCAAGTACGGTGGCCGACATCGGTGACGTCTCCGCGGCGCGCACAATCTCGGCGATGTCATGTAGCGCCTGTCAAATTTGCGGAATGAAGCCGCCTTCGACAAAATTCTTGTCCTTGTCCCAACAGATCTTTGCGCCGGTATGCAAAGTGCCATGGGACATGAGCATCCCGTTGGCATAGCCCAATGCCGGAGCCCAGCCTTCGGAGTGACTTGTCTTGGGTGTCATTTTCTGGCCTCCATGACGTCCTTGATCTTGCTTGCAACATGCTCTGGCCAGGGTGCCGGACGCCCCTTATCGTCGACGCATACAAGCACCTGTTCTGCCTCGAAACACATCTGTTGCGCCCTCGTGGCCTGCGTGGTCAGGGACAGGCTGGACCGTCCAAGGTGAGTCAGCGTCACACGCAGATCAAGCTGGTCGCCGTGCCGGCAGGGTTGCTTGAAGCGCACGTTGAACGACGCGGTCGGCACGCTAGCATCAGGGTGCATGGATTCGAACGGCCAGCCCAAGACGTCGCTGAACAGTGATTCCACAGCGTCACTGATCATCTCGAAGTAGCGCGGATAAAAGACGATTCCGGCCGGGTCGCAGTGCTTGAACAGTACTTTCTGAGGATAGCTGTAATGCATGAACGCTCAGATTGCCTTGCAGGTCTGGGTCGTGTGCGTTCGTTCGATGCCGTCGATGTCCGGCAATTTGTCGTTGGCATATCTGCCGACATCCTCACCTTTGGGCGGGCATGACTTGAGCAGAATGTCATAATCGCAGCTGATCGAATAGAGTTCCGAGCGTATCTCTCTCAGGTCGATTTCGTCGACCAAGTTGCATGCGGTGACGGGCCGGCAGCGAATTTGCAAAAATAGACAAGTCATTTGGGGCTTCTTTTGAACTTTCCCATGCCAAGTCCTGATCCGCGACCATTCCGCAGCCGCACCTGACGGTACAGATGTCCGGCATGCGCTGGATTTACAACCGCTTTCATCGCGACCAGGGCGGGACTTCCGCCTTCTTCGGCTTTCCGAACTGGCAGACCGCCTGATCCTATGCGGGTTTGACGGCCATGAAAAGGAGTCCGGCGTCAGCGTGTGAATGGAGACCCTGCCGGAATCCTTCGGATCGCAGATCCCGACTGCATCCTGCGCTTCATGTACCATGTGGCCGTTCCTTCGGCGAGCGTTTGGGGCCAGGGTGTTCCCGGCACCCTTCCACACTCGCTATAGCGCCAGAACAAAAGAGAAACTTTTTTCTGGCCGATGAATAGCAATGCAGATAATTCCCTGTCATTTCTTCCCCTCTCAGGTCACGCGAGACTTCGACCGAAATTTCGGGTCGCGCCACAACTCGTTGCGCATGACGTATTCCAAAATGTCGACGGCGGAGCACACGTCATCCATGTCCAGGTACAATGGCGAAAAGCCGAACCGCATGACATTGGGCGCACGGAAATCGCCGATCACACCGCGATCGATGAGCGCTTGCATGGCGGCATAGCCATGTTCGAAGGCGAAGGAAACCTGGCTGCCCCGCAGTTCTGCCTCCAGAGGCGAGGCGAGGGTCAACTGCGGGCAGCGGATCGCCGCCTCGGTGATGAAGGTCTCCGACAACGCGATTGAGGCCGCGCGCAGTTCGGCCATGTCAACGCCTTCCCAAGCGTCGAGTGCGGCATCGAGGATCGAAAGCTGCACGATCGGTGGCGTACCGACGCGCAGTCTTTCGGTGGACATGACCGGGCGATAGCATAGTTCCATCGCAAAGGGCGCTTCATGGCCCATCCACCCGGCCAATGCCGGTTCGACGGCTTCAACGATGTCGGGGCGAGCATAGATGAAGGCGGGCGCGCCTGGACCGCCATTGAGATACTTGTACGTGCAACCGACAGCGAACTCGGCGTTTGAATTCACCATGTCTACCGCCACCGCGCCTGCCGAATGGGCCAGATCCCAAATCATCACGGCACCTGCCGCATGAGCCTCTTCGGTAATCGCCTTCATGTCGTGCATCCGGCCCGAGCGATAATCGACATGAGTGAGCATGACCGCGGCCACCTCTTCGGTAATCGCGTCCTTCACGTCCTCCGGCGCAGGCGTGCACAGCTCGTAGCCTTTGTCCATGGTGCCAATCAGTCCCTGTGCCATGTAGAGATCCGTCGGAAAATTTCCGCTATCGCTGAGGACAACGCGCCGGCCGGGCCGCATCTTCAGCGCGGCAGCAAGTGCCTGATAGACCTTGATCGAAAGCGTGTCGCCGGTGGCCACGGATCCGGCAGGCGCACCGATCAGGCCCCCAATCCGGTTCCCCACTCGGGTCGGCAGCGAGATCCAGTCCGCCGTGTTCCAGGCCCGGATCAGCTCGGAACCCCACTCGGCCTCGATCACCTCTATGGCGCGCGTGGCGGCCCCTTTGGGCAGCGGTCCCAGGGAGTTGCCATCAAGATAAATCACGCCTTCCGGCAATGCGAACATGTGTTTGCGCGGCAGGGTCATAGCTCACCCCTCAGGTGCCACAGCTCGGGAAAAAGCTCGACGTTCAGCATCCGGCGCAGGTACTCGACCCCTGCCGTCCCACCAGTGCCGCGCTTGAACCCGATCACTCGTTCCACGGTGGTCACATGGTTGAACCGCCAGCGGCGGAAGTAGTCTTCAAGATCCACCAACTTCTCCCCAAGCTCGTAGAGTGACCAGTAATCGTCGATGTTCTCGTAAACCGTCTTCCAGCGCGCCTGGATCTCGGGCACGGCTGCATGCGGACTGTCGAGCTGCGGTTCGGGAACGTTGTTTTCGTGGCCGTCCAGCGCGCGAAAGAGGTGGCGCACCACCTCGTCATAAAAGCTCGGCCTGGCAAGTTCCTCGGACAGCATGGCGTGGACTTTCGGCAAATGTGCATGGGGCTTCAGCATATTGGGGTTCCGGTTGCCGAGCACATATTCGATCATCCGATACTGATAGGATTGAAAGCCCGAGGACGGTCCCAACGCCTCGCGGAATGCGGTATAATCGGCGGGCGTCATGGTGCGCAGCACGTCCCACTGGTTGTTCAATTGCTCGAAAATCCGGCTGACCCGCGCGAGCATCTTGAACATCGTGGCGGTGTCGCCCGTCTTGAGCGCCTCGCGTGCCGCGCTGAGCTCGTGAAGGATCAGTTTCATCCACAGCTCTGACGTTTGATGCTGGACAATGAACAGCAGTTCGTCATGGGCCGTGCTCAGCGTCGCCTGGCTGTTCAGGATCGGCTCCAAATGCAGGTAGTCGCCATAAGACATCGCATCGGCGAAATTCATCTTGGCGCCACCGGCCGCTGGATTATACGCGCCCTTGCCCATCACGAGGTCACCCGCTGTTTGATCCGATTGATCTTGCCGCTTTCGGTTTTGGGCAGCGCGCCGACGAAGATCACCGAGCGCGGGTACTTGCGGGGCGCGATCGTTGCATTGACGTGATCTTGCAACACTTGATTTTCCAAATTCATGTAAACGATGTCCACTCCAGTCTTCGCATGACAGCGCCTTTATATGTTTATCCATTTATTTTCAAGTAGTTGTGTTTCATTCGATTTGCAAATGGCCGTCAGAGCTGGACCGAAACAGTCTCCTTTTGAAATCCTCATGTTGACTAGCGTGATGCAAATAAGTGCGTGCCGGGATAGGCTGTGACCCATGGTTAGGGCAAGCGTTCGGTCAAAGCGAAGCGCAGGGTGCCCAGGACCGGCAGTACGGCATGTTGAAGCATCACGCCTTGATGCGAACCCTCTCCCCGTGGCGAAATGTAGCTACGCTAAGACCACAGCGAAAGAGGAAGCGACATGAAGGTTGACGCGGTGGTGCGTGCACGCATCGACACGGCGACAAAGGAACGGGCCACGGCGGCTCTGGACGCGATGGGGCTGACGGTGTCCGACGCCATCCGGCTGCTGATGCTGCGGATCGCGGCAGAGCAGCGTCTGCCGTTTGACGTGAAGGTTTCCGCCCCGGAGACGGTCGAGGCAATGGCGGAACTGGACGCTGGCGAGGGAGAGCGGTTCGAGACTCCCGAGGAACTCTTTGCCGATCTGGACATCTGATCGTGCTGGCGCTTGTTCGGTCGACCAGGTTCCGCAGGGACGTGAAGCGAGCCAAGAAGGGGGGCAAGGACATGGGAAAGTTCCGTGAGGTGCTGACCCTGTTGTCCAGAACTCGTCGAGGAGATCCGCGCCTGCCTCCGGGGCGCCGCCGCGCGCCCGCTCGAGGTCGCGTTCGAGGTCGCGTCATCGCTGCCCCACGGCGCCGTCGCGGCCGCGCTCGGCACGCTCCGCAAGCTCGGCCTCGACCGGATCATCTCCCCGCGCCCCTCCCGGCAGCGCGACCTCGCGGTCGCCATGATCGTCGCCCGCATCACCGCGCCGAAGGCCAAGCTCGCCACGGCCCGGAGCCTGTCCCCCGCAAGCGCGTGCGAACGCTCACCGACCGATTCGCACGGCCGTTGTCGCACACGCCTTCAAGAACAATGGAGCAAAAACTGCCCGGGTCAAAAAAGTTGGGCTACACCCTGGTCCCCGCTCTTGCGAACGAGGTCGGCTCGCTGGGCGAATGGCATCGGCACCTCGTCGCCGTCCTCGACCTCGTGCCGGTGGAGAGTTTCGTTCACTACAACCACGGCGGCGTCGGGCGTCCGCCCGGCGACCGGAACGCGATGGCGCGGGCCTTCGTGGCGAAGGCGGTGTGGGACATCCCGACCACGCGCGGCCTGATCGACCGCCTCATGTGCGACCCGACGCTGCGCCGCCTCTGCGGCTGGTCCCGCGTGTCCGAGGTTCCGAGCGCATGCACGCGGCGCTGGTCAGCACCGCTCTTGACGGCACGGTCGTCGGGCACGTTTGCCGGGATTCCACGGCGATCGAGGCGCGGGA
>JAJEAC010000123.1 GCA_022824315.1 Silicimonas sp.
CCGTCCGCCAGCCCCTCGAGGCCGGCCCGGTTGTAGCGGAACGTCCAGTCCCTCACGGACTGGACCGTCGTGCCCAGCCTCGCCGCCACGTCTCCGGGGGACATTCCGTCGAGCCGGAACGCAATCGCGCGGGTGCGCCGACGCTGGCGATGGTCTTTGCAGTTGAGGGCGAACTCGAGCAGTTCTTCCGACGTGCGGTCGGTGTTGGTGATCGTCAAGGGTGCGGGCATGTCCTGTCTCCTGTCGGGGCTGGTGTTTGAGAACCCCAACATGACGGCATCGCAAACCGGCTGCACGCGTCATTTGCGGCGCAAGACTACATGTTGTGTCGAGACGGAAAAGCGACCTATATCTTGATGAGTCAAAACTTTCGGGAAATGGTATTACACGGTTCTTCATGAATGCGGTCGATCCCTACCAATCGTCCCAAGCGCCCATGCCGCTTACTCAACCACTGCTAGCATCAGCACTGCGACCGTGGAACTTGAATGTCCGCCAAATCCATTGTCATTTGCGCCTTCTGCTTGTCTCAAGGGCATCGACGAACCACTCTACCTTACACAATTCTGCCCGGCACAAGAAATTTGGATCCCAGAATTCGGTTGGATATGGCCAAAGGCCAGTTTTCTTTTCCCTTCGCGTTTCTGCTCGGTCGGATGCACCAGGAAAGATCACCAAAACCGTCCTCATCAGGACGCTTCTTGGTCGAAGGCGACCTGCGGCCATTTCATGATCGCGATCGGAGGTCAGCTGTCATCAAACGAATAGTCAGGGAGCGAATCGAATGCCAATTGAATGGCTTGGCCCCATCCTTTCGAAATTGTTCGGTAATACGGGTCGCTCTCCGCAAAGCGGCGCGTGGGACCGGGGGCAAGGGTTTCTGCCTCATAGACGCTGAGGTCGAGTGGGAGTCCGACTGACAGATTTGACTTGATGGTTGAATCAAACGAGACAATAAGGAGCTTTATCGCATGCTCAAAGGACAGATCGGGACGATAGGCCCTCGCCAATATCGGCTTGCCGTACTTGGCGTCGCCAAGCTGGAAGTAGGGCGTGTCTGGCCCGGATTCAACGAAGTTCCCCTCCGGGTAGATCATGAACATTTTCGGGGCCTCTCCCCGAATCTGGCCGCCCACGACAATGCTCGCCCGAAATGCTGACGAATCCTCGCTCCCTTCAGGACCGATTTCATGAATCGTTTCGCGCAGGATCTTTCCGATCAACCGGGCAACCCGGAACATCGACGGCGCAGTGAGAATGGACCGGTTGCCGTCGTCCGACTGGGCTTGTTCCTCAATGAGGTTGATAACTGTTTGCGTGGTTGCAAGATTTCCCGCCGTCATCACCGTCAGGACCCTTTCTCGAGGCACGTCCCAGCGAAAAAGCTTCTTGTTAACAGAGACATTGTCGATGCCCGCGTTGGTCCGGGTGTCCGACATGAACACCAGACCTTGCTTCAACTGCATGCCGACGCAGTAGGTCATGTCGGGAACCTGCGCCATCCGGACTGAGCCTGGAAATTGCTTTGCCCAGACGCATTCATTGCTGGGTTACCTGCAGCGAAACGCTCATCGTTTCAGCCGCATCCCCGTGCCGCATGCCCCGGACGGGCGCGGCATCTTGGTAGTCAAGCCCCGTTGCAACCCTCACATATCGCTCGTCGGGAGAAATGCCGTTCGAGACGTCGAACCCGACCCATCCCAATCCATCGACGTGAAGCTCCGCCCAGGCATGTCCGGCCTGTTCGTTTTCGCTGTCGCCGGATTCGAGGTAACCGCTTACATAACGGGCCGGGAAGCCGAGGCACCTTGATGCAGCTAGGAGAACATGCGTGTGATCCTGGCACACGCCCTTGCCGGCGGCCAATGCGTCTTCGGCGCGGGTTGTCGTATCGGTCGTGCCTGGCTCGTAGGACATCTTGGACAGGACTTCCGCTGACAATGCATGAAGCAACGTGATGTCGTCGCTGTCCGGAGGACCCATTCGCCACGCAGTGGAGAACCCTTCGGTCAATTGGCGAATTCCAGAACCGGGCTTGGTTGTTTCCGTCTCCCGCAGATACAGCCACAAGGGTACGTTTCCACGATGGACTCCGAAGACTCCACCGGAATCCGTGACCTCGACTTCGCCTTCACAGGTTACGACAACTTCGTTCGTGTGGGGATGAGCGCTGACGAGATCAACCTGGTTGTGGAACTGGTCCATGAATGTGACTTCCCGTGTTCCGCCTTCGATTCGCGTGGTCCAAGATCGAACTGCTTGCCCCCGACCGCTCTTTGGATGCAGGCGAAGTTGAAAGAGTCCGGTGCGGATCGGCTGATCATAGTGATATGACGTTTCGTGGGTGATTTTGAGCAACATGCAACGGCCTCCGAACCGAATTCACGCGTGAAACTGGTAATCGGTTTCGATTTGGCCGCCCAGCTTCCCCAGCTTGGAGATGAATTCCTGGATGAAGTCATGCAATCCGTCCTCAAGAACGTCCTTGATGTCCCGGCGACGCAGGCTGTCGGAGAGCTCTTGAGCCAGGGCCAGGCTCGGGGCCGGGTCGGGCAGGTCTGCTTCAAGATGGCGAAGATTCTCCAGGATCTGCTTGCAGCAAAACGCCATCGACCGAGGCATGCGGCCGTCGAGAATCAGGAACCTGGCAATTCCGGCCGGATCAGGATCGCCTTCGTTCAGCCAATCGTAGGCATGCTCGGCGGAAACGGATCGAAGAATTGTCTCCCATTGCACATTGTCGATGGGAGCGCCAACGTGAACGACGGACGGCAGCAGGACATAGTATTTCACGTCGAGAATCCTGGCGGTGTTGTCGGCGCGTTCCAGAAACGTGCCCAGCCTGGCGAAATTGAACATCTCGTTCCTGAGCATAGTGCCGTGCAGGGCGCCTCTCACGTAAGCGCTTTGCTGGCGTATCAGGCTCAGGACTTCGGGCAGGCCGTGGTGCGTGACAGGTGTCTTCAAGGCGTTCCGGAGTGACATCCAGGTTTCATTCGTGGCTTCCCACACCTCGCTCGTCAGCGCGGTTCGAACGGATCGTGCATTGTTCCGGGCGGCTTCGATCAGTGACATGACGCTTGACGGGTTGCTCCGGTCGCGAAGCATGAATTCGACGACGCCATCGAATTCATAGCTTGCGTGACGGGCCAGAAACGCGTCTGTCGCGCCGGCGGTGCTGATGATGGAAGACCATTCTTCCGCGCCGGACCGCGAGCGGGTGAGGGCGATCCGCAGGCCGGCGCCGACCAGCCTGGCCGTGTTTTCGCTTCGCTCAAGGTAGCGAAACATCCAGAAGAGTCCGTCAGCGGTTCGGCCCAGGACCATCTCAATCCTCCAGCACCCAGGTGTCTTTTGTCCCGCCGCCCTGGCTGGAATTGACAACCAGCGAGCCTTCCTTGAGTGCAACTCGCGTAAGGCCGCCCGGAGAAATATGGATCCTGTCGGGCGAGACCAGGACGAAGGGTCGAAGATCAACATGCCTGGGCGCAAGTCCGCTTCGGGCAAGGATTGGAACTGTCGAAAGGCACATGGTTGGCTGCGCGATGTAGTTGTCAGGCCGGGAAGACAACAGCTGCCTGAAATCCGCAAGCTCCTGCTTGCTGGCGGCAGGGCCAACAAGCATTCCGTAGCCGCCCGATCCGTGTATTTCCTTCACCACGAGATCGGAGAGATTCTCGAGCGCATAGGCCAAGTGGTCCGGTTCCGAACAGCGCCAGGTTGGCACGTTGCCCAGGAGCGGAGCTTCGCCGGTGTAGAACCGGATGATGTCCGGGATGTAGGAATAAATGGCCTTGTCATCGGCAATGCCAGTGCCCGGGGCATTCACCAGGGTCACGCCCCCGGCGCGGTAGACGTCCAGGATTCCCGCAACGCCAAGAAGGGAATCCGGACGGAAGTTCAAGGGATCAAGAAAGTCGTCATCGACGCGCCGGTACAGGACATCGACGGGAACATAGCCGCGGATCGTCCGCATGGCGATTCGGCCGTCGACAACACGGAGATCCTGACCTTCGACGAGTTCAACCCCCATCTGGTTAGCGAGAAAGGCATGTTCGAAATAGGCGGAGTTGTGAATGCCCGGCGTCAACACGCCGATTACCGGCCTGCCCTCGCACCGCGCGGGCGGGCAGTCGGACAGGCACCTGCGAAGGTGTCTTGGGTAATCGCTGACCGGTCGCACGCTTACTGCCGAAAAGAGATCAGGAAACATCTGCAGCATCGTTTCCCGGTTTTGCAGCATGTAGGAGACGCCGGACGGCGTCCGGGCGTTGTCCTCAAGAACGAGGAATTCATTTTCGTCTGTGCGGATGATGTCGGTCCCGACGATATGTGTATAGACGTGCCCGGGCGGCGTGACTCCGATCATCTGTGGCAAAAAGGCTGAATTCCCGGTGATGAGCTTGGCGGGCAGCTTGCCGGCTCGGATGATTTCCTGGCGATGGTAGATGTCGTGCAGGAATGAATTGATAGCCCTGATCCGTTGTTCAATTCCGCGAGTCAGCTTCGACCACTCGGCTGCCGAGATTATCCTGGGGATGATGTCGAAGGGAATCAGCCGTTCGTCGGCGTCCTTGTTGCCGTAAACGTTGAAGGTGACGCCAACGCTTCGGAACAGTGCATCGGCTTCCGAGGACTTCTGCTGAAGGCGCCGGGTATGCTGGCCTTCCAGCCAGTGATGGTATCCGGAGTAGGGCCGGCGGATTTTGTTGCCGGCCATGAACATTTCGTCGAAAGGGATGTCTTCCTTGTCCATGCTGGTTGCCATTTTTGGCGATGCGGGTCCGGAATGCAATCCGTCCAGATCGCAGGTCAGACCTAACTCCAAACGAGCACGGTTGTGCAGACGACCAGGTTCAGAATTTGGAAGGGACCGCCCGTAGGGCGAAGACTCCGGCCCGACATCAATGCAGGTGCCGCCGCCATGTTCCGGGAGCAATTCCAATTCCAAAGCCATGACGGCAGTGCAGGAGCGCGAGGCGCAGGGAAATGCCCACTCCCACAAAGTGGCCCAGACATCCTGTTGCGCAGGGCACCCGCCTGTATCGGCTTTTGCTGTTCAATCTGGTATGGCAGTGATCTCGGGACGAAAGAGGATCTCCATGGCGCAGTCATTGGCAAGAGTCGACCGCAGGACGAACGCAGACGATGTGTTCGACTACCTTCACGGCGAGATCGTTTCGTTGCGGCTCCTGCCTGGCACTCGAATCAGCGAGATCGAGGTAGCTGGGCAGTTCGACGTGTCCCGCCAGCCAGTGCGCGAAGCGTTCATCCGCTTGGCGGATTTGGACCTGCTGCTTGTCCGCCCGCAAAAGGCGACCGTTGTCCGGCAGTTTTCCTCCGAGAAGATCAAGCGTGCTCGGTTCATCCGCATGGCAGTGAAATGCGAAATTCTGCGTCGGGCGTGCAGGTCAGCCACTCCGCGGCACCATGAGCGGTTGAGAAAGGACCTGGAAGATCAGCAGGCGGCGATAGAAGGGCGCGACGTGGAGCGGTTCCATGCGCTGGACTACGACTTCCACGAGCACCTTTGCGATGCCGGCGACAGCGCCTTGATGATTGGCACCATTGCCGAAAACAAGGCGGCAGTTGATCGCATCTGTGTCCTGAGCCTTTCCGAACCGGCGACGATGGAGGAACTCCTCGAGGACCACACGCTGATCGCGGATGCACTCCGCAGCCGCGATGAGGACGAGTTGATCGCCGCGATCAAGGCACACTTGTCCAGGCTCGACGATGTGATTGCAGGAATCCGCAAATCGCACGCGGAATTTTTCGAAGACTGAACAGGTCGTGACCTTCGCGGATTCGCCATTGCTGGCCAACCTGAATTGCGCGAATGTCCTGAGAGGCCGGTGCGCCCTTTCGACATCAGTACAGAAACTGACTTTGGACAATCGCCGACCGCTCGTCAGTGCATGTACGGGAGTTCGGCAATTCTTGGCGAGGCAGGCATGAGAAAGACACACGATCCGCAACCGGAACTCGGCGAGGCCGGCATCGAGAGCATCGAGCTGGATCTCAGGTCCAAGAACGACATTCCCGCTCTGCTCATCGGGCTCCAGCACCTGTATTCCGACGAGACCTCGTGATCTCGCCCGACACGTCCCGTTCCCCCGACCGGCTCCGCTTCGGCTTCAGCCCCGCCCAGGCGCCGATGTCACAGGCCCTTCGGAACCGGGCAGGATCGTCGACCGCAGTGACGAAGATCAGTGCCGTGACCGGACCCATGCCGGGCATCATCATCAGTTGCCGGCACGTGGCGTCTGACTTGGCGAGGGTCTTGATCCTCTTCGACATCATGGCCAATTCGCCGCTCATCTGCCTGCGCAGCCGCAGGATCGGCGCGACCACGTCCGACAGCATCGCGTTTTCCGAGGTCAGTTCCCGGACCCTTTTCTCCCAGCGACCCTTCGACACCCGGCCGAGCTTCAGGCAGAAGTTGCGAAGGATGCCGCGCACCGAAAGCACCAGCCGTACGATGCCTTCCACAAGCGCGTTACGCGAGCGCAGGAGAGTCCGCTTCTCCTGGGACGCGACCGACTTGCAGTGGACGGCCTGGAATAGGTGGTGAAGACGTTGGTGTCCTTCAGGTCGCACCTGATGTCATGGGTCTTGACGCGTTCGCGAATGATCTCGCCGCCTTCCTGGACAAGCCAGGCCACAAACGTCGCGGTGTCGTGACCGAAAGAGCTGCGGATTCGCTGGAGGCTGGCGTTCAACCCGTTGACGATCTGACCGCCATTGCGTCCCGAAGCGCCCCATCCAACACGCGCACCTTCGACGAAAGCAACCTTACGGCCCTTCTCAACGAGGTGCAGCGCTGTGGACAGGCCGCTGTACCCGGCGCCCACCTCGCAAATGTCGGTCTCTTGATCGCCAACAAGCCGCGGAGGCACGGGCGACAGATTGGCAGAGGCGGCATAGTAGTTGTCGGTGCGCGCGCCGTCGCCGGCATAGGGATGGTTGCCTTCAAAGCGGGCCTGAGACCGTGCGTTCATCATACGGCCTCCAGAAAGCTGTGATATTCGAGGTCAGTGACGTGGCGGGAAAAGCGGCTGAGTTCCTGCTGCTTGCATTGCACCAGCATGCGCTGCAGCCGTTCCGAGTAGATGCCGGTGACATGTGTGCCCTGTTCAAAGGCCGCGATGGCAGTTGCCCAGGCGGACGGAAGCTGCGGAAGATCCAGTGAATAGGCATCGCCCGTGATTGGGTCGCCCGGTGTCCATTCTCCCGCGATCCCCAGAAGCGCACCGCCAAGAATGCTTGCAAGAACCAGGTAGGGGTTCGCGTCAGCCCCGGCCACGCGGTGCTCGATGCGGCGCGCCTTGTAGCTGCCGCCCGGGATCCGAATGGCCGTTGTGCGGTTTTCGTAACCCCAGGCGATGCCGGTCGGCGCATGTGTGCCAGGGAGAAGCCGTCGATAGGAATTCACATGCGGCGCAAAGACCAGCGCGTTCTCCTGCATCGTGTTCAGAAGACCCGCAACGGCGCTCAGCATCAGCGGGGTGCCTTCCTCGCCACCGTTGTCGAAGACATTGGTGCCAACCCCGTCGACCAGCGAGAAATGGACGTGAAATCCGTTGCCTGCGCGATCGCCATAGGGTTTGGCCATGAAGGTCGCCGCAAGGCCATGCTTGCGGGCGACTCCGCGAACAAGTCGCTTGAAAAGGACGGCGTCATCGGCTGCCTTCAACGGGTCGGCGACATGCAGCAGGTTAATCTCGAACTGACCAGCGCCGTTTTCCGATACCGCCGCATCGGCCGGGATGTCCTGTTTTTTGCAGGCGTCATAGACGTCGTTCAGAAAGGCATCGAAATGTTCAAGATCATCAAGTGAATAAACGTCATCTGAATCAAGACGTTTGCCGGTAATGGGCGACAGCGGCGAATTCGGGGCGTTGCCCGAGGGATCAACGAGGTAGAACTCAAGCTCGGTCGCAACCACCGGCGTCAGGCCGCGTTGATTGAAACGGTCGACAATCGCATCGAGCGCGCGACGCGGATCTCCTGTGAAGACCGATCCATCCTCCTGCCTCATCCACAACTGGGTCAGCGCGGTCGGACGGCAGGTCCAGTCGACGAGAACGGGTGCTCGTCCGGTGAAATCGCACAGACCGTCTGCATCGCCGGTTTCGAAAACCAGCTCGCTATCTTCGATATCTTCACCCCAGATATCAACACCGATCAGCGACAACGGCATGCGAAGACCCCCATCTCCGATCTTCGATGCCTGTGCCACCGGCACGCGCTTGCCCCTCAGCGATCCGTTCAGATCGCAGACACATGCGTACACGGTTTCCACCTCGGGGTTCTTGGCAAACCAGTCTTTCAGTGCCTCAGTTGACATTCGATCCACCTAAATCTGATATCTTGATTCCAAAACTGACAGCATTTACTTAAAACTGACGTCTTCTTGTCAAACTGGAACCACCAGGTGAGGTCTCCGTCGGCGAGGTCGCGATTCGGCACGGGGCTGGTGGTGGGACGATACCACAGCCGAACCAGACGACGGCCTCATGTCCGGAATGAGTCCGGGTGCGGGCCGATCCGGGCGAGCTGCACCGCGCCTGCCGTGATCTGGTAAATTTGTGGACAGTCCGGCTCGATGTGCAGTTCCCGAAACCCGCTCCAGTCGCCCTGCAGGGCGCGGTCCCGATACCTGTCGGGTAGGTCTGCCTGGGCGGACAGCAGGGTCAGCGCCCCACGAAGTGTCCCCATGTCCTTGCCTTCTTCTGGGCTCGCTTCACGTCCGTGAGGAACCTGGTCGACCGGACAAGCGCCAGCACGATCAGATGCCCAGTTCGGCAAAGAGCTCCTCGGGAGTCTCGAAGCGCTCTCCCTCGCCGGCATCCAGTTCCGCCATTGCTTCGATCGTCCCGAGAGCAGGAACTATTACGCCAATCGGCAGACGCCGCTCTGCCGCGATTTGCAGCATGTGCAGCCGGTTCGTCGACGGCGTCGATCATTAATGACGTGGGTCACAGTGCCTTCGGTCTACGAGCTGGACGCGGTCCCCGACCGCTATCGGCCAGCGGTTCACCTGCAAACGTCCAGCGCCGCGACGGTGCCCGGCCAGGAATTTCTTCACATGGGGATGAGGGTGGAGGGTCTGCTTCAAGGCGGGCCGCTCCTGGACGCCGTTGCCGATTTGTGGCGATCCGGCACTTCCGACCAGTCCCTTGCGTCGATGTGGCCCCCCCCAAGCTCGACGACAATGCCCAGGACAGCCGCACGTGCTTCAGAGCGGACTCTCGACCCCGGAGACGATCCCGCTGACGCTCACGCCCGACCTTAACGCTGCTTTCTGTCGCTCGTCTGCCAGCGGGTCGCGACCGTCATCGTCCTCGCTGCTATTCCACCCATCATGTGGAAATCTCCCAATCCCACGTCGTTCCGCGTCATACTTGCCGCCTCCCGCATGATCCTCGTCGGCCGTTGCTCCGCCAGACCCTTCGATTTCGGCGCCGCGGTCGCTTGCCCCCATGAGCTGGACAGGAACATCCGGCATAAATCAATGCAACTCGCTGCAAATCTCAGAAGGCGCGACCAACGTGGCCCTTTCGCGCCACCGCGAGCGGGTGACGGTCCTCGGTCGACGGAAACACGTGGAGTCCGCGGAGGACTTCCGCAGGATGGGCGTTCGCGTCGCTCAGCCGCAGGTGCCGAAGACGGAACGGGGCGACCCGCGATCCGGATGCCGGAAAGCACAATGACGGACCGGTCGGACTGACGCAGAGCGCACCGCGGCTGTGCGGGCGTGGCGCTTCCCGGCCTCGCCGACGACGGGCGCCTGATGTCGGTCGTCTCCGACTGGCGGGGGTCCTGTTGGCCGACCGTGCCGAGGGCGATCCGCTCCTGCAGCACCTGTCGGAAGCGGAAGAGACCCGCGACGACTTCACCAGCGACCCCGGGGTCGCCGTCGAGACCCTGGTCGCGCGCCACGGCGTGATCCGTGCCGAGGAGCTTGCAGCGGCACTGGCGGCCCCCGTTTCGGATCCGGAGCCCTTCCTGCGGCTCCTTGAAGAGGCGATTTGCCCTCCGGACCTCGTCGCGCTGCCCGGAAGGCCCGCCTCGTAGGAGGGCGACCCGTACGTCTACACCACGACGGGACATCTCCGTGCCGAGCTTGCCGCCGTCGACCGCGCGATTCGGATGACGTCGCGATCGGATACGGAGACCGGGCCCGCCTCGAAAGCGACCAAATCCTTGTCGCCCTCGCAGGAGACGGCCCTGGCGCATGCGATGCGGGCCGACGCCGATGGCGGCGGCTTCGCACTTGTCACGGGCGGACCTCGCTCCGGCAGGACGCGCCTTGCGGCGGAGGAGGCGCGGGCGCACGTGGCGGCCGGACGCGATCGGTGCGGGCGTGGTGGCGATCCTCGACCCATCTCACAGGCCGCAGCTTGGCGGCGCCGTGTTCCGCGCGCTCAGCGACCGTGTCGGCGCGGCGGAGCTGGAGGGCCTGAACGGGACCGAGGGCCCGCTTGCGGAATCCGAAACAGGGAACCGCGGAATGGAGGGGGTTTGGGGGCGGACACTAGTTCGAGTGGCAAGGCAACCAAGTCCTGCAAAGACATTGCGTGTTGCGTGTCATTTCCGCCGGGCGGGTTTCGATGGTTGGCAGCTTTCGTCGCGCTGTTATCCAGGCTTGACACCAAGCGCTTCGCCCCAAGCAATCGTCGCAAAAGCTGCCGGGTCAGCCTGCCATTGGTCTAGCAGGTCGCGCCAACGGTCCATGTCTTCGGCGCTGGCCACGCCAAGCTTTTGGGCCGCCGCCATGGTTTGGTCAGCAAAAAACCATCCCTGCGCGAACCCGTGAAAGAAATCCACATCCTCCTTGGCCGCGAAACACTCGAAGGAGGCACTCACCGAAATGTCGGAAAAACCCGCAGCATGAAGCACACCCTTGATCTCCTTGCCCATTTCCGGATGTCCGCCGTTTGCGGACAGGAGCTTGCCAAATACATGCCAGGCATTGTCGAAATCACCATGCCTTGGTTCGGTGAAGCACGAGGACAGGATCATGTCCCGGCTCGATATGATCCCGCCGGGTTTCAGGACGCGCATCATTTCTGCAACGGCAGCGCTGGCGTCCGGTACGTGCATTATGGTCGCATGGGCGTGAACGACATCAAATGAATCGCTTTCGAAGGGAAGATTCAGGGCGTCAGCGACCTGGAATTCCGCGTTCTTGTGGCCGCCGGCAGACGCCGCCGCGCTAGCCATTTCGACCTGGGACTCCTCGATGTCGACTCCGATGAATTCTCCGGGTGCCACCGCGTCGGCCAGACCCATCGAGATCGTGCCCGGGCCGCAACCCGCATCTAGGACGCGCATGCCCGAACTGAGTTTCGGCAGCAGATGGGCAGCATTGTTGGCTGCACTTCTGCGGCGCAGGAGCACCTGAAACTCCTCGTTGTAGCCCATGGTGTAGGTCTGCTCTTGTGCTTCGTGGTCTGCTGGTGCGCTCATTTCATGCCCTCGTCAGACTGTGTCGTGATCCGGTTGGATTTGCCCTGACTTCTTGCGTCCTTCCGGCAACGTTCGGGACAGTAATTTCTGGTGCAGGGTCGCCTGTCAAGTCATGGTCAGCAATAGAGCTTGAACTTGATCAAGTCCTCGTCGCGCTTGAACGCATCGAGCCAAACAGACTCGGCATGCTTTCCCGGACTTGTCGGAATGCGATTCACCAATGTCTTGCGATATGCTTCTGAAGAGATGTTATCGTTGAGCCAATTCTTCGTCTTTGACCAATCGTTCGCGCGATTCATCGGAGGTCGGAAAAGGTGCACGAATCCCTCGGACTTCCAACGCGCGGCGCAGCTCGAGTGAAGGTCGACACCGTAACACGTCTTGGCAGTTGCACGCAGGTCCTCTGGAACCTTCATCCGTTCTTCAGCGCAATGAGCATCCGAGTGCGATCCTGAAAGTGCTTGAAACCGCTGCGGAGCCTGAATGCTCGCAGGACCTGACGGGGGGATTCCGTCGAGGTAAAGCGCCGAAATGATGCAGCTTCTGCGTCACCGCATGTTCTTCAGGCATCTGTCCAACACGTCGCTCATGGAGCCCTTGATCCGCTCGTAGCGGGTGCTCGGAACCGGCGTTGACAGGGCGAATATGTCGCCGTTCGAGTCCTTGATCGCGAATCCGAGAGCGCAAATTCCGTCAGAATGCTCGTTCTCGTCCTTGGCCAAGGCGCCATTCTTGATCTGCTCGATTTCATCGAGGACCTCGTCCAGCGTCCTTGAATTTGAACCTCGCACCTCGATTTCCGCAACGATCAGCCTTTCAGCGTGCTCCCGTTGCAGGCAGGCCAGCGCCGCTTTTCCGTTTGCCGTTGTCGTCAGCGGAAATGTCTCCCCGATTCTGGACACCGCCCGAAGCCGCTGGCTTCCCACGATCTGGTCGATGAAGAGCATCTTGTCGCCGTCAAGGACGGCAAGGTCCACGGTTTCGCCGGTCTCGTCCGAAATCTTCTTCATGACCGGGCGAAGCCGATCCTTCATGTCTGACGCCGTGGCTTGGGCAAGGCTCAGGATCTCCGGACCCAGCTTGATCCCTCCGTATCCCTTTTCGGTCGAGATGAACCCCTCTACTGCGAGCGCTGCGACAACGCGCTGCACCGTGGAACGGGGCAAGGCTACGCTCTTCGCGATCTGGCCAAGGCTGAGTCCGTCCGTCTCGCGGCCCAGAAGACGGAGAATGTCCGCGGCCCGGGAAATGACCTGAATGCCCTGATTCCTATGCGATGCCTCTCCGTCCAATGCTCCGCCGCCCGTGCTGCCCGTTGCTGAATCCGGTTCCGTGCAGCATATCGGGGCAAAGACGACAAGGCAACACTTGACTGCAATGCAATACATGTGTACCATGATGCGGGAAGAAAACGTTGCTTTTGGGGAGGGACGATGAGCGTCACCATTCGCGGAATAGATTTCCAGGCAAACGACGACAACGACATGGGGCTGGAGTTCGTGAACCTCAGCCATCGCTACGGCTTTCAGTGTCCGAACTGGCCGTACTTCAAGGATGTGCAGATCGATCGCCAGCACTACATGGCCAAGTCCGGCGTACTCAGCCAGACCATCACGACCACCATGCACGTTACGACCCATATCGACGCTCCGGCCCACGTGGTCCAGGGCACGCCGTTCATCGACGAAGTGCCGCTGCCGCATTTCTTCGGCTCCGGGCTGGTGGTGAACTTGCCCAAGAAGAAGTGGGAGTCGATCACGGGCGACGACCTTGAGAAGGCGTGCGGACATGCGATCCGCAAGAACGACGTCCTGATCATCAACACCGGCTGGCATAAGCAGTACGAGGATGGCGATTACTTTGCATACTGTCCGGGCCTGGTGCCCTCGGCGGCGGACTGGATGGTGGAGAAGGGAATCAAGGTCGTCGGCCATGACACGCAGGCCAACGACCACCCGCTGGCCACCGCGATCGGTCCGCAACGAAACGGCCCGATCCTGCCGCACCTCGAAGCGGAGTATCGCGAATGGTCCGGCGGACGCGACTGGAGTGACGATTTCCCGGAGTGGGAGCCGGTGCACAACAAGCTGTTTTCGAACGGCATCCTCGGGATCGAGAATGTCGGAGGCGATCTTGACCGGGTGACCGGCAAGCGCTGCACCTTCGCATTTTTTCCATGGAACTGGGATCGGGGAGACGGTTGCATCATTCGCCTCGTCGCGATGATGGACCCCGGCCAGACCTATCGCATCGAGGCTGGGGAGGCGTTCTGATGCTTGTCAAGCGATTTGCCGATGCCGAAACTTATGATGCCCCGAACCACTGGGGCGTCACCGGGCTCAGGCTTCAGGGCTTCGAGGACGGGGGCCCGGAAAACCAGTGGGTCGGCCTGTCCCAGTTCCTGCCGGGCGGTGGAGCCGGGCCGGATTCGACGCCGTTCGAGAAGGTCTATGTCGTGCTCGAAGGCGAGATGACCGTGATCATCGACGACGAGGAAACCGTGCTGACGCCGATGGACAGCTGCAGGATCGCGCCCGACGAGGTTCGCAAGATCGAGAACCGCAGCAACCACGTCTGCAAGATGATCGTCGTGATACCGTATCCCGACGGCAAGAGACCGGAGTAGGCCGATGTCACTGGACGATCCTCTCTCCCTGTTCGACGTGTCCGGAAAGGTGGCCCTGATCACGGGTTCCTCCGGCGCATTCGGCGGGGTCGCCGCGCAGTGTCTCTCCGGCGCCGGTTGCAAGGTCGTCCTGGCAGCCGGAAACGCCGAGGCCCTGAAGGAGGTGGCGGCAACATGCAGGGGCGAGACCCACGAGGTCAACGCCCGTCCCGACAGCGAAGGGGCTTGCGAGAAACTCGTGGCGGAAACCGTCAAGGCGTTTGGTCGACTCGACATTCTCGTTGTCGCGTCCGGCATGAACAAGGTGGCCAAGATTGACGAGATGGACCCCTCGACGTTCGATGCCGTGATGGATGCAAATGTCACGCAGAGCTGGCTGATGGCCCGCGCGGCCGCCGGACGGATGCAGTCCCAGGGAGATGGCGGCAAGATCGTGCTGATGTCCTCTGCACGGGGATTGCTGGGGCACCCTGCCGGATACACCGCCTACTGCGCCTCCAAGGCCGCCGTGGACGGAATCACCAAGGCTCTGGGCTGCGAACTCGGACCGACGGGCATCACCGTGAACGCGATCGCGCCGACGGTTTTCCGCTCGCCGCTGACCGCATGGATGTTCGAGGACAGCGAAGACGCACGGGCCGTTCGCACGGGATTTCTGGCCCGCGTTCCAAAGGGGCGGCTCGGGGAGCCCGTGGATCTGGCCGGGCCGCTTCTGTTCCTGGCCTCAAGCGCGTCTGATTTCTACACCGGACACATTCTGTACGCCGATGGCGGCTATACGGCGGGGTAGGGGGATGGCCGGGGATCGTCAGATCGCTGTGATCGGAGTTGGCCTGATGGGCCACGGGATCGCCCTGACATTCGCGAAGGCAGGCTGGCAAGTCTCGATCACCGATCCCTCGGACGAGATGCTGCAATCCGCTCCCGACAGGATTGCCGAAAGCCTGCGACTTCTCGGCGCAAGCGAATCAGAAGTCTCCAAGGCCCTTGCCAGGAT
>JAJEAC010000015.1 GCA_022824315.1 Silicimonas sp.
TCTTCCCGCCAATCTTGTCCTGAATGTAGGGTGCGGCGGAAAGGTGGTCCGCATGGACGTGCGTCTCGATGATCCAGTCCAGCACAAGGCCACGTTCCGTCACTTCCCTGATCAGCGCGTCGGCATGTTCGTGAGTGATGCGTCCGGCGGCGTAATCTATGTCCATGACGCTGTCGAATATGGCGCAATGATCGCTGCCGGGATCCGCGACGATGTAGCTGATCGTGTTCGATGCCTCGTCGAAGTGACCTGACACATCCGGTCGCACGTCCAGGTTGAAGTTGTCCATGGAACCCCCCGTCATTGCGGCTTCGACTCGCCCTCGCGGCGCCTATCGAATGCTTGGCTGCCACTATAGCAGCAGGCGCGGGCATGAACAGGTACGCAGCGCAGGTGCCATCAGGCGACATGGACGTCGGCAAGGGCGATTCCACGGCGGACACTGGAGCGGAACTCGATGGTGCGCAATTCGGGCCAAGCTGGTCGCGTTTTGTGCTGTCGCGTGACCGGTGATAGGCCTATTGCTTGAATCCGGCAGCCACTTTCGGAGCGCGGGATGACCTCACTTGCCATGCATCTTCAAGCCGAACTGGACGGGCTCAAATCTGCCGGTCTCTACAAGTCGGAGCGGATCATCACCGGTCGGCAGTCCGGAACCGTGGAGCTTTCGACCGGCCAAGATGTCATCAACCTTTGCGCGAACAACTATCTCGGTCTTTCCGGCAATTCCGAGCTTGTTGCAGCCGGACAGGAAGCTCTTGAGCGCTTCGGGTACGGCATGTCGTCCGTTCGCTTCATCTGCGGCACGCAAGACGCGCACAAGGAGCTCGAGGCAAGGCTCTCGGCATTCCTGGGGTTCGAGGACACCATCCTCTATTCCAGCTGCTTCGATGCAAACGCCGGCCTGTTCGAGACCATTCTCGGACCCGAGGACGCTGTGATTTCGGACGCGCTCAATCACGCGTCGATCATCGACGGCATCCGGCTCTGCAAGGCCAGGCGGCTTCGCTACGCAAATTCCGACATGGCTGATCTCGAGGCGCAGCTTCAGGCCGCTGCCGACGCGCGGTTCAGGCTCATTGCAACGGACGGCGTATTCTCGATGGACGGACATGTCGCGTCCCTGTCCGCAATTTGCGATCTCGCCGAGAGGCATGACGCATTTGTCATGGTCGATGACAGCCATGCAGTTGGCTTCATGGGCCCATCCGGACGGGGCAGCATCGAGCACTGCGGCGTGATGGGGCGGGTCGACATCGTGACCGGAACGCTTGGCAAGGCGCTCGGCGGCGCATCGGGTGGCTACGTTTCGGCGGGGCGCGAGATCGTGGACTGGCTGCGGCAGCGGTCCAGGCCCTACCTGTTTTCGAACACCCTCGCGCCGGTCATTGCGGCGACGTCGATCAAGGTGCTCGACATGCTGGAAGCCTCCTCCGAACGGCGAGACAGGCTCATGGAGAACACGGCGCATTTCCGGACGCGCCTGAGCCATGCCGGGTTCGACCTTCTGCCGGGCGAGCACCCGATCATTCCCGTCATGCTGCGCGATCCGGTTCTTGCCCAGGACATGGCAGCGCGACTCGACCGGAAGGGCGTCTACGTCGCCCCGTTCAGCTTTCCGGTCGTGCAGAGTGGCCAGGACCGGATTCGCACCCAGATGTCGGCGGCCCATGGCCGCGACGAGCTCGACCGTGCAATCGACGCGTTCATCGAAGTCGGCCATGACATGGGTGTCCTGGCATGAAGAGCGACATGAAGGCATTGGTGAAGGCCCGGCCCGAGGAAGGCCTGTGGATGCAGCAGGTGCCGGTTCCCGAGCCGGGCGCAGGCGAGGTGCTGATCAAGGTCGGGAAGTCGGCCATTTGCGGCACGGACGTCCATATCTGGAAATGGGATGAGTGGTCTGCGAAGACGGTGCCCGTTCCCATGGTCATCGGCCATGAATTCTGCGGCAGGATCGTCGATTGCGGCACTGCGGCGACCAAGTACCGGGCCGGGCAGCGCGTCGTCGGCGAAGGTCACGTGGTGTGCGGCGCATGCCGGAACTGTCGCGCCGGACGCGGCCATCTTTGCAGGAACACGGTGGGTGTCGGCGTGCATCGTCCGGGGAGCTTTGCCGAGTACATTTGCCTTCCGGAAAGCAACGTGGTGCCGCTTCCAGACGCCGTCCCGGACGAGGTTGCGGCGATTCTCGATCCGCTTGGCAACGCCGTCCATACCGCGCTCAGCTTTGATCTGGTGGGCGAGGACGTGCTGGTTGCCGGCGCCGGCCCCATAGGCATCATGGGCGCGCTGGTCGCGCAGAAGGCGGGCGCGCGAAAGGTGGTCATTACCGACATCAGCGCCTATCGCCGCGACCTGGCGCGCAGGATGGGCCTTGAGCATGTCGTGGACGCGGTCACCGAGGATCTAAGCGATGTCATGGACAGGATCGGCATGATGGAAGGCTTCGATGTCGGCCTGGAAATGTCCGGCGCCGCCCCAGCACTGCGTGACATGATCGACAAGATGAACAACGGCGGGAAGATCGCGCTTCTGGGAATTGCCCCGGCCGAATTCGCGGTCGACTGGAACAAGATCATCTTCAAGATGCTCAACGTGAAGGGGATCTATGGTCGCGAGATGTATGAGACCTGGTACAAGATGATCGCCCTGGTGCAGTCAGGCCTTGACGTTTCAGGTCTCATTACGCACCGCATTCACGTCGACGATTTCGGCGAAGGCTTTGCCGCCATGCTGTCGGGTGAAGCGGGAAAGGTCGTGATGGACTGGGACTGAAATGCCGCTGACTGCGAAGGCCTGCAACGGAGAACGTTGCTTGCGTGACCGACCGAACGGCTCGATGCGCTGGACGGGGAATTTCAGGAAGGATACGCCATGGTTGCCGACGAATCCCCACGCGCCCGAGCTGGAGGACGTGCCGCGCGCCGCGCCCTCAGGACGGCACCGAGCTTCGACATGCTGCCGGCGCTGGTCGGCACCCTGCCACTCTGCGAGGTCATGGACGACGCAGGTGTCGAGCGCATCGATGCCGCGTCGATGCACATCCTCGAAGACGTGGGGGTACTGTTCCGTGATCCCGTCGCGCTAAGCGACTGGAAGCGGGCCGGAGCCAAGGTCGTGGGCGAGATGGTGCATCTCGACCGCGGCCTCGTGCGGGAGTTGATCGCCACGATTCCGTCCGAGTTCACCTATCATGCGCGCGACCCCGGCAAGAACGTCAGGCTGGGAGGCCGCAGTTCGGTCTTCGTACCGATGTCGGGTGCACCCTACCTGCGCGACCTCGACGACGAGCGGAGGAGCCCGACGCTCGAAGACCTCGCGATGTTCCACAAGCTCAGTCACATGCTTCCGGCCATGCATTCAACGTCGCATCACATCGTCGAGCCGATGGATCATCCGGTCAGCCACCGGCATCTGCGCATCACCTATTCGTCCATGAAGCACTCGGACAAGATGTTCATGGGCATGACGACCAGCCCGAAGAATGCCGAGGACGTGATGGAGATGTGCGCGATTCTCTTCGGCGAGGAATTCTTGGAAACGCATCCCGTCTGCACCGGCAACTGCAACGGCAACTCTCCCTTGGTCTGGGACGAGACCATGCTGGGCGCGATGCGCGCGTTTACGCGGCGGAACCAGCCGGTTCTCTGCTCGCCCTTCGTGCTTGGCGGGGCCAACACGCCCGCCAGCGTGTCGGCAGCGGTCGCGCAACTGAACGCGGAGGCGCTGTCCGCGCTTGCCTATACGCAGGTCGTCCGGAAGGGTGCGCCGGCGATCTACGGCCACTATCTTTCGACTGTCAGCATGAAGTCCGGCGCGCCCATGGCCGGAACGCCCGAAATCAGCCTGATGAATTTCATGATTGGGCAGATGGCGCGGCACTACGATGTCCCGTGGCGCAGCTCCAACACGTTGGGCGGTGCAAAGGTCTTCGATGCACAGGCAGGCTACGAGAGCGCCGCGACGCTGGCAGCGGTGATCCACGCCGGCGCGCACTACATTTGGCACTCGGCAGGCTGGAACGAGGCGGGCATGCATTGCTCGGTTGCCAAGTTCGTCGTCGACGCCGAACAGTGCGCGATGGCATATCGCATGGCCCAGGGCCCAAGGTGGGATGACTTTGACCAGGCGGTGTCGGCCGTGTCCGACATCGGTCCGGGAGGGCACTACCTGGGCCACCCGCATACGCAGGAGAATTTCCAGACGGCGTTCTTCCTCCCCGAACTGTTCGACAACAATTCCGTGGAGCAGTGGATTGCGGAAGGGTCCATGGGCACGACCGAGCGGGCGCTCAAGCATGCGAGAAAGCTCCTGGCCGACTACGAGGAGCCCGGACTGGATCCAGGTTTGGACGACGCTCTGCGCGACTACATCGCACGGCGCGAACGCGAGATACCGGCGGCAGAAGAGCTGAACCAGACCCTTTGATCAGGCCTTGCGGGCCATCCATTCCCGCCAGCGCAGCACGGCGTTTATCCCGATTTCACGGAAGGGTTGGGGAGGAAGCCGTGCAGGCTCCTCCTCTGCCGTGAAGCGCTTGGTGATCGCGCTGTCCTGGCCGCAAGCCAATTCGGCGGCGCCCATGCCGGTGAGGGTGCCTCGTGCCGCGCCGAGGCCGTTCTGAACGCAGGCCGAGAAGACGCCATCGTCAATTTCGCGCATGACCGCGACACCGTTGCGGCTCAGGCATGCATGCCCGGCCCAGACATGCTCGAACGACATGCCGGCAAGGGATGGAAACCGCGCATCGAATCGCGCCTGCATGCCATGGGCCGCACGGGCCAGATCGGACTTCCTGGAAACCATCCCCGAGCGAAGCGCCGCAGTGGCACGGATGAGAATCCGGTTGCCGCCCAGGCCCCGGTCGATGCGCCGAACCGTCGCGCCCATGTGGTCGGCGGGCGTAATTCCCCAGCGATCCTGCCCCCTGGTCTGCCGAAGCTGATCAGGAGAGAGTTCGGGCGTCATCGCTCCGAACAGGAACAGATGCATCAATCGCCCGCGTGCGAAGCCAAAGCTTTCAAGATGGCCATTGACGGCCAGGATCACCTTTCCGGCTTGCACCGCCGCCTTCGGCGTGGACACGATCCAGCTGCCGTCCTGTCGTGCGAAGCCTGTCGCCGGGCTTTCTTCGAACAGGTTGACGCCAGCGCACACGAGACCGGACGCCATTCCACGGATGAAGCCGGCCGGCTGCAGCATAACGGTTCCAGGCGTGTAGAGCCCGGAGCGATAGTAATCGCTGCCCGTCACCTCTGTCATCTGCCCGGCGTCAAGCAACTCCGATGGCTCGTCGATGTCGTCGAGATGTGCCTTCTCCCGTTCGTTTGCGGCATGGCCGGCGGAGTCGCCGGCGCCGTTTATCTTGCCTGCGCGGTCGAAGAAATTCGGGTCGATTCCATATTCCTCGACCGCCGCCTCGGCAAAGTCCTGCGCTTGGCGGTTCAGCGAGATCAGTTCACGCTCGCCGCGGGCCGCCATTTCCTCCGAGCCCGGGAGATTGTGCGGCAGGTCGATCATGAAGCCCGAATTCCGCCCCGCCGCGCCTTCGGCGACCCGCCCGGCTTCGAGAATGGCGATGCGAGCGCCCGGGGCCAGCTGCGAGAGCCGCCTGGCCGCCGCCAATCCGGCAAACCCGGCGCCCACGACGACGAAGTCGGCGATCTCGTTCTCTTCAAGATGTTGTGGCGGAGGCAGATCACCCAGAATGGCGTTCCAGCCCGCCCGGCCTCTTTGGACCGGAGTGCGGAGAGCCTGGTGCTTCTTCACCTATCGGCCCCGAATTCGACATCCGGGAGATCAACCCGGACGGTCTCGCTTTGGCCGTCCCGGCCATGGGTGTCGAGACACGTGCTTCCGACATCGCTGACGGGGGTCGGGACGGGGACATGGCTGCCTGCAAACCGAGTTTGGCTGTGCATTCCGGGAGTCCTGAAAGGCATTTGCGGCGTTCGCTGCGGTCGCTGAACAGGCGCACCTCTTCGTGGTTCTGTCAAGTGCATCGCTCGCAAGCGATCCCGGGCGGACGTCTCTCAAACCCGGACTTGCGGGGCTGCGGACGTGAGCCTCTCTCGGGTTCAGGCTGACGAAACAAGGCTCATTCTCTGGCCAGCGCCGTGCCGGCCTGTTCTCGGCGCGAATCCTTGACGGGAATCGCTTCAGACCGGCTGCCAGGTTCCGCCGGCACTGTTTGACTGAACGGCGGCGTGAATGAAGCGGACGCCTCGGGCACCGTCCTTCACCGAAGGCAGGGACAGCCAGTCTGCGGGGATCGAAAGACGGTCCTTGCGTGCCGCCACGGCCATCGCGAACTCGATGTAGAGGTTTGCCCAAGCCTCTATGAAGCCTTCCGGAAAGCCGCGGCCGGTGCGAACCAGGCGCTCGGTTTCCGGTGAGACGCCATGGCCGTGACCCCGGCTGACGATCCGGTCAGGCTCGCCGAAGCGGTTGAGTTTCAGATGTTCGCACCGTTCCATGTCCCATTCGAGCCCGGCCTCGGTGCCGAAGACACGAAGCCGCAATCCGCCCCGGTTCCCGGTGGCAAGCCGTGTCGCCATCAGGGTGCCCGGCACCGAGCCCGCGTGGCGGGTTGCCATGAACACGGTGTCCTCCAGGGGCTTGGGCGCGCCGCAGACATGGAATTCCGCACGCAGGTGGGTCAACTCAAGCCCAGAGACGAACTCGGACAGGTGTGCCGCATGCGTGCCGATGTCGCCCACGCAACTGGTAGGTCCGGAGACTGCCGGATCGAGTCTCCACCTGACATGGGGGGCGTCGTGCGCGCCATCCGGGATCATCCAGTCCTGCATGAATTCGACATGGATCTGGTTGACGCGCCCCAGTGCCCCGCTTGCCACGATTGCGCGTGCCTCGCGGACCATCGGGTAGCAGGACATGACGTAGGAAACGCCGAAGACGCAACCTGTTTCCCGTGCGCGCGAGACCAGGGTCTCGGCCTCCTCGATTTCGTTCGCCAGGGGCTTGTCACAGAGCACGTCGATGCCTGCCTCGAGGAAGCTCGTCGCGGCGGCGCAATGAAGATTGTTTGGAGTCGTGATCATCACGGCGTCGACGGCGTCCGCGCGGGCGGCCTCGCGTTTCGCCATTTCGGCGAAGGAGCCGTACGACCGATCTTCGGCGACATGCCACTCCTGCGCCTTGGCACTTGCCTTGGCGGGGTCGGACGAGAACGCGCCTGCAACGACATCCCAGCGGTCGCTCATTCGGGCAGCCATTGCCTGGGTACGGGCAACGCGCCCTCCGCCGACCACGCCGAGCCGCAGGCGCCGTGACAGGTCGGGATACGAGGCGGTGAAATCTGTGTCCTGCGGGATGAGCCTTTCGGTCATGATGTCCTCACTTCGGCGGTGCTGCCCCATCAGGCAGCATTTCCACGGCCATGAAGATTGATGGCGTGATGGTTTCGTACTGGTGCCAGGGATAGTTGCCGTCCGCGTCATACATGGGCCGATGGGTGGCGCCGGGCGCCATCGGCTCCTCGAGATAGAGCGTCGAGATGTCGTTTTCGCGGCATTGCTGCATCTTGCCAATGCCGACGATCTGGGTGTGGACTTCGCGAAATCCGGGCACCGGACAGAATGCATGGTCCCGGTGAAGCCCGACATTCAGGGGCACGGAGCCCGAGTGGTACATCGTGAAGCCATGCTGTCCGACCCAGACCTTGGGCGACATGTAGTGGCTGATGCCGCGCAGCCTTTCCTCCTGGCGAACGTCGAATGCGGACGGCCAACTGCGCCTCACCTCGGAAAAAAGCCGGTCTGCGTCATCATGGTCATCGAAACGCTCGACGATGACGGCGTGTGACACGTCGCGAAGCTCGACATCCGCGGCCACGGCCGATTGGAGATGCCAGAGGCGCTGTTCGCGGACCTGTACGGGTTCTTCTGAAAGGTTCAGCAGGATGACCTTGCCCAAGACTTGATGAACCGGGCTGTCCGTGATGATCCGCACAGTGAAAAACGGTTCGGCAAGATCAAGAGTTCGTATCGGCATCAGGGTTCTCCTCCCGAGAGGGATTCCGGCGGCGGATCCGGTCACGTGCAATGGCTTTGGCGGTCTACGATGCTGCCGAGGCCCTGGGAGTCAAGCAAGCCCTGAACCGCCCCGCAGACGCGAGAGTTCGTTTCTGCATTGGCGCGCGGCTGGCGTCATTAGCGAACACCGGCGACGCGAATACCATGGTGTTGACGAGTTGAACAGCTTGCGCCAATGCATGTAAGTTACTTACACGCTGAAGGGTGCGCAAAATGGTGACCGGCATAACTCGTTTCGACATGGCCGACGACGCGGCCGGCGGCACCCGGCGTCCATTTGCCAAGGCGGTGCGTGCGGGCGATTTCGTATTTGTTTCCGGCCAGGTTCCTGCCGCGGATGGCGAGATTGTCGCCGGCGGCATCGTTGAGCAGGCCGAACGGGTCATCGGAAACGTCATCGCCGCCCTCGATGCTGCGGATTGCGGGGCGGAACACGTGGTCAAGGTCAATGTCTGGCTGGATGATCCTCGCGATTTCACCAGCTTCAACGCCGTGTTCGAACGCTACTTCGGCGAACACCCGCCCGCCCGCTCCACGGTCCGGTCCGCGCTCATGGTCGACGCGAAGGTCGAAATGGACGTGATCGCGTACAAACCCGAATAGGCGGCAAGTGGCGGGCGGCAAGACCATGACCAAGATCATCGACGTCATATCTCAGATGCGGAAGCTGGACGGCAGGTTTCCGAAGCGTGAACAACGGGTGGCAGATTTCGTGCTCTCCAATCTGGAGCGTGCAACCCGCCTCACGCAGAATGAAATCGCGGAAGCAGCCGATGTCTCGGTCGCGACGGTGAATCGATTCTGCCAGACCGTCGGCTGCGAGGGCTTCCGCGATTTCAATATCAAGCTCGCTCAAAGCGTGGCGGTAAGCCTGCAATATCTTGGCGGGCCGAGCCGTACGGATTCCGAATCCGAGCAACTCGTCACGCAAGTCTTTGGCGCACTTGTCGACACCCTCAATCTGGCACGTTTCCAGCTTGACAGCGAAGCCGTGGAGCAGGCTGTCTCGGCGCTGGCAAGTGCACGGCGGATCTCGTTCATCGGCGTTGGCGGCGGCTCGGCCAACGTTGCCCGCGAAGGTGCCAACCGGTTCTTTCGTCTCGGGATTCCCACCGAGGCGCATGCGGATGGCTATTTTCAGCGCATGCTTGCCTCGACCCTGTCGGATGGCGATGTCATCTTTGCCATTTCCGCGAGCGGCCAGCCCGCGGAGCTTCTGGACAGCGTTGCAATCGCCCGACAGTACGGCGCAAAGTCAATCAGCCTGACCAAGGCCGGCGCGCCCCTTGCCAAGTCGGCAGACGTCTCGATCGAGATCGACATTCCCGAAGATCAGGACATCTACAAGCCTTCGGCCTCACGGCTCGTCTTCATTGCCATAATCGATGTGCTCGCGGCGGGGACAGCCCGCAAGCGTCCGGAGTTGGTAAAGGAGTACCTGCGCCGCATTCGTACCTCCATGATCGCGCTCTCCGAAGACACGGGCCCAAGGCCGATTGGCGACTGACATCGAGCCCGGTTGACCTTCCCACAGTGTCCTTCCCTTGCCGGCAAGGACTATTCCGCTCGCAACTGGAGTGGCGATGCAAGGGTGATCGGCGGCAAGTCCCGTCTGTCCGTCAGGCCCGTGCGCACCAATGTGGCCGGCCAGGCCTCCGCCGGCATCGCTCGACTGGCTGCCGGACGCGGCTTTCGCGGGCATGAGAACAGAATGCGCGGCGTCTCCAGCGCCGACTGGCAGTGATCCGGGGGCCGCAACTCCGCAGCGGCGAGATCCTGGCCGCACACACCTCGCCAGCCTGCATCGGATGAAACCGCTTTCGTGCGCGCGCAGCATCGACGGTTGAGTCGCCGCCTCGTCCTCAGTCACTCTCCGAATGCGCGCAACCGTGCCCGGGCGCAGGAATGCCGGCTTTTTCTGCGTTTGGTCACGGGCCCCAACTCTTGCTGTTCGATCCCCTACCGGCGAAGTGTCCAAACGCATTCCACGGCAGTTTCTCACGCCGTCCGGGGCTCCGGGAACTCAACCGACATGCCATGCGCCGTGCAGTCGCCGCCGCAAGCGAATCACTTCAAGCGGCCAGTTCGGGCCGCACTTCCGATCAACCGATGAATTGTCTCGAATGGTCAAAAAGAATGAAAGTATCATCATAAGGCATTCATCTCTGCACGGGGAGGCGACGTAAAAGTCATTTGTATCAAACTGTTGTATATAGTTATCTTAAATCCCCCGCGAGACTTCCTTGACATATTTTTCAAAAATGTAATAAACTTACAATACAACCTTCAGATGAACACCATTGAGAGAGGAGGAGACCATGAACTTCAAAATCTGGTTGCGTTCGGCGATTGCCCTGGGGGCAGTCACCACGCTTGTTGGTACGGCTTTCGCGGCCGGAACGTTGCGCTACGCGACCGTCGGCGAGCCGCCAAGCCTGGACCAGCACGTTGTCACTTCCGATCTGTCGACGACGATTGCCCATCACATCTTCGAGGGGCTCTACACGTTCGATGCCTCGAATTCTCCGGTTGGCCTTCTCGCCACTGGCGAGGCAGTCTCGGATGACGGGAAGACGATCACGATCACGCTCCGAGAAGGCGTGAAGTTCCACAATGGGCAGGACATGACATCAGCAGATGTCGTCGCATCGCTGAACCGATGGGGAGAATTCGGATCACGGGGCGGGCTTCTGTTCGCGAATGTCGAAAGCGTGACGTCGGCGGGAGATCACGAGGTCACGATCAGGCTTGCCGAGCCCTTCGGTCCCTGGAAGAACCTGCTGGCCTTCATCAACGGCGGACCCGCGATATACCCGGCGTCCGTGGCGGACGGGGCCGGCAAGGAGCCGATCGCGCCGGACAGCTACATTGGCACAGGACCCTACAGGTTTGGCGAGTGGGAGCCGAACCGCCATGTGGAGCTGGTAAGGTTCGCGGGCTATGTCTCGCCCGACGGCGAACCAGATGGCTACGGTGGCGCACGCGTCGCCGAGTTCGACACGCTGCAATTCATCCCCGTGCCTGACGTCGGGACGCGCGTGGCGGGCCTTAAGGCCGGCGATTATGACTACGCCGAGAGCATTCCCGGCGATCTCTACGCCGACCTCGATGCTGATCCTTCGGTCGTCACGATACTGAATGGCGGACCGATCTTCGGCCTGGTGTTCACGAATTCCAAGGACGGCCCGCTTCAGGAGAACTTCGGTCTGCGGCGCGCGATCCAGACAGCGCTGGACAAGGTGCCCGCGCTGCACGTGGCAATCGGCCCGGAGGGACTGTGGCGTGCGAACGGCTCGTTCCTGCCCGAGGGCAACGTGTGGTTCACGGACGCCGGCACCGAGCACTACAGCATGGGTGACGTGAACGCCGCTCGCGCCATGGCCGAAGAAGCCGGGTACGGTGGCGAGCCGATCAAGTTCATGGTTTCGACGAACTACCCGTTCCATTACGACACCGCGATCGTCTACACGAGACAGCTGGCACAGGCCGGATTCAACATCGACCTTCAGGTCTACGACTGGGCCACCCTGATCGAAAAGCGGGCCCAGCCGGACCAATGGGACATGTTCTTCACTCATCATGGCTTCGTGCCCGACCCGATCCTGATTTCGGTAATGAACGACAATTATCCCGGTTGGTGGACAACCGAGGAAAAGAACGCGCTGAAGTCCAAGTTCACCGAGAGTTCGGACCCCGCCGAGCGTCAGGCGATCTGGACCGAGATTCAGGCGTTGATCTATCAGCAGGTACCGACGATGAAGACGGGCGATGTCTACACCTACAACATCGCGTCGCCCGACTTGGACGGCCTCGGTGAGGCTACACTGATCTGGCCGCACTTCTGGAACGTTTCAAGATAGAGGATAATCCTCTGGCCTCCCCGCCATTCAGCGGCGGGGAGGCCGAATCGCGCCCTCATCAGGTCGTTTCATGTTGAACTATGCCTTGAACAGAGTTCTGACGCTTGTCCCCACCCTTCTGGCTGCGTCGTTCCTGGTCTTCATGTTCATCCACCTGATCCCTGGCGATCCGGCTTCGATCCTGCTGGGTGATACGGCGACGCCGGAGGAAGTCGCCGAACTCTCGCGCGAGCTCGGCCTCGATGAGCCGCTTTGGACGCAGTATGTCCTGTGGCTAGGCAACGTCCTGCAGGGTGATCTCGGGACATCGGTGTTCTTCCGTGAACCGGTTCTATCGGTCATCGCCGACGGTGCAGAAACCTCGGTTCTCCTGGCGACGATGACAATGTTCTGGATTGTCGTGTTCGGTGTTCCGATTGGCATCATTTCCGCAATTCGTCACGGTTCATGGGTCGATCAAGCGACTTCAGGAGGCGCCATGCTGTTCGCCTCGGTGCCGACGTTCTGGCTGGGACTCTACCTGATCCTGATCTTCTCGGTCGGGCTGGGCTGGTTTCCCTCTTCGGGATTTCCGTCGCTTGCCGATGAGGGCGGCGCATCGAACCTGCGGTACCTTGTTCTGCCCAGCCTCACCCTGGCGGCCCCGAACGCGGCGCTCATCATCCGCCTGATCCGCGCTTCCATGCTTGATGTTTCGCGGGAAGACCACGTGCGCACGGCCCGGGCCAAGGGTCTTCACCCGGTTCGCGTGGCCATCAGGCACGTCTTCCGAAACGCGCTCATTGCCGTTTCGGCCGCGTTCGGCTTCACGTTCGCCGCACTGGTCAGCGAAGCGGTGGTGACGGAGACCGTCTTTTCCCTGCCCGGCATCGGCAGGCTTGTCGTGCAGTCCATCCTGCGGCGAGACTATCCGGTGATCCAGGGCGTCATTCTGATCATCGTGGTCTTCTACATGGCCATCAATCTCCTGGTGGACCTTGCCTATGCCAGCCTCGATCCAAGGGTGTCGCTAAAATGAGCGTGCCGCTTTCAATCGCGCTTGTCTTTCGCGGTCGCGCACTGGCAACGATCGGAGCGTGCTGGCTGCTGGTCGTCGGCATTGCGGCAATCGGCGCGCCGCTCTTGGCACCGTTCGACCCGCTGGAAATCGACCCGTTCGTCCGCCTTTCCGAGCCCGGCTGGCCCCACCTATTCGGTACCGATCATTTTGGGCGGGACTCGCTTTCCCGTGCGATCTACGGCGCGCGCATGGCGATCCTGATTGGGTCGGGCAGCGTGCTGATTGCCTTGGTCGCCGGCGGCCTTGTCGGCATGCTTTCCGCCTACTTTGTCCGGCTGGGTCATTTGCTGATGCGGATTGTGGACGTGCTGATGGCGTTTCCCGCACTGCTCCTGGCGCTGGTTCTGATGACGCTCCTGGAGCGCAGCGTGCTCAACACGGTCATCGTGATCGGCATCGTCTACGCCACGACCACCGCCAGGATCGTGTTCGGCATGACCCTGAAACTGAAGCGCGATGTCTTCGTTGATGCCGCGATCTGTTCCGGCGCAGGACACGTCTCGGTCCTGTTCCGGCACATCTTGCCGAATCTCATGTCCCCCATGCTGGTGCAGGCGAGCTTCATTTTTGCGTTCGCGCAATTGCAGGCAGCAGCGCTCGACTTCCTGGGCCTGGGCCTTCCGCCGGAGGTTCCGAGCTGGGGAAACATGTTGAGCGAGGAGAGAATCTACGTGACGCGTGCACCGTGGCTGCTGATATTCCCCGGGTCGCTGATCATCCTTTCGGTCTTTTCCATGAACCTTGTCGGAGACGCGTTGCGTGACAACATCGATCCCCGGTTCAAGGACGATATTGCAGGGGTCTGAACCTTGGCATTGCTCGACATAAGGGACTTGGACTTGCGCATTGCGCGCGGCCGCGAACTCCTGCCCGTGGTGCAAGGGGTGTCACTGGCTGTCGAGGAAAATGAAACGCTGGGAATCGTCGGCGAGAGCGGGTGCGGCAAGAGCCTGACCGCACTGGCGATCATGGGTTTGCTCGAAGGCTCGGTCGTGCGGATAGCCGGAGGGTCAGTGCACTTTCGGGGCCGGGACCTCTTGGCGCTTTCGCCCGATGAGCGTCGGCGCGTGATGGGGGACCAGATGGCCATGATATTTCAGGAACCGATGACAAGCCTGAATCCTGTCTACCGGGTCGGCGATCAGATCAGGGAAGCAATTTTGCAGCATCGTCGCATGTCCAGAAAGCAGGCACGTGACCGTGCGCTCGACCTGCTGGAACTCGTGCGCATTCCCGATCCGCTGCGCCGGATCGACAGTTTCCCGCACCAGATGTCCGGTGGACAAAGACAACGCGTCATGATTGCCATGGCGCTTGCCTGCGATCCGAAGCTCCTGATTGCCGATGAACCGACGACGGCGCTTGACGTTACTGTACAGAAAGAGGTGCTGGAGCTTATGCGCAGCCTGCAGGCGCGAAACGGCATGTCCATCGTCCTGATCTCGCACGATCTGGGGGTGGTTTCCGAGATCTGCGACAAGGTCGCCGTCATGTACCGAGGCAAGATTGTCGAGCAGGCATCGACTTCGACGCTCTTTTCGAACATGAGCCACCCGTACACGTTGGGACTGCTCGGATCGATTCCGTCGACCGATCACGACGTTGAATGGCTTGACGCGATTCCCGGCCGGGTGCCAACGCTGGACGAAGCGGTGCCGGGCTGCGCGTTTCACCCGCGCTGCTTCGCGGCAAACGAATCCTGCAGGAGCGCGGACCCGAGCGCTTCAGCTGTGTCACCGGCCCACATCGTGCGTTGCCACTTCCCGCAAGGATCTTCGTCATGACTCGTCCGTTGCTGGAAGTGCGCGAGCTAAAGACTCACTTCAGCATCGGCAGGGGCGGGTTCACGCGAAGGAAATCCGTCCTCAAGGCCGTCGATGGCGTTTCGTTCAGCATCCATGAAGGTGAAGTGCTGAGTCTCGTTGGCGAGAGTGGCTGCGGCAAGTCCACGGTCGGACGGACCCTGACCCATCTGGAAACGGCCACCGCCGGAACCGCAATGTTCGGCGGGCGAGACATCCTGAATTTGTCGCCTGCCGAATTCCGGCCGCTGCGGCGCGACATACAGATGATCTTCCAGGACCCGTTTGCCTCGCTCAATCCACGCCTTAGCATCGAGCAGATGCTGGCCGAGCCGCTCTTCATTCACGGGCTTGTGCGCGGCCGCGCAGAAGCGCGCGAGAGAATCGCGGCGACGCTTGAACTGGTGGGCATGGATGCGAAGTCAATGAGTCGCCATCCGCACGAATTTTCCGGCGGCCAGCGGCAGCGCATCGGCATCGCCCGAGTCATGATCCTGACGCCGCGCCTCGTCATTGCGGACGAGCCGGTGTCGGCCCTTGATGTCTCCATCCAGGCCCAGGTTCTGAACCTGATAAAGAGGCTTCAGCGCGACAGCGGCGTATCGATGTTGTTTATCAGCCACGATCTTGGTGCAGTCCGCCACATTAGCGACCGGGTTGCGGTCATGTACAGGGGGAAACTAGTGGAGACCGGAAGGAAGCGGCAAATCTTCGAGGCACCGCGACACGCCTATACGCGAAGGCTGCTGGCCTCGATTCCGCGCCTCGAAAAGAGGATCGCATGATGGGCCGGAAACGTGTCTTCCTGGGATCAATTGCAACGGAAACCAACACGTTCTCGCCGTTGCGGACAGACCTGCGCGACTTCAAGGACAGCTTCTTTGCGCCCCCTGGGCTGCACCCTTCGACGCCGACGTTGTGCAGTGCGATCTACCCGGTGGCGCGGGCGAAGGCCGACGAAATCGGGTGGACCTTGATCGAGGGCACGGCGACCTGGGCGGAGCCGGGCGGCATTGTCAACCAGAGCACCTGGGAAAACCTGCGTGATCAGCTTCTCCAGGAACTCCGCGACGCACTGCCGGTCGACATAGTGCTGCTTGGGCTGCATGGCGCCATGGTGTCCCAGGGATGCCTCGATTGCGAAGGCGAACTGATCGAGGCGGTTCGCGCGACCGCCGGGCCCGACGCAATTGTCGGTGTGACGTTCGATCCGCACAGCCACCTGTCTGACAAGCGGGTGCAGAATGCCGACCTGATCACTGTCTTCAAGGAGTTTCCCCATACCGACTTCGTCGAAGCGGCCGAAGACCTGATCGGCTTGGTTGACTGCGCTGCTGCAGGGGGCATCGTGCCGGTGATCTCGACATTCGATTGCAGAATCATCGATGTCTTCCCGACGAGCCAGGAACCGATGCGCAGTTTTGTCGATGCGCTGAAGGAGCTGGAGGGACACGGCAAGATCCTGTCCGTGTCCGTCATCCATGGCTTCATGGCAGGAGATGTCCCCGACCTCGGGGCCAAGATCATCGTGATCACGGATGATGCAAAGGTCGAGGGCGATGCGCTTGCCAGAAGGCTCGGGCTGGAGCTGTTCTCGATGAGGGGCAAGACACGGCCGGACTTCCTTTCGCCGTGCGAGGCACTGGACACGGCTCTGACGGTGACTGACGGCCCGGTAGTGATAGCGGACGTATGGGACAATCCCGGAGGTGGCGTGCCTGGCGACTCCACCATCATACTGCGCGAGATGATCAGGCGAGAGATAGGCAATGCAGCATTGGCAACCATCTGGGACCCCATCGCGGTTCGTACGTGCATGTCAGCGGGTGAGGGCGCCGAGCTGCAACTGCGCTTCGGGGGGAAGATGTCGCGCGCAGGCGGCGAACCGCTTGACGCCAAGATCACCGTTCGCTGCATTGTGAAGGAAGCGGTTCAGAGCTTTGGGGAAAGTGTTGTGCCACTCGGAGACAGCGTGTGGATTTCGGTCGGGGGAATCGATGTCATTCTCAACACCGTGCGCAGCCAGGTCTTTCATCCAGACGTGTTTTCCAATTTCGGCATGGATCCCAAGGAAAGGTCCATGCTTGTGGTAAAGTCCACCAATCACTTCCACGATGCGTTTTCCGCGATCGCTTCGAAGATCCTGTATGTCACGGTCGACGGACCATATCCGAGCAACCCGGCAACGAATTGCTATCGCAACCTGAACCGGAAAGTCTGGCCACTGCATGAGAATCCCCACGTATCCTAGCTTGGTCGAGATTGAGACCCCAGCGCTGATAATTCGCGAAGAAGTGGCGCTCAGAAACATTGACCGGTTCCAGAAGCACTGTGATGACAATGGCCTGAAGCTTCGTCCGCATGTCAAGACGCACAAGTGCGTCCACTTTGCCAAGGCACAGATTGCGGCCGGCGCGGTCGGAATCACCTGCCAGAAGATCGGCGAGGCCGAAGTCATGGCAGATGGCGGCATCGATGACATCCTCATTGCCTACAACATTCTCGGCGGTGACAAGTTGGGGCGTCTTCGTTCCCTGGCTGAACGGACGAAAGCCCTGTCCGTGGTTGCCGACAATGATGTGGTCGTGGGCGGATTGAGCAGGGTCTTCGAAACGGCGTCGCAGCCGCTGACGGTCTTGGTTGAGTGCGACACGGGCGGTCGGCGCTGTGGCGTGCAGACGCCAGAAGGCGCCATCGCGCTTGCAAGCAGAATCTCTGCCCTTCCGGGCATAGAATTTGGCGGGTTGATGACCTATCCGGCAGTCGGCGGACAGCGCGACGTGCTGAGGTTCATGAATCGTGCCAAGGCCGGGATCGCAGAGTGCGGAATCGCATGTTCGGAAGTGTCTTCGGGCGGATCACCCGACATGTGGCACGCCCGCACTCACGACGGGACGATCACCGAGTATCGGGCAGGGACCTACGTCTTCAACGATCGGTCGCTAGTGGAGCGGGCAACCTGCAACTGGGAGGATTGCGCTGGCCGGATCGTTGCCACGGTCGTAAGCGTCCCCTCCGAATCCAGGGCAGTCATCGACGCAGGGTCCAAGATTCTCACGACGGATCTGCTTGGGCTTGATGGCTTCGGGTATCTCGTGGGACATCCGCAGGCGCGAATTGCCAAATTGAGCGAGGAGCACGGGATCGTCCGATGCGGTCCAGATGACAGGCTTGAAGTCGGGGAGCAGGTGCACATTGTTCCAAATCACATTTGTGTCGTTACCAACATGCTGGACAATGCATGGCTCGAACGAAAGAGAGGAGATTTGTCGGTCCTGACGATTGACGCACGGGGTAAGCTGACTTGAACTCAATCGGTCGCCGGTCGCACGAGGTGGTGTCCTGCGAGCCGCCCGCATGTTTCCGTAGCGGAAACGGGCAAGGAACAGGTTGTTGATGGCTGCGTATCGCCGTTGCCCGGTTTGCCGAAGCGAAGAATGTGCTTTGACCATCCGGCGACATAAGCTGGGATAGGCCTTGAGATGACACTAACAGCACCTTTGGCTGCAGGTATCGATATCGGTGGCGGCAGCGCAAAAATCGGATTGGTCTCGTCCACCGGAACGATGGTCGAGCAGTTCCAAGTCAAAATACCGCCCTCGCAGAATGGCACGGAAATTCTCCTGGCATTCCTCTCGCAGTTGAAAGCCAAGCTTGCCGCCCACACGGAAGGCCGGCTGTCGGGGCTGGGAATTGGTGTGCCGGGTCAAGTCGATCAAGATCACACCACGACATTCAAAAGCAATGTTCCCGCGATTGATGGCCTGGACATACGAGGACTTGCGGAAGCAGAGCTGGACTGTCCGGTCTTCATTGAGAACGATGCCGTTTTCGCGGCCGTTGGTGAACAGGCTCTGGGATCAGGCAAGGGCGTTTCCCGGTTTCTGATGATCACGCTTGGCACCGGTCTTGGTCCTGCATTTGTCGAAGACGGAGTACCGATCTTGACTGGTAACGGCGCAATGGGTGACGCGGGCCATCTGATTGTGGACCCAAGTCTTGAGCATCGATGCCGACAGGGGTGCTTCGGATGCGTTGAATCAGTCGCATCCGGTGAGGCGCTGAGCCGCCGGATCGAAGAAGTTCTTGTTGCAGATCGGGCCGGGCATCTGCCCGACATCATGTCGGGTGGATCCAATCCCACCGTTCGGGACCTGATCGCAGGCGCGCGCGCCGATGATCCGGCCTGTGTCAGAATCATCGATGAGACGAGCCACTGGCTTGCCATGTGGATCACTGGTCTCACCCACACGTTTGCACCGCAGTTGATCGCATTTGGCGGCGGTTGGGGCGCAGCCGGGCAAGGGTTCGTCGATGAGATCGCGACGAAATCCCGACGCATGGGGCTACCCTACTATTTTGAGGGCCTGCAATTTGTCCAGGCCGAACTCGGGAACTCGGCGGGAGTTATCGGTGCCGCGATAACCGCGCTACGACAAACAAGAGAAATGAAGAAAAATGGGACAATCTTATCTGGATGAGATTCACGAGCAGCCGCATGTTCTGTCAAAGATTGCAGACGGCTTTGATGGCAATACTCTCCAGCGACTGGTGGATCTCTGCGCGCGGATCAAGGGCGGCGCGTTCTCAAAGGTTGTTCTGACAGGCATGGGGGGATCTCTGATTGGTTCTTACCCAAGCTGGCTTGAACTGAACAAAGCTCTGGATATCCCGGTTATGCTGATTGATGCGTCTGAACTAACACAACAAATTGCAAGCATTATCGACGCGCAAACTCTGATCATCGCAACATCGCAGTCCGGAGAAAGCGGTGAGGTTGCACGCATCACGAGGCTGGAACAACAGCCGGGCGCATCAATCAGCGTAACGAACGGACCTGGAAATTCGCTTGCGAACTGGGCGGATGTTGCCTTGTTTTCCAATGCTGGCCCGGAGAATACAGTCTCTACAAAGTCATATACCGGTGGCCTGGCGGTCCTAAAGCTCCTGTACGCGCATTTGACGGGCGCCGATGCGGCCGAGGCCCGATCAGATATAGCGATTGCCGCAAACGCAGTTCGGAGCTTTACGGCGGAGATGCTCGAACGCAGCGAGGAGATTGCAGGATTTCTCGGTTCGGAGACGCCCGTTTGCTTTGTTGGCCGTGGACACAGTTACACGTCTGCACAGATTTCGGCTCTAGTAACGTTGGAGGCCGCGAAACTGCATTCGTCCGCTTTCTCGGGCGGCGGGTTTCGACATGGGCCGGTCGAATTGCTCCGCGATGGCTTTGTCAGCGTGTTCTACTTTGGTGACGATGCGGTCGCAGATATCAACAACGCGCTTTTGGACACCATTTTGAAGCATGGCGGCAAGTCACTTGTATTCTGCAATGGCGACCACATTCCATCCATGCCCGAGTCCGATAAGCTGAAAATTGTGAGCTTTCCGGCAGTCGCTGCGGATACAGTTCCAATACTTGAAGTTATTCCAGCGCAGACACTTCAAATCCCTCTGTCTATCGCACGTGGCTTTGTCCCCGGCGACTTCTTGAACGCGTCAAAGATCACGGCGGTCGAATGAGGGATCGGAAAAGTCTCGCCATGCAAGAATTCGACTATGTCATTGTCGGGGCCGGTTCTGCCGGCTGCGTTCTCGCCAACCGACTGTCTTCGGAAGCGCAGAGCTCGGTGTGCGTTCTGGAGGCGGGGCCTTCGGACAAGAGCATTATTATTCAGATGCCGGCGGCGCTCACCTTTCCCATCGAAAGCGACACCTACAATTGGAAGTATGCCAGCGAAGCGGAACCCCATTTGAATGGGCGCAGCCTGGCGCAGGCGCGCGGGCGGTGCCTTGGGGGAAGCTCGGCAATCAACGGCATGGTCTTTGTGCGCGGCAATCCGCGGGATTATGATAGCTGGCGACAGTTTGGCCTTGAGGGCTGGGATTTCGAAGATTGCCTGCCGTATTTCAAGCGTTTGGAAACCTACGCTGGCAGCACCGACCCGAACCGCGGGCATGACGGGCCGCTAAGCGTCCAGAAATGCCGCGCCGATCACGTCTTCTACGATTGCTTCATCGAAGCGGCAGGCCAGTTTGGCCTCGGCCAGACGCGGGATTACAACGGCCTCCAGCAAGAGGGCGCGCATGTTACCCAAGCAACAATCCGCAACGGTATCCGAAGTAGCGCCGCCGAAGCATATCTCCATCCGGTCAAGAGCCGGTCGAACCTGACGATTGAAACAGGCTGTTTCGTCAACAAGATCCAATTTGAGGGCAAAACAGCCGTCGGCGTTGAATGCGTTCAGAAGGGCGAAACCAACATCGTTCGCGCTGCGAAAGAGATCATCTTGTGCGCGGGGACCATTGGATCGCCGCAGATCCTGATGCTCTCCGGGGTGGGGGATGCGGATCATTTGCGCACGCATGGCATCGACGCAGTGCAGGACATCCCCGGAGTCGGGCGAAACCTGCAAGATCACGTTGTGGCACCGCTCCGTTATCGGTGCGACAAACCTGTTTCGATCAAGCGCCGACTCGACCTAGTCGGGCGCGCGAAACTGGGGGTGGAATGGATTCTGTTCAAAAAGGGGCTGGGCACCTCAAGTTTCTTTGAGGTGGGGGCGTTCTTCAACAGCGGCGATGCGCCTGAAGGATTTCCGAACCTGCAGCATGAATTTCTGCCCTTTCTCGCGGATTTTCAGGATGGAAAGGTCGAGCTGGCGGATGGGTTTCAGTACTTTGTCTCGCAAATGCGCCCCTGCAGCCGCGGGCACATCCGTCTCAAATCCGCGAACCCGCGCGACTATCCTGCAATTCAGTTCAACTATCTGAGTGATCCCAGAGATTTGGCGGAGATGCTGGACGGCATCAAAATGACGCGCGAGATGGCACATCAGGCGGCGTGGAACGAGTTTCGCCATGCAGAGCTTGACCCAGACCTGCCGGACTGCAGCGATGAAGAGCTGATCGCCTGGTTCCGCGCCAATGCAAACACGGAGCATCATCCGGCGGGTACCTGTCGGATGGGCACAGATGACGACGCGGTGACTGATGGTGTTGGCCTTGTGCACGGTGTGGAACGATTGCGAGTGGTGGATGGTTCGATCCTGCCGCTCGTGCCAACCGCAAACATCAATGCTCCGATCATTATGGCGGCTGAAAAGATCTCCGATGCGATCATGAGCAAACCGGCGTCGTCGAGGGAGGTACTGGTTTAGCTAGGATGAAAGGCGGAAGTCTCGCTTGATTCTCCATGCAATTCGTCAGAAATTCCGAAGGTCGCCTTTCGAACCCTGGGTGCCGAAAGACTGTCTCCAAGTCATCATGTCAAAGAAGCAGCCAATCTGCGGGTCATTTTCACGAGAACCGAACCATGACCAAGTTCGTTCACTTGACCGACTTTCATATTTTCCCGGAGAGGCAGTTGCTGATGGGACTGGATACCCATGCACGGATGCCGCGAGTTCTGCAGTCGGTCGAGACGCACCACGCGGATGCAGGTGCGTGACTCATCACCGGGGAATTGACCGACGAAGGCGACGTTGACTCGCACCGCGTGCTCAAGCGCGATCTTGATGTTTCGCCAATGCCGTACCACGACATTTTGGGCAATCATGACTGCCGCGCAAATTTCCGAACAGTGTTTTCGGATGCCCCGGTGACGGAGGACGGGTTCGTTCAATGCAGGCTCCATCAGCACAAAGAACATGAGGCGAAATTTGTGCCTGCGCCTCCGGCTCAGTGGATCCGCAGCGATCGGCGGCCTGAACGGCGTCGCGGGGCTGATCCGAGGACCTGTTGTCTGGCAGCGGATCGGACCTGTTTCGTGATTTCGCCGACCCGGCCGCGACTTGCCCACTATCCGATGTTCCTGTGAATTTCACGAATGCTGAGACTGGTCGATGCAGCCAGTGTCCGGACTTCCTTCACCAGGCCGGGAGGGCGAGGCGGCCGGCCAAGACGCTTGCCGCGCACGGCGGCGGCCTTCATGCCGGCAATGACGCGCTCGCTGATCAGCGAGGATTCCAGCTCCGCCATGGCGGCGATGATCGTGAACATGGTTCGTCCCACGGGGCTGGCCGTGTCGACCTGGTCCTGAACGCTGATGAACCGTACGCCGAGATGATCGAACTCCTCGGGAGCCGTAAGCAGATGGCGCGCGGAGCGGGCGAACCGGTCGAACTTCCTGACGTGGACGCAGTCGACCTCGCGATTGCGGGCGCTGGCCATCAGTGCGTTGGGCTGGGGCGGCCCTTCGACGGCTGGAGAGGGCATGGTCGCAGCAATCAACGACGACTCGACCGCCGCTCACGCGGCAGTTCTCGGCCACGCTCCATTAGCGGTGTTCCTTGCCGTCCTAGATTCGCTTCTTGCAGCGCACGAACGTGAGCCGAGACTCCGTCGCGGCGGCTTCAGATCAAGGGGGCAGGTCGGCACTACACGCGACTTCTGGGAACCGGGCATTGAAAACAAGGCGCTTCCCGTGTCGAAACCCGTCAAATTGGTCAATTGCCGGCATCATCAGGCCGGACGATCCGGTACTCGCCGCCGTTGCGCACAAAGTTCAGTTTGGCCAGTTCCGGTCCGGACAGATTGGCCAGATAGTCGGTCATATGGACTTCTGTGGCAGGCAGGACAGGGTTAGCGTCTTCCGCCAGCGAGCAATTCGGCCTCGGGCAATTTCCTTAGGGTGAGCATGGCCCAGGTTCCAACAACCGGGCCGGGACAAAGGACCAGGAACGTCCAACGCCAACTGCCCAGCATTTCGGCCAGCACCGGCAGCAGCCAGACGGTAATCATTGTGATCCCAAATCCCACTCCCATCTGAAATGCCACGGTAGAGCCAACGAGGGTCTGATCCGCCAGTTCGGTCACCGCGGCGGTGTACTGGGCACTGTCGGCGATGATGATTGCGCCCCAGATGGCCGCAATCGCTAGAAGCGCCCAAGCTGGACCACCAAAGGTCACTCCGATCAGCAGCGCGGCAACCCCCGAAGTGGCGGCGCAGCATACCGCTATGTTGCACCTGCCAAAGTGGTCGGCCAATTTCCCGGCGGCAACACTGGCCGGTGCTCCCATCGCAATTGCCGCAAATGCAAGAATCGCTGGATTGCCGACGGACAGGCCCGCCAACTCTGCGGCGGCTGCATAGGCCATTATCCAGCCCCACATGGCATAAATGTCCCAGCAGTGGCCGAAATACCCGATGTTGGCGAGCATTACCGGTCGGTTCCGAAGGATTGCACCGATTTGGCGCAGGTCCACCTTTGCGTGCGAATACGGATGCGGCCCCTCGTTGAGCACGAACCCGAACAGCAGTGCGGCGATCACGCAGGCTATGGAGCTTCCAGCAAGAACCAGTTGCCAATCGGATCCTGCGCCAACGCCGCGGATCAGATAGGGCAGGGCCGATCCCAGCGCAAGAGCCCCCACCATGACCCCCAAGGCAAGGCCTCTGGCCTGCCTGAACCATGTAGAAGCGAGCTTCACCGATGGCGGGTAAACAAGCGCCAACGCCGCGCCGGTGGCAAACCGCGCGGCAATGACTGACGCTGCTCCGGGTTCCAGCAGAGCAACCGCGTTGAAGACGCCCGCAGCTAGGCTGGCCCAGGTCATGAGGCGCGTAATCGGCATGATGTCGGAAAGAGACAATAGTGAGGAGACCAGCGCTCCTACCACGAAGCCGGCCTGAACCGCGTTCGTCAGCCATGTTGCCGCAGCAGGCGACATGCCGAGCGAGGCGCGCAGCTCCGGCAGAATCGCGGTGGCCGAAAACCATGTCGAGAGCGACAAGACCACGGCGCTTGCCGAGAGCGAAAGTGCAGTCCATTTGTTCGAAATCCGCACTCATATCCCTTCCGGCGCAATTATCAGGTTCAGGCAATGCCGCAGCCATTGAAGCCAGCCTTCAATCGTTCGGCACATCGATGTTGATCTTGGAATGGAGCATATCCGAGGCCACCTGAAGATCGGGCGCATACCGCAGTCTGCGGTCGGGTCCTGTTCCGAGATTCCGCGCGGCTCTCCCCGGTCCGGCCGCTTCAATCCCTTCGGCTGATGCAGGGCCTTCAGCGAACGGCAGACCGTGGACGGGCTGGTGCCGAAGAGCTCGGTCGTTCGGCCGACCTCTATGTCGCCAACAAGTCCCATGCCATCCCGAATTTCGCCGAGCGCCGCACGCATCATGCGAATCCTCCGGTCATGCAACTTTGTCGTGGCGGCTCGGCCGGATCAGCACTTTCGCGGAAATTCCAAGTTGCTCATGCAACCGCCGGATCATTTCGATCGACAGGCCACGCTTGCGGTTGAGAACGTCGGCCACCCGGTTGCGGGGACCGATCATCGGTTCGAGGTCCTTGCGGGTGAGCCCCTGCTGCTCCATCCGGAACCGGATCGCCTCGATTGGATCGGGCGGGTCCATCGGATAGTGCCTTGCCTCAAAGACTTCGATCAGCGTAGCGAGCACATCCAGGCGATCGCCGTCCGGCGTGCCGCTCTTGGCGCCCCAAAGGCGTTCGACCTCTTCGAGCGCTGCTTCGTAGTCCGCTTTGGAGCGGACAGGTCTCAGCTCAGTCGCCATGTCTCACCTCAGCTACGTCTATCCTGTCATATGCCTTGTGAGTGCCAATCCTCTTGATCCAGACGATGCCCTTCTCGAAGTCGACCGCCACCACCAGGCGGTAGTCGTTGCCCTTGATGTTGAAGACAATCCGCTCGGCGCTAACGATGCTGGCCGTGGCGTAGTGTCTCTTCAAATCGGTGGAACTCGCCCACGACGCCTTGCTGACCTCATCGAACCAAGCATCGAGCGCGGTCTTCACCGCCGGCTGGTCCTTTTGCCCCGCGAGGCTCTCGACAAACTCCCGCAGTGTGCGCCGGGCAACGATCCTCATTTGAAACTCAACGCGGCATGAGACCATTACGGTCTCAAGTTCAAATCTCATACTATGTCGGTAGCAAGCCGCATATCCCCTGCAGGCAACAAGCCATCTGTTTGGTTCCATAGTGGCTCCCAAGATCGGGGAGCTGCGAATCATGGGGCTGGCAAGGACGATGCAGGGGAGAACGCGAATGAAGTTCGAGGAACTCTTCGAGAGGCAGCAGGCCGGGGCAACTGAGCCAGAGGACGCGGCGCGGTGCTGGGCGTTTCGGTGCGGCCCTTCCGGCGCTGGGAGGGCCGCTACGGGGGCCGAGGACGACGACGGCCTTCTGGACCGCGTTTCAGGCAACCGGATCCCTGCGGACACTGGGCGGGAGGTGCTTGAGCTGTTTTGACACGACTTACCAAGACTGCACTGCGAAGCAGATTTGCGAGAAGCTCGTGGACGAGTTCGGCTTCGGGTTCAGCTGCAACTGCCTACATGTGAAGCGTCCGGACGAGGGCCGCATCCGGAAGGCGAGGCGCCCCTCGACTCTTCGCTCTCCGCACTCGAGTCCATTGCATAATCGTGCCGCCTGAGAACACGCAGAACCGGACACTTCCAAATGCTAATGACAGGCCGACGCCAGAAGCGGATCCGTCGCGGCGGCCAGGGACGGACTGACGAAAGCGGGCGCCGCCCTGGACGAGAGGACCGCCTTTGGCGACAGAGCCCTTCAATGTGTCTGATGTAAATGAGTACGGGAATTGAAACTGGCTCCGCATCACGATGGGTTAGGCGGCTTCATTATGCCGGAGAGACGGTTCGTGGTTCCGGAAAGCCGTCATGAAGGCTGCCGGTTTTGGCCAAGGCACGAGCGCCGGGTTCTGCAAGCGACTCCAGCGGAAAAATTGGCGTGTCGCTCGCTGTCTCTCAAGCCAGTCTGCTTGCAATATGCTATCATGAGTTCTATATTGATAGCATTCCTAAGGAGAGCCAAAAAAATGGCTCAAATGACTGTTCGCAATATCCCTGACCCGCATTACGCCGCGCTGAAGCGCGTGGCCGCTGCCAACGACAGGAGTGCCGAGGCCGAGGTGCGCCATCTGATCGCGCAGCATGTAGGGGGACAAACGGGATTCGGTTCTAAGCTGGTCAGCAAGTACAGCGGGATTGCCGATCAGGATGTCCTGTTTGAGCGCGATCAAACCGCCAGTGATCCGGTGAGCTTTGAATGATTATCGTTGATACGATGGTTCTCTCAGAACCATTCAAGCCAAAGCCTAACTCCGCCGTGATCGACTGGCTGGACCAGCAAATCCCGACTGATCTGTTCGTGACCACCATCAATCTCGCGGAAATGGAATACGGCCTTTGGTCCATGCCCGAGGGCAAACGTCGCAGGCAGTTGCGTCGAGGTATCACAGAGCTTTTCGAAGTGGATTTCTCGGATCGTATTCTGCCGTTTGATTCAAGGGCGGCGTTGATGTTCGGCACAAACATTGCCCTGGCCCGACAGAAGCACGGGAAGGATGCCATCAAAGACTTGGACGGTATGATTGCGGCCATTGCGATCAGCCATGACCGATGCCACGTCGCGACGCGAGACCAACGCCCTTTTGAATTGATGGGTGTTGAGGTGATTGACCCATGGTCAGAATGATACTGCACGTAATGGGACCGGGCGATCTTGTCTCTCTGGTGTGAGAACGTCAGGCCATGAATTCTTCTAGGTTTGGCTCTAGCCTAGAAAATTACTAACTGAGGCAAAGATCTGTGAGTGTTCATCCACCGACCTCGGCAACTCGACCGACCCTGTATCAGGCAGTGTTTCGAACAAAGATGATCGACCGATGGGCTGATGCTGAACGCCCTCATTCTTGCAGCGGTCGCGTTAACCGCGGGGTCGTCGGGTGGGATGTGCCTTGGCAGGCCGGACAGGCGCCTATGGGCCGCCGACGGCACGGCCGCGATCAGCGTGGCGGGCACGCTGTCCTCCGAAACCAGGAACCCGAGATACATGCGCACGGAGGTCGCCGGATGCTGTGCGGTGCCGTGCGACCAGGGCCGCATCGCCTCGAGCAGCGCACGCCGGATCAGCGATGCGTCATATGTGCCCGGATCGTCCCCAAGTGCGGGCAGCATTTGCCTGATTGCCGGACATGCTGGCGTATGCTCCTCGGCGCGATGCCGCGATGGCGCTCAAGCCAGAGGGCGAACCGCTCGAGCCTTGCGGGCAGCGCCGGCTCCAGCGGAACGGGCTCCAGCGGGGCGATCCGTCCGATCGAGACGAGATG
>JAJEAC010000045.1 GCA_022824315.1 Silicimonas sp.
CGGCGGCGCGAAGACGGTCTCGGACGGCAGCATCGTCGTCGACCGGGACATGAACGGCGCACGCGGCATCATGCTGCGCGCGCTCTACGGCAACTTGGGCCGTTTCCAGGCGGCGGGCGCGGACGTTGCGCTCGTTGCGGACGTTCAAAAGAAACGACTGTCCATATCTTAACTGTTTGCAAGCATTATAATATTATTCGCCACTCGATCCGTCCTTACGGTTTGTCAACACTATCGCAACACGGCGCCTCGATTGGCGACGGTACGCATTCAGTCCGCCCGTGGAATTGAGCCGCGGGCCAGGTAGGAGGGGCTCGGCAAACGACCCCTCCTACCCGGCCGAGACCATTATGCCGCGAAGGAAGTCGGCCAATCTTTAGTGAATCTTACCGAAAAGCTCGATTCTCAGGTTGCGCCCCATGTGAGCAGCATTCTTCGCGCGTTGCAGTCGGGAGTGAGCGGCAGAGATCTTGATTCCATTGCGAGGATCAAGGACGATGTTCGGGTCTGTGGCCTGTTTCTTTCACACTTGGGCTACAGGTCTCCCCAATGGATCGACGAAGATTTCCTTGTGGGAATGGATGCGCTGCGCCTGGAAGCGGAACGGACAGGCAAGGACACGACAGCTGTGGTGTACGGCTCGAACATGGAGCTGATCCAGTCCGGCGACCTTGATCTCGTGTCCTGCGACTTGGATGAACCGGCATTTGTCGCGGGCGACTGCGGACCATTCAATTGTCGGGATACGGAACTTGGGGTGAATGACGAGAGACGAAAGGCTGATGATCAGGAATGGGCACCTGCCGAACAAGGGATGTGGATGGCGTTGCATTGCGAGTCGAATGTGTGCAGCCTCGACGGGATTCGCAGCCAGGGAGCCGGAACATGGAACCGTCGGATTCGACTTGCTTCTCATCGCGCCTTTCATGCTCATGTCCACTTCGCCCCGGACGCGAGCCGACAGGGTACGCCACGCACGCGCCGCGGAAACCGCTGAACCGCCTTTCGCAGCGCATTCGCGCGATTCCGCCGTTGCCTGCGGCACTTGCGCACGGAATCCGGGTCCCTCCCGCCGATTTCGGGTCGGAACTTCCGTCGCCGGACGCGCTGGACCGTCAATCCCGGCAACATCGCGGCCGGACGCGGCCAACGTCGGGCCAATGGCCGGGGACAGGTGAACTCAGGCCGCATCGGCGATGATTTCGAGCACTCCTCCTTCCGCCTATGTCAAGGGTCACGCCAAGGCGCGATCGACCGACCCGGACGCTGCCGACAATTATGTCCGGCACACCATGATCGGGGATCCCGAACTCGATCCGGTGATGGAGGAGCTTGCCGAACTGCCGTCCGCCGACAGGCATCGGTTCATCGCCGCCGGCATTGAGGGCAAAGCCAGTGTGCTCCGCGACGCGCCTGGGCTGCTGCGGCACTTCTTCGAGGGAATTGACGACATCCCAGCGTGGTTCGATCACGAGAGCCTCGCCCCCGGAGTCCGGGCGTTCCACGAAAATGCCGGCCCCGTGCTAGCGGCCTTCGTGACCGGAACGCTGGTCGAGGGCTTCGCGACCCTGATCAGCAAGTCGTTCTTCCTGACGGGTCGGGTCATCGACAAGGGCGTCAGGCGCCTGAAGCAGAACAACCGTCACCAGGTGGAGATCTTCCACCCCGGGGGATTGCGGCGGGAGAACGACGGCTGGAAGCTGTCGGTCAGGATCCGTTTCGTCCATGCCCAGGCAAGGCGCCTGCTGGCGGAGTCCGGAGAGTGGGACGAAGACGCCTGGGGAACCCCGATAAGCGCAGCCAGCCTGGGCTACGCCATCGCCTGCTTCTCGGCGCGAACGCTGGCGCACTCGACTGCGCTCGGCGCCCGCTACGGTCCCGGACAGCGCGAGGGCTACTGCGCGGTCTGGCGATACGCCGGCCATCTCATGGGAATCCCCGAGGCCGTCCTCTACGCGACCGAGGAGGAGGCGCGGCACATGTTCAGGATCGGGATCCTCTGCGAGCCCGAGCCGTCCGACGAGTCGGCGATCATGGCGAACGCGCTGATCGGTTCCGCGCCCATGGTCGCCGGCATCTCGGACGCGACCGAGCGCAGGGACCTGGCGAACCGTCTCATCTACCCGATTTCCCGCGCGCTGGTCGGGAGCGATCTCGCCGACCGGCTGCGCTTTCCAGCCTGCACGCACGTGAGGGCGCAGCGGATGCTGTTCCTGCATCGGCTCGACACGCGGCTCAAGAGAGGCTTCCCGCGCCTGTTCAGCGGAGGCAAGAGCACGATGGAGCAGCTTTTTGAAGTGTCATGGTACGACCCAGCGGGCCTCGCCTACAGCCTGCCGGACCACGTCGACGCGGAGCAGTCCTCGCATTGGTAAGCGCCCGAATGCCGCGCGTTCGACGGTCGAGGATCGTTTCCTGCACGGTGTGCCGCGAGCGACCTGGCGAAGCCGTCGCGGCTCTCCGCCATTGCTGACTGCAGCGGTGCGGTTGCCCGGCATCGCGGAGTTCGGCCGGTTCGGTCCGCACTGCCGCTGCCCTGGCTGGTCGGCAGCACGCCGATGACGTGCATGCCGCGACGCCATCGCCAAGCAAGATGCTGCATGCGGAATGTGCAGACTCACGATTCAGACGGTCCTGAACGAATCGGAACTCGCGGGACCGGGCAACAGGCTGTTCAACAGTGCGGTGACCTTCTTCGCCGCCTGGGGCGCTCACCTGACCACCCGTCTGGACTCCGTGTTCAGGTCGAGGCATGCAGCAGCCGCGGTCGCGCTGGCGCTTGTCGTCCCTGGCATCCTCGGGCTGCGCTTCAGCGTGTCGTTGGCCATGGCGTTCGTTGCAGTGGCGATCGTGCGGTTCGCCTGGGGATGGCTGGACGCGACCTGCACGACCGCCGTCAACGAGGAAGTCCCGGTTGACGGCCTCCGCGCTGCCATTTTGTCGGCACTGTCGCTCCCCGTCGGCCTTCTCGACATGATCTCGCACGCCGTCTTCGCTTTTCTCGGCCTGTCTGCCAAGAGAATGCCCGTCGTCCTGGCCATGACCGCTGCCGCGGGCACGACGTTGACGGTTGTCGTCCTGGTCCGGCACCGCAGAAATGACAGAATCGATCTCAAGTCCTGCGATACTCAGGATCGCCGCCTGCCTGGCGTGCCGTGTACATCTGCCATCCTGCAATGGATGCGGGCCCAGGCGAGCGAGCCACAACGCTTGTCTGACATCAGCGCCAGGCACACGCATAACTTTCTTGCGACTTGCGTCTTTCGCAACATCATCGGTCTGCAGTCCCTGGACCCTGCATTCTTTGATCTTTCCGCACTCCCCGCACCAGGGCCTCCCCGCCGATGTCATCACATCGTGACCAGCCGATCCAGCTCCTTGTACTCTGCTGTCCGCCGTCCCACGCCCGTGCCACCAGCCTGCCACGCCGGGTTGGATGTCTCATCGAGTTTCCCGCAGCGCTGCCAACTGGCGCGCGGCAGCTCGGCACTTGGTTCGAGCGGGAGGAGGACGTCGAAGGTCTTTCGGGCAAGCAGGACGACGTGAGCTCCAGGAGACAAGAGGCGAGGTTTGCCGTCATGCACACCATCAAGGGGCAGGATCCCGAGACCTACGCGGTTCTGAAGGACAGTGGCAGCGAGACTTGCATCTGCCTCATCGACAGCGCGGCGGTGCTATCCGGTCGCAAGGGGGCCTCGGAATTCGTTGCGCGGACATCCCGGTTGCTGAGATGTACGCAGCGAAGCGTCGTTCTCACGCAGGCGTGACCGAGCATCCGGGAGACCACCAGCAGACCGTACATGATTGCGCAGCTTGTAAAGAGACAATTGTCTATACCTTAACTTATTGTAAGTATGACAATATTTTTCGGCCCCGGTCCTTTCATGCGGTTTGTCAACACTATCGCAACACGACGCCTCGGCGGCAAAGGTAACCGTTCCGTCTGGCCGTTGGAATTGCAACCGGAATTGCGATGGTGGTTGGAAAAACTGATGAAATTCCTGCCGTTGCGGTGGTTCACGTTGCGCGCCCTTCCGAATCTTCACGGCGTGCCGGAATACTTGCCGGTAAAGGCAAGCATTCCGCCAGCGACCGCAGGGTCTCTCCCGGATCACCCGGAAACCGGTCCTCTCGGCAATGTCGGTTGCGGCAGCGGCCAGGCGCTTCCACGGCGCGACGGAACGCTTGCCGGCAATGGAACGATCATTCCGTTTGGGAATTATATACGTGATTACCCACGGGCCGCTCAGGACTCCGCGCCAGAACCCGGCAACGCGCACAAGTCAGGCCGCGATGTTTTCGTGCCACTCGTTATCTTCGCAGTACGAAAACTCTACGAGCCGATTGAGTTGATCCTCCAGATTGGCAATCCGTTCAAGCGCCTCAGACACACCTGACTTGCCGAGCGCCTTCTCGATGTAAAGCAGGCGTAGAGTCCGATCAGCCGCCGCATTGCCAGAGTTCCTGCCGTTTCTGTCATTCTCCCAACGAATGACGGTTCTCTCTGTCACGCCCAGAAGAGCCGAAAGCGTGACCTGCGACAATTCCAGTTCATGTCGGAGAAAACGGATTTCGCCACCTGACAGTTTTTTCCTGGTTGATACCAGCCATCGCCCGATTGCGCGATGAAGGCCATCAATGTCATGGATTTTCAAGCGTCCCCCGTTCATCTCGAAACCGTTGACAAGATAGATGCTGTCAAGTCCGCTCTCAATGTAATGGTACGTCTCGGTCATCGTGTCTCCCAATTCAGATGACGGTAACAACCGTGCATTTCCCGACGTTCAGCGCAACGACCACCTGAATCTTCCTGCCGGCCACATAGCGCTTCATCTTGACCCTGAAGTCGTTGTGAACGTCCCGCTTCGGCCCGTCTACGATCTTTCCCTTCTGTAACGTTGACAGAACTTGCCTCATGGTGATGTCCCTGTCCTGCAACCGTTCGCGGAAGTGCGGTTGCTCAAAGTCAACGTCGCTCCTGCCAAGACACTTCTTGATGTGAAGTGCACAATGGTCGATATCGGAGAACGGGCTGTCAATGGGAATCACCTTACCCATGCACATGACATTATGTCATGTTTTTGCTCTTGTCAACGCGAGAATTTCCTTGACATTTCCGATGAATTTGGGTAATCTGCGACTCAATCAAGGAGACACGCACACATGCTGCAGAAAGCACCAGGAAAGTCATTTCGCAAGGGACTCTCTCTGACAAAGCTGTTCGAGATGTTCCCCGACGATGCGACCGCCGAAAAGTGGTTTGTCGAGCAGAGGTGGCCGCAAGGCGTGTGCTGCCCGGAGTGTGGTTCCTTCAATGTGCAGGTGCGCAAAACCCGCAAGCCGCAGCCCTATCGCTGCCGCGACTGCCGCAAGGATTTCTCTGCAAAGACGGGAAGCCTGATGGAAGGCTCGAAACTCGGCTTCAAGGTGTGGGTCATAGCGATCTACCAGCTTTCGACCAACCTCAAGTCCATTTCGTCCATGAAGTTGAGCCGTGACTTGGAAGTGACGCAGAAGACGGCTTGGTATCTGGCACAGCGCATCCGCGAGATATGGGCGGACAATCAGGACGCGCTTGAAGACTTCGCCGGACCCGTGGAAATTGACGAAACCTACATGGGCGGCAAGAGACGCAACATGAGCAACTCCAAGCGGAAGGAACTCAAGGACACTGGCCGGGGCGCGGTCGGCAAGGTCGCGGTCGTTGGAGTCAAGGATCGGGAAACCAACAAGGTGAGCGCGAAGGTCGTTGAATCGACCGACAAGGTGACGTTGCAGGGGTTCCTTGCGGACAAGGCATCGCCTGACGCGAAGGTCTACAGCGACGACTCGACTTCGTATTCGGGAATGCCTTTCGACCACGAGTCAGTTAATCACAGCGTGAGCGAATACGTGCGCGATCAGGCTCATACCAATGGCATCGAATCCCATTGGGCGACCATCAAGAGAGCGCATAAGGGCGTGTTCCACAAACTGTCGCACAAGCACCTGCACAGGTACGTGAACGAGTTTTCGGGCCGTCACAACGACCGTTGCGAAGACACGCTCGACATCACGCAGAACATCGCCAAGGGACTTGACCGGAAGCACCTTCCCTACAAGTCCCTGATAGCGGACAACGGGTTGCCATCCGGTGCAAGATCGTAAAGAGTGGAGTTGCCCCGCGTGTTTGGCGATGTGACGGGGCAAGAATGGATGTCAGAGCCATCCCGGATGGAGCAACTCTAGCCGGAAGGATTTATCGTGTCAAACTACAATCATCCAGCACATCGCAAACCAGACCATACGCCAGCGACAAAGTCAGATGTCGAGTCAATGATCACAAGGCGTCTTCTCAAGTTCCACAACGCGTTGATCGCCAGGGAACAAATCAATCCAATACCGTCCACGAACGTACTGAAGAAAAGACAGACGCGTGATGAAGATGTTGAGGTCAACGTTCCAGTTTAGGACGTTGCCTATTGCATCCGGTGGGTTCCATGCACTCATCGTTGCCGTCTATCATGTCGGCTTCTTCGTAAAAACGCTCATCCGCATCTGCATTGAGATGCCAATGGTAGTGCGTTGCGTCCTTGTCTGTAACGCACTCTTTGTTCATGGCCTCATCGTAGCGGTCGCGGAGTTTGCCTTCGCCAATGTAGACTGCTTGCCAATTGTCGTCGACGAGCTTTGCAAAAACGTAGTTGCCTTCGTTGTTTGAATAAGGTCTGCACGGCATTTTGTGAATGATATGGAAATACTGTTCTCCAGTTCCTCCGCTCCAATGGTGATGATTGCTGCTCATGAAATGTCTCCTTGCTTGTTTCTGGGAGACCAATTGACCAAGCACAACAGCGCTATATGGATCGCGTTGTGCACGTCTCCGCAGCTGTCCCAAAGTTGTCTGCGGAAAGGAAGCCGGGAGCGTCCAACTCCCGGCTTCCGTGTGTCAGGGAACCTGTAGCTCAATACCGATGCACGCTGCAAGCGGCAACCCGATCAGAAATCGGCAAGCGGTTACGTCAAGATTCTCGGGATCGTCGAAACGCAACTCAGTCAGATAGTATCTCTCTTACATCCAGACGTTACTGCTCTAGATCTACCCACTGACATGGCGGTTCTCCCAGAAAAAGCCAGTAGAATTTGCACACACAAACTTGGCCCTCTCTTCGCTTTCCGGGAGAGACATCTCCATCGCAACGAAAAAGATCTTCTGGTATGTAGGCTGCGGTTTCGGAACCGACACCAAAGAGGCTCTTAAGTGCTGGATTGGCATCAATCGACCGGTTGATGTCAATGGCACTGAATCCCGGCTGCACCACAAAGTCATCTGGAGGTCGAAGACCTTCCGGGATTTGCTGCATGTCAGATGGAGCCGGAAGCATCAAAATCGTCCCTTCAGGAAATCCAAGGGAAGGCTCTTCGTCTGATTCCTGTGAATTTGCAGAGACGGCGAAGGCCAGCAAAGCCCCAAGCACCGCCATCGGAAAGAACTTGTTCATGATATTATCCTCCACTCAGGTTTCTATTTGCGATTGTTCGCGGTTACTCCGCCATGCACCAACCCAGAACAAAGTCATTTAAGGGTCGCCAAACAGTTGGTTCGATATTTCGTCGGTGAGCATCTGCATTCCTTGGTCGGTTAACTCACTTCAATGGCTGTTGAATTTAGCCTCCGCACCAAGAGCACTGCGAAACGGCGCTGCCTGACCTGCGTAAGGTCTGATGAAATTGACACTCCACCAGAGGTCATTTTCCTTTGTTAGATTGTCTCACCATTCGGCTCCGCATTCTGTGGTTTCTATAACGGATCCGTCAGGTTTCGTTTCTTTGACGATGCGGCATCCAATTTTTCCGTAGGCTATGGTGGCGATGTTTCCTTTTTTGGTGATGGCAGTGATGGCTTCGGCTATTTGTTCGGCTTGAGCGTGGGTTTCGATGGTGATTTCTGGGTGGTTTTGTTCGGTCATTTTGGAGTCTCCTTTTGAATTGCGGATCGGAAAGTGGTCAGAAACCGAAGTCGCCAAACATTTGATTTGTGATCTCGTCTGCTAACATTTGGGTGGCTTGGTCCATGAGTTGGTTTCCGAGTTGTCCGCCGAGGTCAGTAATGAAATCTTCTTCTCGTGGCTGGTGGGTTGTTGTTTGCATTTGATGTTGTCGCTGTTGGCTGGTGGTTTGTGCTTGCCGGGTCGGCTGGGCGCGTCGCGGTGGCTGCACTGCGGCTAGCATCCCACAGTTTGTCGCGGCGTGGTTGGTCATGGCGGTCGCGCCCATCAGGGAAAAGGGGACAGTGATGTCATATCCGCTGGGAGATTTGGCGGTGAGGTGCGCTCGGCTGCCGCGTCTTACGGCGTCAATTATTTTGCGCGTTTTTTCGGGGTATGTTTCCGTGCTGACCCAAGCGTGGCGTGGGTCGCCTCCGAATAGGTGTTGTGCGGGCAGGTGGAAGCTCTGTCTGCCGATTTTGAGTGCGACGTGATCGGCGGAAATGTTGAAAGAGGTTTCTACGACGACTTTGAGGCTGTTTCGCGGTTCTAGGTTGATGTGAAGTGTGATGTTGGATCGGTTGGTGTCCTGCGTGAATGCTTTACAAACGATTTGGCCGTCGGGGTAGCGGAGGGCAAAGGACTTCCAGGCTTTGTTTTTGTTTGCGGAGAAGGGTATTGGCCCCTGATCGCCGTGGGTTGTGAGGGTAAATGTGCCTCCGTCGTCGGTGTTGAAAGTGAATGATCGAGTCTCGGCGTTTGCAAGATCGACCGCGCCGCAAAGCGCGACTACGCAAGCAAATTGAAATGCCGGTTGCATGTCGAATCCCCCTGTTTCGTGCTGGTGTAGCTGGCTTGGTTGGGTGGAAGTCATCGCGTGGTGATGGTCGGAGTGACGCCAACGCATTCTATCGCCGCCGCGTTGCTCATCACCTTTGCGCCGTGCAAGGAAAATTGGCGTGTGATTGTGGTGCCTCCGCTTGTGATGGCGGTGTACTTGGCAGTCTTTCCGCGTCGTATTGCGTGAAGTGCAGTGTTGGTGGCTTTTGCTGTGGCCGGTAGGCTTTCTCCCTGGGTCTGCGGGATACCAAGGTCATAGTCGATGTTTCGCAGGGAAATTGACGTGGTCCCTATTTCGAGTTGAGAGTACGCGCCGTGTGGGGGTTCGCCATTGGTAGTCATGACGGAGACCGCAGGGGTTTTGGTGCCGGAAGTGTAAAAGATCATGAGATCAGCGTCGTTGTGGTCAGAAGTTAGCGCGATGCACCAATTTTGCCGTCGGAATAAGGGGTGTCGAGAATCCAATCTTGGCTGCGGGCTATAGTTTTGCGTTCAAGTGCGCATGTCGCGGTGACCGTGGTTGCGAGTGCGAAGATTGCAGTTGCTGTAAGTTTCCACATGCGACGCCTTGGCTCCCCAATTGTTCCGAACCCGGCGGGCGCCGGGCCGTTGTCACATCATCCGAAAGGTTGAAGTCCCGCCTATTCGCCGGACAAAGGGTGCTACCCTGTGCCGGGTCTAAGGGCTGTTCTATTCAGCGGGCGACCCGACATATGCGGGTTCGAATGATGTGACGGGAAGAGGCTAAACGGGCTTCGTCGCGGCTGTAAAGCGCAAAGTTGCGAAAATTGGAGAAGTGGGTCTGGATGTGCAGTCAACGATCCGCTATCCAAGAATGGACAGCCCCATCAACTCCTCAGGATGACATGATGCGCAAGGAACGTTACCCAGAAATAGAGCCGATTCCGGACACGCCTGAGAACATAGCGCGGGCTATTTCGCTGGGGCCACCTAAGCAGGAATGGCGTTTCGAGGCAGCGCGGAAGGCTGCTCGGGATCAGGAGAATCGCGAAAAATCCGGCGCGGAGTCCTGAGCGGCCCGTGGGTAATCACGTATATAATTCCCTTCCGTTTGGTCGCAGAGTTCCGGAGCGGCGCGTCAAGCCTCGGATTTGCTTCCGAAGCCGCGCTTGAAGGATTCTCGATCCTTCAAGCACGCAAAATCATTTTATCATGTGATCGCTCCATTTGCCCCTTGTTCCGAATTTGGAACAAGAGGCAACTACGCCTCCTGAGCCGTCATGAACGGCGTGCCGGTGCCCGTGGTCTCCCGGCTCTTGGGACATCGAAACATGAGAAGACATTGCGCTGCGTCCACCTGGACGACCGCGACATCCGCGCGGCGGCGGAGCGGATCGGGGAGGCGATGGACGGGCTGACGGAAGGCACGGGGGCCTGACCTTTGGCAGGCAGGTGCCGGCATGGGTAGACCCGGTTCCGGGACGCCCCCGTGTCCGCGACGGGGCGCGCCATCCGTGATCGCGTGCCCCGCCGGCACTGTCTTCGCCCTGCGCCGCCTCAGAACTCCTTCCGGAACTCCGCGCCGACCGTGTCGTCCGAGACGAACATGCGCGTGTTCCGCCAGCTCCGCGACAGCGTCCCGGACAGCGACTCCGCGTCCGCGCCGCCGTCCGTGAAGGACCGTGACGCCTGCGCGTCGAGCGCCCACGGACCGTCCCGCCAGGACAGCCCGAGTCCGGCCTCGATGCCCGACTCCCCCGTTATGTCCCCGCCCTCGCCGAAGAGTGACAGGGACGGCGAAAGCGACAGCGTCGGCGTTGGCGCGAAGGTGCCCGCCCAGCCGAGCCGCAGCCGCCATGTCTCGCCCTGGGCAGCGGCGAGCCCGTCGGCTGCGTCCGAGGACATGCGCTGCCAAAAGGCGTCCCCCGACACGCTTCCATCAGTCCATCCCGCGCCGGCGAAGAGCCATTCGGTCCCGGCCTCCATCAGGGCGGACCGCTCCGGCGCGAGGGACAGGTCGCCCGTTCCCGCGCCCAGCGCCGCCCACGTGCCGTGGATCGCGGCGTAGGGCACGACGGCAAGCGTGTCCGTCTCCGCCACGTAGCCGCGGGAGTCGCTTTCCGCCGTGT
>JAJEAC010000132.1 GCA_022824315.1 Silicimonas sp.
GCCAGCGGGTGAAGCTGCCTTGGCATGCGGAGTTGTCGGCGAGATCGCCGAAAGGGTCAGTGCGCGCCACCCTCCATCGCCGTTTAATGCCGTGAGTACATGCGCCTATCCATGCCGGAAGCTGCTTTCCCTAACGACAAGCCGGTGCGGTATGAAGGAGTAGCCTTCCGGCTCCCCTCCTTCGATTATCGCAACAAGAGTGTCAACCGCCCGCTCCGCCATGGCCTGCCGCGGAAGATGCACGGTAGTCAGTGGCGGAGTGAAGAGCTCCGAGAACGACACATCGTCAAAACCGGCGACGGCGATCTGGTCGGGTACACTGACGCCGAGCAAGCGCAGTTCGCTAACGAATCCGAATGCGGCGCTGTCGCTGGCGATGAACACGGCGTCCGGCAGGTCTTCGCCCTCGACCAATTCGCGCGCGGCAGCCCGTCCGTCCTCGACCCTAAAACCCCGGTAAATGACTCCGGCATCCTTCAACCCTGCCCGATCGATCGAGCGCCGCCAACCCTCTTCCCGCTGCATTGCGACCAGTTGGGTTTTCTCGCCGGCGAGATGTGCGATCCTGCGATGCCCCTGCTCAACGAGGTGTGTCACTATCTCGTCCGCGGCCGCGATTTCGTCGATCTGTACGCTGGTGATGCGTTCATCTCGCCCCGTTGGACTCAGTGTCCGTACCACCGGGAGCTGTTTACCCGACAACAGGAGGGAGCGAACCCGCGGAGGACAATAGGACGATGTCAATATGATCCCGGCGATGCCGCCGGCGAAGAGCTCGTCAGCCAGGGAATCAGCCTGCAAAGTATCGTCGCCCGTATGCGCAATCATGACTTCGTACCCCGCTCGATGCGCGGCTCGGTCCATGTGAATCAGCAGCTGCGCGAAGTTGTGGTTTGCGAAGTCGGGGATCATCACGAGGATCACGCGGCTCCGCTGTTTGCGAAGAGACACCGCATGGCGATTTGCCCGGTAGCCCAGCTTCTCGGCCGCGAAAATCACCCTGTCCCGCGTGTCGTTGGAAACGCGATCACTACCCGCAAGGGACCGACTGACGGTCGCGATGGAAACGTTTGCCAATTTCGCTATGTCGACCAGCTTGACGGGCCGACTCGCCTCCCAACTGTTTGTCTTTGAATTTGATCTCACATACGTCTCCTATCTACGAGCGCCGTTTTACGCAACTTACACCAAAAAAAAATCTTAAAAAAATCCTCTTGACTGTAAACGTTTGCACAACTAGCGTGAAATGGGTGGGTGGAGAAAAGCCGGCTTATGAGCTGCCGGCCGTCTCGCGAAACACCCAATACGTGGCCGACGCCACGCCACCCGGGGGGCGAGGCGTCGCCTCCGGCGAATAGGGAGCCTGACGCTTTGAACAGCCAGTCAACGGAATTGGAAGCTACCCTGTCCCTGCAACTCTATTCGCTTAGGGATGTCGGCGGCGCCGATGCGTCCTGTGCCGTTGCTCGGGAGGCCGGCTTCCAGCTTGTCGAGCCCTACGGTGGCCTCATGGCCTCCCCAGGAGAGCTGAAGACGTCGCTTAAGACTCACGGGCTCGAGGCGCCGACGGCGCACGTCGGGATAGAGGGCCTGCGTGACGATCTCCGTAGAGTCACCGCTATCTGCAAGGGCATCGGGATAACCCAGGTCTTCATGCCAGCCTTCGGCGACGGTGAGCGGACCGGCAGCGATGCCGACTGGTCCGCGCGCGGCGAGGAACTTGGCCGGATGGCCGACGAACTCGCCGAGCAGGACATCCGGCTCGGATACCACAACCATCATTGGGAATTCGAAAGCACGGGCGAACGCGCTGCTCTCGAGGCGTTATTCGACGGTGCCTCCGGTTCGGCTCTAAACTGGCAGGCCGACATCGCCTGGATCGCCCGCGCCGGACAGGATCCGATTGCGTGGATGGACCGCTACAAGAACCTGCTTGCGTCTGTTCACGTCAAGGATCTCGCGCCCGAGGGTGAGAACCTTGACGAAGACGGCTGGTGCGACCTCGGGCAGGGAACGATGGACTGGCCGAAACTCTGGAACCACGCGCGGAAGCTCGGCGCGATACCTATGGTTGTCGAACATGACAAGCCCGCCCGCCCGGCCGAGTTTGCAAGAAGCGCCAAGAACTACCTTTCGGATTTCAAGGCATGAGCGCGCTCAATGTCGGAATCGTTGGCGCCGGCACGGTCACGCAGGTCGTACATCTACCCACTTTCGCGGGTCTGCCCGGGATGTTCAATGTCCAGGCCGTCTGCGACTTCTCCGCGACCCTCGCAAAGGCGGCGGCGGGCGCCTGCGGCGCGGCGACCTACGGTTCGGTCGAAGACATGGTGGAAAGCGAAGCGCTCGACGTTGTCCTCGTCGCCCACGCGGACGAATTTCACGCCGACGCCGCCATCACTGCACTCGAGGCCGGATGCCACGTCCTCGTCGAAAAACCGGCCGCGCTGAACTCCGGCGACATCGACCGGATGATCGACGCGCGGGACAAGGCGAGGAAGGTCGTTATGGTCGGCTACATGCGCCGCTTCGCCGGCGCCTATCGCCGCCTTCGGGATGAACTGAACGGTGCCGAGGTAAAGCACGCCTCCGTCCGCGATATCATTGGCCCGAACGGCTATTTCATCGGCCAGGTCACCGAAGTGTTGCGCGCAAACGATTTCCCGGCCGACGCCGACGAGATCAGCAAGCAGCGCCTGAAAAACCAGATCGGTGAAGCCATAGGCCCGGAGGCTCCCGCCGACCATGTCGGCGCCTACCGGATGCTTTGCGGACTGGGCAGCCATGATTTGTCCGCTCTTCATGGCCTGATCGGCGGCCCCGTCGGCGTCGCTGGCGCGGCACAACGATCGGGGGGCAGGTTCGTCTCCGCCATTCTCAACTACGACAACTTCGTCGCCACATTCGAGATGGGCGTCGACCAGGTCGGCGACTTCGATTGCTTTATCGAGCTTTTCACTGGCGATCGCCGGCTGCGGATCGACTACGACACCCCGTACATCCGCAACCTGCCGATCACGTTCACCAGCAAGTCGACAAGCGGAGACTGCCTTGAGCTGACCATCGACCGGCCGAGCTACCGCGATGCCTACGCCCTGCAATGGATGGAGTTCCACACCGCCGTCATCGCCGGCGGCCCGCAGGAGTCCACGCTCGAGCAGGCGAAGCGTGACCAGAAACTTTTCGCCGCCATCGTGGCGGCCTTTGACGCCTGAACGGCACAAATCTCAATGGAGGAGGAAGAGAAATGAAATCCACTATGACAAGAACCAGTATAGGCCGCCGCGGTTTCCTCGGAGGTGCAGCCGCGCTTGGCGCCATGACTTCGATCAGGCCTGTGATGGCACAGGACAGTGCGCTCAAGTTCTGGGATATGATCTGGGGCCCTTCAGGGTATATCGAGACCGCCGAGGGCATCACCGACAGCTATCAACCGGCGGCTGGGATGTTGCCAGCCGACTACCAGTCAGTCCCGTGGAACAACTGGTACCAGACGTTCACTTCGGCCGCCGCATCGGGCACGACACCCGCAGTCAGCACCGGCGCCGCGTACCTTCCGTTCCCCTTCCTGGAACAAGGCGTGATGGCCCCCGCCGACGACCTGCTCGCCAAAATGGATGCGGCGGGACAGAACGACTTCCTGCCCGGGTTGCTCGATAAGATGCGCACCGCGAACGGAATTGCCGCCCTGCCCTGGTCCAACAGCATTTTTGTCATGTGGATGCGCAAGTCCCTTCTGGAAGAGGCCGGCGCCGATGTTCCAACAGACTGGCAAAGCTTCCTGACTGCCGGGGAAAAGCTCGCCGCAATCGGCAGGGTCGGACTCGCGCTTGCCGCCAGTTCCACGACCACCCTTGCGAAGCACACGATCTCGGCCTTCATGATCAACAATGGTGGTGGATACTTCGCGCCGGACGGTTCGCTCGACTGCGTCAATGATCGCAACATCGAAACGCTCGACTTCCTGAACGAATGCGTCCGGAAGAAGATCATCGACCCATACGCCGCGAGCTACACCTCGGACAACGCGACCCAGGACTGGAAGAACGGCCGCATCGCAATGGGCTTCGAGCAACCCGGCATGGATAAAGAAATGCCGGTCGAGGATCGCGACGATTTCGAGGTGATTTCACCGCTCAAAAGCGACCGCGGCGAAACCGGGACGGTCTATTACGTCAATCCGATCATGATGTTCACAACGACACCCGACCAGGCCTCATCCGAAGCCTTCGTAATGCACTACCTCGACAACATCTCGAAGCTCTGGGAGATGGGCCTGGTTAACGCCCTTCCGGTAAAGCGCAGCATCGCTGAGCTTCCTGTGATTCAGGAAAACCCGAACGTGGTCAGGGCGATCAATGAGTGGCAGCCGGTCGGCAAGACCATTGCAGCACAGTCTGAGAAGTCGTTCGGTGCACTGAATGCCGTTGACGGCGGCACCGCTACGGCGGATTTCGTGCAACAAATCGTTGCCGGGAAATCCGACAGTCGTCAGTTGCTGAGCGATCTACAAGATGCGCTTGCGCGGGTGATGTAATGACGCTCGGGACGGCGAAGATAGACAAAAAGGGCACTCGCTTCGGGAACACGGCCCTTTCAGCAACGCAAGCACGCCGCTTGACACTTGCTGGTCTGGCGTTGCCGTCCATCCTGCTAATGGTCGCGATCAACGGCTATCCGATCCTGTTCGCGGCTTTCCAATCGATGTACGACGGCTCCCTCCTTAACTGGGGGGAGTTCGTCGGCTTCGGAAACTACGCAGAGGTCTTCCGCGACCCCGCCTTCTGGAGAGCGGTCCGCTTCACGGTGATCTTCACCATGGCTGGCGTGCTTGGCAGCTGGGCTGTCGGCTTCGGCCTTGCCCTGTTGATGCTCAAGCCGTTCCCGGGCCGTGCATTGTTCAGAGTGCTGCTCTTGTTGCCCTGGATTGTGCCCATCGTGGTTTCCTCGATGAGCTGGAACTGGCTGCTTGCCACGCCCTACAGCCTCTTGCCGCAGGCGGTGGAGGCGATAGGTTTGGGTCGCGTGATGTTCCTTGCCGACCCGACGATGGCGATGATAACGGTCTGCGTCTTCAAGGTCTGGATCAGCTATCCCTTCATGCTCATGATCATGGGCGGCGCGCTTCAGGCCATCGACAAGAACGTCATGGAAGCCGCCGAGGTCGACGGTTGCTCCGGCCTGCGACGCCTGCGCCACATGATCCTGCCTATGACCGCGCGGACCACCTACATCGCGTGGATTCTCATGGTCTTTTTCTCGGTCAACGATTTCCCGACGATTTACTTGCTCACCGGCGGTGGTCCCCTCAGTTCCACCACGACCCTGATCGTAATGGCCTATCGCACCGTGTTCCAAGATTTCCTGCCCGGTTACGGTGTCGCGATCTCCTTCATTGTGACAATCGCACTCGTTGCCTTGTCGATCTTCCTGCTGCGGCAGATTCGAAAGTCGAGCTTGCAATGACACCAACGAACCCCAAGAAGCGCCCCGACTGGGCGCGCACGATCCTTCTGCTGATCATCAGCACCGTCCTATTGTCGCCGCTCTGCGCCGTTTTCTGGCTGTCTCTCCGGCCCCGACTCGGAACGGACATTGCAGGCCCAACGTTCACAAATTTCGTCTACATCTTCCGCAACACCGAGGTCCTTCTCTGGTTGAGCAACAGTCTCGGCGTCTCTCTGATCGCCGCCGTCTGCTCCCTCATTGTCGCGGCCCCGGCGGGCTACGTCCTTTCACGGGCACGGGGGCGCGCGGTCAACGCCTTCTCGCTCACCATCTTCGCCGTACAGAGCTTACCGGTCATCGTTTTCATCATCCCGCTCTTCGTGATGTTCGCGCAGGTTTCGCTTGTCGACTCGCTGGCCGGCGTGGCCATCATTTACGTCGCCACTTCCATCTCGGTCGCCTGCTGGATGATGGCTGCCTATTTCGACTCTATTCCAAAAGACCTGGAGGAAGCCGCCTGGATCGACGGATGCTCGGTCTTCACCACCTTCGTGCGGATCGTGCTGCGCAACTCGCTGCCTGGCATCCTGTCGGTGATGATCTTTAGCTTTCTACTTGCCTGGAACGACTACCTGATCGCACTCGTGTTCCTCAGATCGGACAGTCAATTCACACTGCCGATCGGGCTCCAGACATTCTTCCAGCAGAACCAAACGGACTGGGGCCCAGTGATGGCCTGCGCCGTCATCATGATGCTTCCCCCCATCCTCGTATTCGCAACCCTGAACCGCTTCTTCAGCGTCGGCGGTGTCGGCGGTTCGCTGGCCGGTCGCTGAACGAAGAACGGAGACAAGTCGACTATGGCACGTATCGAACTAAAGAATGTCAGCAAGTCATACGGAAATCATGAGGTCGTATGGGACCTCGATCTCGTAATTCCGGACGGCTCCCTCACCGTCTTCGTCGGCCCCTCGGGGTGCGGCAAGTCCACTCTATTGCGGATGATCGCAGGGCTCGAAGATATCTCTGCCGGCGATGTCCTGTTCGACGGTGAACGTGCAAACGACGTTTCCCCGGTGCGGCGTGGCGTTGCGATGGTATTCCAGAACTACGCGCTCTATCCGCACCTGACCGTGCGGGACAACATTGGCTTCGGCCTCAAGATGGCCGGAGCCGGCAAGGACGAGATACGGGAGCGCGTCGACGAGGCCGCAGATACCTTGCATATCGAACCCCTTCTAGACCGTCGCCCTGCCGCACTATCCGGCGGTCAGCGGCAGCGGGTCGCTATCGGGCGTGCCATCGTGCGCGATCCCACGGTTTTTCTGTTCGATGAGCCTCTGTCAAACCTCGACGCCGAGCTTCGCGTCGTCATGCGAGTCGAGATTGCCAAGCTTCATCAACAGTTGCGGGCAACCATGATCTACGTGACCCACGACCAGGTAGAGGCGATGACCCTTGCCGATCAGATCGTCGTGTTGCGCGCCGGCCAGATCGAGCAGATCGGCACCGCGGACGAGCTATTTTCAGAACCCAGGAACCTGTTCGTTGCCGGCTTCATCGGTTCACCTCAGATGAACTTTCTGAAGGGCCGTCACATAGGCGGAGGGAATATTGAACTGGCTGCAGGCGGGCGCCTCCACATGCCTGGTCACGAACTGGCGGATGGTGAGCCTGTCACGGTCGGTATTCGCCCTGAGCACATCGTTACACAAAGTGAAACGTCCCTCGTGAGCGGTAGGGTCGACGTAGTCGAAAATCTTGGCGGCGTCCGCTTCGCCCACACCACGCTGCCGTCGGATGAGACCATGGTTGTCGAGTCCCGCGCCGATGTGCGCCCGAAACCTGGTGACAATCTGTCAATCGGTTTCTCGAACCGGCACGTTCACATCTTCCGAGAGTCGGGTGAAGCCGCCAATAGGCTAACTGAGAGCGCGATCGGCGATTCTTTCCGTCGTGTGGAATGATGAACAAGACTCAAAGTGAGGAACAACAGTAATGGATTCTTGTGATAAATCGGATGACTTTGGTGGCTTTGGTGACGACGTATTCCCTTCTTCCGGGTACTTTCGTCTTGAGCCCAGCGATGGCAGGCGCTGGTTTATTACGCCATCGGGTCACAAATTCTTCCCGGTGTCGCTGAGCCACATCTTTACCTATGGTAGCGAAAAGACGGTCCAATCCCAGTATGGAGGAAACTCGCATGACTGGATAATCGACTGGATTGCAAAATACAAAGAGCTCGGTTTCAATTCCGCACTTGGTGGTGCATCGAGTGCGTGCCGAAATATGAACGGATTTGTGAATATTCCGGAAATCGAAGATTATTTTCGTGAGAATAAGATTCCATTTGCTGTCGGACTATTTCCCATTCCGCATCCAGACCAGCTCGCATCTGGCGAAGAGCGGCCAGATGTATTTGATGATTCATATGTCAATAATTTGATAAATGAAACTAAGCAGAAATGTTCGCAGTATTCAAACGATCCATGGGTCCTAGGATATTATTACGGTTACGGATCATTCCTTAGGCCGATTCCGTGGATTGTCTCTCTATTTAACTCTGATGGGGCGGCATGCCAGGTATTTAGGAGTATCTTGCAAGACAAGTACGAGAATATACGAAACTATAACAAGGCTCATGATGTCAGCTTTGAGTCGTTTGGGGATCTGGTTAAATGTGACCTTCCTCATTACCGGAGTGAAGATACGCAGGCGGCCAAAGAGGACTTACAGGAATTCAAACGCGCGATGGCTCTACAGCTTTATGGTGTACTGAAGGATGCCATACGCGAGGTTGACAAAAATCATCTTATTTTCGGAAGCTACGTTAAGGAACAGTCTTTCGATGTAGAGACATGGAAGGCACTATCGCCTCTTGTAGACGTGGCCGCACCGCAACACTGGAACCCCCAGTTTCCGTTCGAGACCTTATCGAGCGAGGCCCGTTTGCCCGTTCTTGTGTCGGATGAAGTTTGCGGCAGATTGCCAGCAAATACGTCAGACAAGGACGGGGTCACGGTCGAAGATAAAGCGGAGATGTTCAGAATGCTTTACCGTCGGCACTTGGGCGATCCCAATGTATCCGGGGTTGCCTTTTGTGGAACAATGTATGACTTACAGGACGGCCCTTTGCTGAGCATGTTTGAAGGAATATGGAATAGCTACGGCGAACGCCGGGCTCCTCTGTGGCAAGCGATCGTGGCGTCAAATGAAATGTCAAGACGTTTCGCGACCGATATCAAGTCCGAATTAGAAATCCAGATGTTGGATGATGAGCTGCGAGGTTTCCGACGTCGTGCTGAGGCTCGGTATTCAGCCCACGGCAATCACCGTTAGCTCGCACTGGACAGGATCGTGCCAGGTGGAGCGCCCATAGAATCTGCGAATGCGGCGGCAACGAGGTTGCGACGCCGGAAGACGTCCGGCGATCCTTGGCCCTGCCCGGCACCGGACGGCAGCAAATCACAGCGCGGCACCCGCTTTACGGTTCCGCCTCACGAATGACCGACACAGGAGGGTGTTATGGCTAACAATGGGTTGGAGAACGGTTCCGGCCTCGACAGACCACGGTTTGCTCCGACGGGGTTTTTCAGGCTCGAGAAGAGGCAGCGTTGGTGGCTGGTCACGCCCGACGGGGACCCGTTTTTCTCACTGGGGCTCAATCACATCGATCCCGCAAGCCTCCGCTATCCGGAGAACGTCCATATCTGGCGAGAGAAGTATGGCGGCAGCACCGAGCGCTGGATCCGTGAGTCGGTGGCACCGAACTTGAAACAATGGGGTTTCAACACTGTCGGTTGGGTTCAGGAGGTAACGGTTCGGCATTGGCGGCATTCACGGGCGTTCACTCAGGAAGAGTACAGCGCGCTCGAAATGCCCTACTGCCACCTGTTGCCATTCACTGAATCCCACCAATGGGAGCAGCATACGGTTCACTTCGACCCGCGGAGCAGCGAGTGGACAGAGTGGTGCGATTATGTCGCGCGCTCACATTGCGCCGAGTTGAGCGACGATCCAAACCTCATCGGCTACTTTTACAGCGATTGCCCGTGCTGGATTCACGACCGCCCAATAAACGAGTGGCGAGGTCCGATGTTCGATCCCGATCGCCTTGGATCGGAAAGCGGACGCAGGGAGCTCAAACACCTCGCCGACTTGTACTACAGGACGATCCATGACGCGATCCGCCGCTATGACGAGAACCACCTGCTGCTCGGAGATCGCTATGAGGCGAACGAGCCGATTGCCCTCGAGGTCATCCAAGCGGCACTGCCCCATGTCGACGTCCTCTCGTTTCAAGACTTCGTCGATCCCGTGATGCGGCTCGACGAATGGTACCGACAAACGGGCAAACCGGTCCTGCTCGCGGACGCAGCCAAGATCAAATGGCACACCGAACCCGGCGAGTTTACGCGCAACAATGGGGGTTGGTATGCCGAGACGCTGGCGGATCTGAAAGACAACCCGGGATGCGTCGGTTTTCACCTGTGTGGAGCGTACCAGCGTAACCGTGCCCGCCGCTACGGGCTACTCGATGAACTCGAGAGGCCGGACGTCGAGAACGTAAGCGTGATCACGGCGGCCAACCTAAAGGCGCGCGACTGGGTAGAGGCATCGAGCTAATACTACAGAGCCTCTTGCAAAACTACTGAATTGAAACGCTGGCGAGGTGGGTCTCACGTTCTGCGTGGGGTTTCGGACGCCAGACGCCGCGAATCGGCACGGAATTGCCGTGCCTCCGGCGCCCGAAACCGAACAAAATACGAACAT